>CAIQOK010000127.1 GCA_903873415.1 uncultured Verrucomicrobiota bacterium | reverse complement strand
GGTAATCGTATCACGAGGAGACGATCGCACGAGAGAGTCAGTGGAAACAGCAGGTGCCTAGCCGGTGGCCTTTGCAACGCGATCCAATGACCAGCCTTTTTGCCGGAGCGCACGAAACAAACGGTTCATTTTCCGGGCGCGGTGGTCGCTGGCGTCTCGCCGGTCTAGCTCTTTGATGGCAATGCCGGTGGCTTGGCAAAAGCGGGCGACTTCCAGCCGGTCGGAATCCCGCAACGGCGCGAGCGCGGCCACTTGGGTTTCGACGGCTTCAAGGCGTGCGAGCAATTTATTAACGGTGAAAACTACGTCACGACGCAAGACATCAACCGGCGCAGACGATAAGTGATTTATGCTCATAGTTTCATCGTGGTAAAATCCTTTCCAGTATGGCGACGGCGGCGAGCATCAGCCGGTGAAGCCATGCGACGAGCCGGGCGAGTTGGTTGGTGGTTTTCATAAAATCAAACGCTTGAAAAATTGAACCGATAGCGCGACGCAATTAAACCTTTGCCCTTTTTAACCTCGTCGAGAACTTGCATGACACAAAACGAGCGCAGCCACTTCGCGCCGGTCGCGTGGGTGTCGTGTTTGAAAATCTTTTGAACCATCCGCCCGGACAAATAAAACGGTTCGCTACCATGAATGGTTTGCAATCCCCGGCAGATCGCCACGAGCAGGCGCACGTCCGGGTTATCAGTCCACGCCAGCGCAGCGGGTGGAATTGGTTTTTTCTTGGCAGCTTCCAACGCTTGCGCCAACACCACGCTGCCAAGCGGGAATTTGGCGAGTTTGTAGGCGTTCAGGTATTCCATAAAATAATCCTCTTGGGTTTGGCCGGGGCGCAAGAATTGAGCAGCACGGGCTAGCCATTGGCTGTGAATGTCGCGGTGTTGCTCTGGCGTGAATGATTTGCCGCCCTGTCTTTCAAGGGCTTTAACCGCCCTAGCCAAGACAAGTGCGAGCCGGTAATTCTGGTGTGCGGCGGTTGGCGTGGAGACTCGTAAAGCATCTTCAACGGAATGAACCGAGAACACCCACGCATCAACTTCATCAGATTCATCTGGTTCTTTTGGGTCTTCCGTATCTTCTGGCTCTTCTGCTTCTTCTGTAGCGGTGACAGGCAATTGAGTTTCAAGCCGGGGCGGGTTGCTGATTTCCTTCGGCCAGACGATGCTGGCGAAGTCCACCACCAGCGGCTTGACCTTGTTCAACATCTGATACGGTTTGCCGGTGTCGGGGTGGATGCCGTGAATGATGGACTGTGAGTTTTTCCCTGCCCGCCATTCGCCAGCGTCACCGCCAGAAAGAGTTTCGAGCGGCTTCGTCTTGGCGTGGTAGTCGCCTGCCATCTTCAACCAGAACACGCACCCGCGCCGCCCGCGTGTTTGCAACGTGTCATTCAGCCACGGATTTAACGCCAGATACGGTTCAACCAGGCTGTCGTCGTCCACGTCCAGCGCAATCAAGTTGCCGGACTTCGATCCCAACGCGACGCCGATGTTTCCGCGTTCAAGTTTGGCGAGATAATCCGGCTTCTCCATGTCGGCAATGGTCAATTCACCCCATGCACCGGACGGCTTTTTGGTGCGCCGTTTGCAATGAAGCAAAAGCACGTCATGGCCTAGCAGATCGCGCAGTTCCTTAACATTCACTTCGTCCAACTCCTTTCCGGCGTTTGCCGCCTAAAAAATCACCGACGCGAAAACCGGGTTTCCAGCCGCGTGCAATCAGCCGCCGGATTTTGGCTTTTTCCGTGCCGCTGGCTTTTGAGAATCGAAGGGCGGATTTCATTGGTTCACCCCTTCCAGAGTCACGCCAGCCGCCAAACGACGCGCTAACGGGCACGCTGGCGAGTTTATCCGCGCATTAGCGGTATGATTCTGGCGAGTGTAACGGCGGATTAGACGCTGCGCCCATGCGAGCGAGTGACGGAACTCGAAAGTTTTTAAATAACCGCCCGCCATACCACGCACGACAAGCCGCCCGTCACTACGCTTTGCCAGCCGGTTTGCGTGTTCCGGCAACCGGACTTGCACCCATGTCACGCCGGGGGCAACCTGCCACGCGGACAATTCGCGCGTGCCAATGGCAACATTGAGCGCGGGTTTCATTCGATACCCCCGCGTTGCTGACGAAGCAAAGCCTGCTCGACGCTAGGCCAGTGAAATAAATTTCGCCTGCCCAGACGAACGAACGGGATTTTTCCAGACGCCCGCCAGTTAAAAAGCGTCCGGCGGCTCACAGGGAGCCGGGTTAAGATTTGTTTTTCGTCGAGGAACGATTCCCCGCTCGCCGATGCTGTTGGTTTTTCTGTTTCAATCATAGTCTCGATTTGCAAACGCACATTGCGCTCGCCGTGATCGGATTATGAGTGTGTTTTTTGGGAAAATCGCTGAAGACAACCAAATTGAAACGTGGATGAAAGCCCGGTGAAATCTGGGTGAAAGCCCGGTGAAAATTTTCTAAAAAAAAGAGATTGACCCCTTTGCGCAATCCGGCACGTCACTGCCGGTTTATGCACTTGTCTAGCTCGGATTTGGCAATTCTGATTTTTTTGCCAACCTGTTCAACTTTTAACCAACCGCGATTTTTCCAGTTGAAGATCGTTCTCTCGGTTATACCAGCGTAATCAGCAGCAGCCTTGGTGCTCGTGAAGTAATCCGGCGCAGATTTTGAAGCCTCGACTTTCGGACTTGCACTCGACGGCAGAGGCCGAAAACTTTTTAACAGAATTGGCGTGTTCCAACCGCCTGCGCCGTCATCATGCTCAAACCAAGCCACGCCATTTACCTGCTCCCAAACCGCAGCGGGAAGGTGCTTGAGCCTTGAATAACAAAGCGCGCGTGTCATGTAATGAAGATGCAATTTGCCCGGCTTCGTCCGCAGCAAAGCGGATATTTTGATTTGTTCCGTCCTTTGCTTTGGAGGAATACCGCGCTTGTCGCATAGATTTTGCAATTCCGATTCCATCCATTTTTCAAGCGTAAGCGGTTCGTCATTCCATTTCCAATCGCCCTGCCACGATTGCAATCTGACAGTTTCGAGCAACGGCCAGCCGAAAATGTCCCCGTCTCGTTCGTCCGGCGGTTGTCCCGATGGATTGTAATTTAATCGCTCGAATGTGTAACGCTCGCCGTCCACCAAGACCAAGTGCTGTTGATCATCTATGCCGATGATCTTGCGTGGTTTTCCTTCAATGGTTGCGGCGTAAGGCTTTGTCATAATTTCGGCGGCATCACGTTGAACCATTTCTCCGCGTCGGCTTTCGTCGCCAGTCCCTTGTAATGGGCGTGAATCATCGCGGGCGAGTTGCCAGCCTGTTGCGCGGTCTGGTTTTCGTTCTGGTGCGCGGCAAAGTGGTAGGTGCAAAAGGCGTGGCGCAGGCCGTTCGTTTTGCGCGTCACTTTCGCGCCGTCGCACAGTTCCACAAAATGCTGTTGGAACGTGATTTCATGGCCTGCCCAAAGTTTGCCAGTTGCCAGCTTGCGGAACGGTTCAAGCCAAGCGGCGAGCGCGGGGCAGATTTCCACAAGGCGACGCTGGCGGGTCTTGGCCTTGCCCGCCGTGATTTCAATGTGACCGGCGACGCGCCACACGTCCGCCCAATCCAAACGCAGCAGTTCGGCGGTGCGGAGTCCAGCCAGCCCGCCAATGGCGATGATCGGGCGGAAGGTGTCATTAGCAGCGGCCAGCATCGCGGCCAATTCGCCCGGCGTGTAAAATTCCACGGCGGCGGTGTTGGCGCGTTCGGGGCGCATGGCGTCGGCTTCAAACAGGCGATGCGTCGGCGGCAGGTAATCTTTGCGGACTGCCCAAAGCAGAAATTGCCGGACGGCGGCGCGGTAGTGATTGCGCGACTTCGCAGAACTGGCGGCGCGGCCATTGCGCGATTTGGTTTTTACCGTGTCGAGCGAGCCGATGAAGGTTTCCAAGTGTTCCTTGCTCAAATCGGTTACGGCAGTGCCGGGGAACGTGTCGGAAAAACGGGTCAGTTGAAGTCTGCGGTTGTAGGCGTATTTGCCGGACAGTTGCGCCCGCTGGCCTTCGGCGGCTTTGGTGCGGGGTGCGTCGGCTTGCAAAAATTCCTCGACGGCTTCACTGATGCTTTTACGTTTTACGTTGGCGACGGTGCGCAGATAGCCGGTGACGGCTTCGCTTAACGTCCGCCCGTTCAACTTGGCGGATGCCTCGACAAAATCAGAAACAGCGGCCAGCAACGAAACGCGGCGTCCGCTGGCTTGGTAGAATCCTTGCAGCCGTTCAAACGCGGCAAGGGCATCGCGGGATTGCGTAGCATTGAGCGCGGCAGCTTGTGAGCCGTTCGCCAGTTCGCGCACGATGCGTTCGGCGGCGGCTTTGGCGTCGGAATAGGCGGCGAAGGTTTGCATCCGGCGGTTGCCCGCCGTGGTGTAGGCAAGCCGGTAGTAAGCGAACTTCCCGCCCGGTGCGTAGATTTTCGCCTTGCTGGTGCGATGTCGGATGGTGACGGGGAATCTCACGCGACGGTCAGCAGTTCGGGCGACATTTTGTGCAAACTCTGTGCAAATGTTTTGAGAATCGCCTGATTTCTCAATAAAATGTGGTGCGCATAGCAGGACTTGAACCTGCACGCCTTGCGGCACTACCACCTCAAAGTAGCGTGTCTGCCAATTCCACCATATGCGCGAAAGCAATGTGACAATGCGAAATCGGAATCCCAGTGTAAAGCTAAAATTCGGGCTGGAATCCGCGATACTCCATGCGCACTTGCCGGACCGTATCCCGGCAAGGATTGTTCCCACGCCCAAGGCGCCTGAATTCACCAATGAAAGCCCGGTTTCACCCTACCATTCCGCTTTTATTGACGCGTGGTTTTCCCCCGCCCGCACCAGCCCGCCTGATCTCCCCAGTGCGGATGTTTTCAGGTTCACAGCTCCGCAATCAAATCGTCCGGGAACCAGAGTGGCAGTGGTTGGAGGGAGTTTAAAAACAACAATCTGCCCGCCGCCCGTGTCGCAAAAGGACAGGTGCTCTAGCGCGAGGGTATCAGCGCGTCACCTTGCGCCCGCATGAATCTCACCCCGGCCAGAAGGAATTGAGGATTTTTTCATCGCCGACAGACTAGCGGGCGGCGATATTTCCGGGGTTACCCGAAGGCTGGGATTAAATTCCAGCCGCAGTGGACGGGATCAATTTGTGAAAATGCCCAGACAAGAAGAAAGCAAACCCGCAGGTATGACCACACCAACCGGCATCCATGCTCGATCAAGCGGCACCATGACCATGAAGTTCATGAAGAGCATGTGGACGGAAAAGGGCTTCGGCTTCCTCGGCCTCATATAGCGCTTCATGGTTACGTCAGTTTTATCTCAAAGGTGCTTTCGGGTGGTCGAAGATCCGCGGTTGATTCCAAGGGCGTTTTTCAGATTGAATGCCTCCTGCATAAACTCCTCCGCCAGTGCGGCATCACCGAACCGGCTCCAAGCGGCGGCATAGACGCCGCGCTCGTGTCGCCCAACCGCCCGCGGTAGCGTTCCGCGCCACCGCCTGTTTGGCTTGGTGCTTGGAGATGTTTGATTGAAACACAAGACAGGGCCGCAGGAGAATTGTTATACCGCCAGAACTCTCCCCACCGGGCAGAACATCACGGCGGAAATCCGATTGCCAGTTTCACAGCCGAATATTCGGGGTGAATGGTCCCGTTGCGGGCGCGAATGATCAAGGGCGGCTCCTCCCAGGTATTCCCCCGAAATCCTTCCGGAAGATCGGGGGCGCGCATCATCCCGAACAGGCCCACCAGAGGCGGATCGCCTTCGCGAAACACCACCGGACGCTGGCGGACAATCACCAGTCCAGCCGCGCGCGCTCCCTCAACAACGCGGGCCAGCTGGGCCGGTTCAAAAGGAAACACGCAGGCAAAAAGACCACCGGAAGCCAGATATCTGGCCGCAATGGAGCAGTAGTCCTTTACCGTGCCGCGCAACTCAAAACGGCAGGCCAGTCTCTGCGGATGCTCGCTCTTAACCCCCGCATCAAACGGAAAATAGGGTGGACTGCCGGTGATCAGGTCAAATCTCTCATTCTCCCCCAGCACTCCAGGCTCCCGAAAATCCCCGCTGCGGATCTCATAGCGGTCGCTCAAGCCATTGTATCGCACCGATTTCTTCGCCAGAGTGACGCTGTCGCTCTGGGCTTCCACAGTCACAAACCGGGCCCCGGGCAGACGCCAGGCACAGATCATGCCCACCGTGCCAAGTCCGCTACCCAGATCCAGAGCAGTCCGGGCGGATGGACACCAGCTCGACCCGTACCATGCCGTGAGAATGTCGTCGGTGGAAAAGCGGTGACCCTCGCGCAGTTGGAACAGTCGGAAATACCCGCTGATGGCGTCGAGGGTTTCATGGGCATCCACGGTTACTCCGGAGGCAAGGCCAGGGGGAACAGTGCCGGGTTTGGCCCAGCCTTTGAAATGGGTTTCAACAGTCACAACGGTTTGATCAAGGGTGCAGCCTGTCTGGCCGGCTCGATATGAACCAGCACGTCGCGCACCGCCGGAATGTCGGCGCGGACCTTGTCTTTCACATCGTGGGCGATCTGATGGGATTGCCGGACACTCATGAGAGGATCCACCTCGACGTGCATCTCCACAAAATAGATGTAGCCCATCTTGCGGACGAAACATTTTTCCACTCCGGCCACGCCGGGAATAGTCTCACCGGAAAAGCGTATCTGTTGGATCAATTCCCGGTCGGGAGCGCGGTCCATCAACTCGTTGAGCGCCGGCTTGAGCAGCCGCCACCCGTTCCAAGCGATGACGCAGGCCGCGGCAATGGCAGCCCAGTCATCCGCCGCCTCATACCCCTTGCCACCGACCAAAGAGATGCTGATCCCGATTCCGGCTGCGACGGAGGTGATGGCATCGCTGCGGTGGTGCCAAGCGTCGTTGTGCATGGCCGAGCTGTCCACCACCTGGCTCTCGCGCAGCACGAACCGGAACAGGGCTTCCTTGATGACGACGACCCCGAGCAGCACGAGCAAAGTAAACGGTGCCGGGGCGAGATGGGGTTGGGCGATTTCCCCCAATGCCTTGAGAGCAATCCACGCGGCGGCGATCATGAGCATCGCCGAGACCAAGGCGGCGGCGAGGGGTTCGGCCTTGCCATGACCGTAGGGATGATCCTCATCGGGCGGAGTGCATGCCACCACCAAGCCGCGCCAGACTATGATGGAACTGAAAATATCGGCGAAGGATTCCACGGCATCGGCCACCAGAGCATGGGAATGGCCAAAGATGCCCGCAAGAAGCTTGACTGCCGCCAACACGAGGTTTACGGCCATCCCAGTAAAGGTGGCGCGCAAGCCGCGTTGGAGCCGGTCGCTGGTCATCCTCTAATTAAACAGGAGCACGCCCCGGGTGAAACCGAAAAATCCCTGACACGGAACAATTCTCAGTGCCCGCAGCCATCCGCGAATCTCCGCGTAAAAGCTCCCCGACCCGAATCAGGGTCAGAAGAAACAGCCGGAAGCAAAGTCCGGGAAATGAGCGCAGAAGGTGATCGCTGCGGATCCATCCACACGTTGAGAGGGTTTCCTCGCTGCGGCGGAACTCAGGAAGATCCGAAGGTTCTTGGCGGTTATAGGCTACGGCCGGATCAGAAGTCACTGCAATTTGGAAATCCAGGAGTTTTCTGGCGAACTGGCCCTGCCTTTAAAAAACCTCCACTCTCAGACCGGTCGCCCCGCGCACTGTTTGAGCTATCTGGGAGAGTGTTTTCAACGAGAGATGGCTGCAACTGGAGTTGGAGGAGGGACGTGTGGCGGAATAGATTTGAACGAGCGGGATCTTCGCTCCGCCCGAGATAAGCTCTCTCAATCGGGCCGCGTATTGTTCAATTTCCTCCGCGGGTGGTTCTGCCCCGTTCAGGAGGGGAAACAAGCTCTGGATGATCACGGGGCGCTGACGGGCTAGAGTGAGAATATTGGCCAGAATTTCCCCCAACGACACGGCCATCCCATTGACGCGGCTCAAATAGGTCTGGGTGCCACCATCCAACTTTGCCCAGATCTCATCTGAATGAGTGAAAGCTCTCAAGCCGGCGCGGACCCCGGCCCGGCCCAGACCGGTGGCATTGGTGATGAGCACCAGCTTGGTGAAGGGGACGCCGCTCAGGGCGCGGACATGCACGACTGCCTGCACGATCCGGGCAAAATCGGGGGCCAACGTCGGTTCACCGTCGCCACTCAGCGCCACATGGCGCAAGTGCAGCAACTCCTGAGGCACGCCGCGATACCGGGGGTGCTCCCGCAAGCGGCCTTCCCGTATGAAATCAAAGACGTGCTTGAGTTCCAGCTCGAGAACCGCAGGATCCAAAGCCTGCCCGCTCGCAACCTCATCCCGGCGCACCTCGCAATAGACACACTGGAAATTACAATACTTGTCCGGGTTCACGTTTATTCCCACCGATAAGCCCCTGGCACGGGAGGAAATCACCACATAGACAAAGCGGTTGCCAAGAAAATCACGGGGCGCACCGAAGGCGGTCTCCGTGGACGATGCCGGCGCAAGGAGAGGACGGCTCGGACTCTTGTCCGATGTTGCTGCGTGACTAAGGCTTTGAAATGAAAAGTCCACAACGTTTGCCAGAGCATAGATAGGCCACCCGCCCTTATCCACACGACCCTTGTCAATTCCGGCCCGTTTTTTGGAACACACGCCCCGCAAGAAGCCGATCCAGCCCGCAAAAAAAGGGAAGTAAAGAACAAGGGCGGGGTGGTGAGGTCCGCGCGCCCCGGCGAGTCTGTGATCCGAGAAATCGCGCAAAACATAGCGCGGCAAAACCCCGATAAAACCCGAAAAGAAAATCTATGAAAAAAACACTCACCCTCCCACTGGTTCTAGGATTGGGAATGGCGCTGGCGGCGGCGGCTTCGGCGGCCGACGCCAAGGAGTCCTGGGACAAGACCTGCTCTAAATGCCATGGGGCGGACGGTAAAGGCCAAACCAAGATCGGACAGAAACTCGGAATCAAGGATCTGAGCGATGCGGCTGTGCAGGCCGGCTTCAAAGACGAGGAGGCTGTGCGCGCTTTGAAGTTCGGACTCAAAGACAAGGACGATAAAACCCTCATGAAACAGGTGGAGGGAATGTCCGATGCGGACATAAGCGGGCTTGTAGCGTATGTGCGCGGCCTGAAAAAATGAGCGACTGGGAGCGGCAGCCCGCCGAACGCAGGATCGGCGGCCCGCCGGCAAAGATGCGCCCGGGAGGAAGCACAAATGACATCGTCCTCAAAAAAAGATTTAACACTCGCGGCTCTCGCGGCGGTTTTCCTGATACTGGCGGCCGTCTTCCTCACCGACGCGCTGGGACGCCCCAAGCTGCCTGCGCCCCTGCCGCTGGTCGACACCAATTTTCTAAGCACGGCCACGGTGCGCCGTTCTTATGCCGATCTGGTCAAGGCCAAGGACGACCTGTCCGATTTCGATTGTTACACCTGCCACGAGAAGGGAAAAGCACCACCGCTGCGCTACGATTCCCGACAGAATCTGATTGTGGCCAAGGAGCATGCCGACGTGGTGATGGGACACGGGAGTCATGGCCGCAACAACAACTGTTTTAACTGCCATAACGAAACCAATCTGGAATTGCTGCAGTCACGGGACGGGCGGCAGCTGCGCTTTTCAGACAGTCCTCAACTCTGCGGCAGCTGCCACGGCCCGACCTACCGGGACTGGGAAACAGGAGTGCATGGACGAACCGGCGGCTATTGGAACCGCACAGGCGAACCCACAGACCGCAAGGCCTGCGTAAACTGCCATGACCCCCATTCGCCTCATTTCCCGGGCCGCCACCCCGCACCCGGTCCCCACGGGCTGCACGAGACCGCCGACGCCCCCTCCACCCAACCGGAAACCCACCGCTAAAATGGAAACTCCCGAACCAGTCCCCGACATGAACCGCCGCAGTTTTCTGCGCACCTCAGCCGTGTTAACCACCGGGCTGGCTGCGTTGGCGGCCAGTTTGAAACCGCTCATGGAGATGACCGATTTCCCCACCGCCGAGCGTTTCATGCAGAAATATTACAAGGAAATGTCCAAAACGGATATGGAAAAGGTCTTGAAACGCATAGCCGATGATGTGGAGCAGCAGTATGGACTGCGCCCCGAGGTCCGCGACTACAAGCCGCTCAACGGCGTGGAATACGTCTACTGCCTGAACCTGACCCGCTGCATCGGATGCCGAAAATGCGTCCATGCCTGCGTCGCGGAAAACAATCAATCGCGCAGTCCGGAGATCCAATATATCCGGGTGCTGAAATTACCCCACGGCTCCTTGGACATTGAAAAGGCGGACCACAACTATGCCCCAGAATCCGTGCCAGAAAAGGGGTTTTTCTATATGCCGGTGCAGTGCCAGCAATGCAAAAACCCGCCCTGCGTCAAGGTCTGCCCCGTGCATGCCACCTGGCAGGAAACCGACGGCATCACAGTCATCGATTATGACTGGTGCATCGGTTGCCGCTACTGTGAGGCGGCCTGCCCCTATTGGGCGCGGCGATTTAACTTCACCAAACCCTCGATTCCAAAAGAGCGCATCAATCCGAACATGTCGTATCTGGGCAACCGGCCGCGACGCCAGGGGGTGATGGAGAAATGCCACTTCTGCATCCAGCGCACGCGGCAGGGAAAATATCCGGCCTGCCTGGAGGTTTGTCCCACCGGTGCGCGCAAGTTTGGCAACATCTTGGACCCCTCAAGCGAGGTCTCCCATATCCTTAGGACCAAACGCGTCTTCATCCAGCTGAAAGAGGAGATGGGGACCAACCCGAGATTTTTCTATTATTTTGACGTGTGACCACACAAATCCCCCACCCCCGAATCCCAAAGCGCTTCCCGGCAAAGGATGTCAAGCGAGAGAGCTGCATCGCGGATTTGTTGTCCGCGGGCGACAGGGGGGAGAACCTTCTCAAACGCCATGATTGAAGCCATTCGCAATTATTGCATCTTCCTGCGCCGCTGCGGCCGTCTGACCTTTGACGGTGACTGGCGGTATCACACCTGGATGGGATCGCTCACAGCGGTGGTGCTGCTGGGCCTGAACGCCTATTGCAAACAGTTCGCCCACGGCCTCATCGTGACGGGCATGACCGACGAGGTATCGTGGGGTGTTTACATTGCCAACTTCACGTTCCTGGTCGGAGTAGCCGCCGCGGCCGTCATGATGGTGATCCCGGTCTACATCTACGACAACGAGGAACTGCACGATCTGGTCATCTTCGGCGAACTGCTCGCGGTGGCGGCCATCATCATGTGCCTGATGTTCGTCACGGTGGACCTTGGCCGGCCCGACCGGTTCTGGCACCTGATCCCAGGCATTGGCCAGTTTAATTTTCCCGCCTCCATGTTGAGCTGGGATGTGCTGGTGCTGAACGGGTATCTACTGCTGAATGTCCACATTTGCGGCTACCTGCTCTACTGCCGCTACCAGAAAAAAAGGCCTGCCAAGTGGTTCTATGTGCCCTTCGTCTTCATCGCCATCGTCTGGGCCATCTCCATTCACACCGTCACGGCCTTTCTATATGTCGGACTGGGCGGCCGGCCGTTTTGGAATTCCGCCATCGTCGGCCCGCGCTTTCTAGCTTCGGCCTTCACCGCCGGCCCTGCCCTGCTCATCCTTGCCATTCAAATCGTCCGCCGGATGACCGCCACCGGCCCTGCGGCAAATATCCATCCCCACGCCCCGGGTCGATCCCTGAGCGGTGGCATAGCCCTGCGCCGGGCAACGGCCGCAGATCTGGAGGCGCTGGGCCGGCTCCTTCCCGAGTTCGCAGCCCTTTCCCCAGAAACGCGCCGGGAAATCCAACCGGACCTCATGCTGCTCGAAGCGGAACCAGGGGCCGCCCTCCTTCGTCAAGGAGGGACGGAGCGGGATGCGTTTTTTGTGCTCGAAGGGAGGGTGACCGTGCAACGCGAGGAAAGCGGCCGCCACCGCATCACGCGCAGCGTCGGCCCGGGCGAACAGTTCGGCGAGGTCTCCGCCCTGTCTGGCACCCCGCGCATGGCCACCGCATTGGCGGAGCAGGATGCACGCGTGCTCCGGATCCCCTACCCCGCCCTGCTCAAGCTGATGAAAAACCCCGCTCTCAGCAAAATCATCCACGCCCGCATGTCTGAACGCTTGATGATCACCGATCGGGCGCTGATGACGCTGCGCAGCATCGTGCAGGTCTCGATGATCATAAACGTGTTTCTGCTGGCCAACGAGGTGTTCAAAGAGTTTTATTCGGGCAACCTCCATGTGGTCTCCTCAAAGTATCTTTTCATGGGACTGCATGGTCATCATGCCCTCGTGCCTTGGATCTGGACGGCGATTACACTCAACCTCATTGCCCTGATACTGCTCTTGTTACCGGCAAGCCGCAGCTTGAAATGGCTCAACTTGACCTGCGTGCTGTGCATCATCGGCATCTGGATCGAAAAGGGCATGGGACTAGTCATTCCCGGATTCATTCCCACGCCTCTGGGAGCGGTGGTGGAGTATTCACCGACGCTCAATGAGACATTGGTCTGTCTGGGCATCTGGGCCTTCGGCCTGCTGTGCTACACGCTGCTACTGCGCATGGCGGTGCCCATTTTGCAGGGCAGGCTCACCAAGGACAACGAATGCATCCCTGCCCCTCAATCGGCCGCAAGGGCCTCCATCACCCACCCGATCCCCTAACCCATGTCTATCCAACTCACCGCCGAGGATGCCCGCCAATCGCTAAACGCCCACGTGGCGGCCAAAGGTGCTGAAATCCACGAAAAATACGGACCTGACCTGGGTTGGAAAGAATTGCAGCTGATCCTCAGCGACCCCGAGTGCGTGCGCTATCCCTGTGAAATTGTGTTTTCGGCCAGCGGCTTGGAGCCGGGTGAAATGGCGCATCCGGCAGCGAAGGGAACCAAACCGGAGGAGGGGTTCGCGATATACGTGCATCCACTTCTCATGACGCAGCTCGCGCAAGTCCCGGCGCTGGTAATCTACCAGCTCGTTTTGGTGAACTACGGGGTATTTGCATCTCCCGACGACGCGGAGACCTACGGGGCAGCAGCCCTCGGGTTGACCAAGGAAGAGTATTACCAAAAACTTTGCGAGGCGGCGGATCAATTTTCCGGCTGCAGCAACCTCTAAACATCCCCATCGCTCAAAAGTCTGCCTAGCCGCCGGCTGTTATAAAAAGCCATCTGCCACCCGGCCTTGGGGCCCGCAGATGCAAGTGAGGGTGAAGTTTTGCCAACCCGGGAGATGCCCCGAGGACGACCCCAGGCAAGAATACCACCAAACAAATCGTCCACCCGGTGGCTTCAGATTCAAGGATGCGCCACCAACAAAAGGAATTATGAAATCCATGTCATTATTGTGTGCGGCGGCTCTTGCGACAACAACAGTCACGAGCCGTGCCGTCGACGCCACGGAAATTTACACAAAAACCTGCGCCAAATGCCACGGCGCGGACGGCCGAGGCGACACCAAAATGGGCAAAAAACTCGGCGCCAAAGATTATACCGACCCCAAAGTTCAAGAGGCCTTGAAGGATGACTCAGCCCTGAAGAGCATCAAGGAAGGGCTCAAAGACAAGGAGGACCGGGTACTGATGAAACCGGCGGAGGAATTGTCTGACGAGGATATCAAGGGGTTGGTGGCCCGGATTCGCAGTTTCAAAAAATAGCATGTTCGATCTGACTGAAACGCGGCACCCCCTGCGCGGACCGGGGTTGGGGGCAAAGAGACACGGCCAATTCCGGCCCTGCATTTGTGCTGACACATGACGTAGGAATTGAAAACCAATAGACCCGATAGGACGGGCAAACATTTCTCACCTCACACCATGATCACCACCGCCCCGGCTGACGGGTCCAGACCGCTGTCTCTGCTGAGAAACTGGCTGAGCCTCAGCGGTCTGGTCATCATGCTGGGCGGCCTGTTCTCATTCTGCCTTCTATTCCTGCTGGACAGCCTGGCGCATTTCTCCAACCCCTACATCGGGATTCTCACCTACCTCATCGCACCGGGGTTTGTCCTGCTGGGCTTGGTGATGACCGGGGCGGGAGCACTTAAGCAGAAACATAAGCCAGGCTACTCTTCCGGCACTTTCACAAGAGTGTTTGTGGACCTCTCGCGGCCCCGCGACCGGAAGGTGGCGGGCCTGTTCATCGCCGGCAGCATCCTGTTCCTCCTCGTTTCGGCCGTTGGCAGCTACCAATCCTATCATTTCAGCGAGTCCACGCAATTCTGCGGCCAAGCCTGCCATACCGTGATGAAACCGGAACTGGTCACCTACCAACACGGCTCGCATGCCCGCGTGGCCTGTGTCGAATGCCACATCGGCCCCGGCGCAAAATGGTTCGTCAAAGCCAAAATCTCCGGCACCTATCAGCTCTACGCCGTCGCTTTCAACAAATACCCGCGTCCAATCCCCACGCCCATCAAAAACCTGCGCCCGGCTCAGGAAACCTGCGAACAGTGTCACTGGCCCAAAAAATTCGTCGGCAATCTGGACCGCACCTATGAATCCTTTCTGGGTGACGAGACGAACACTCCCTACACGGTACGGATGACCATGAAAGTCGGCGGCGGCGACCCCACGCATGGACCGCTCGGAGGCATCCACTGGCACATGAATGTGGGGAAACGGATCGAATACCTCTCCACCGACCCGGCTCGCCAGAAAATCCCCTGGGTCCGCATGGTGGATGCACAGGGGGTTGTCACCGAGTTCCGCGCCAAAGGGTTCACCAACGCGATTGCGGAGTCGGCCCTCCGCCGGATGGATTGCATGGACTGCCACAACCGGCCGGCCCACGCCTACCAGTCACCCAATGCGGCAGTGAACCTGCAACTCGCCCTGGGCCGCATCGACCGCACGCTACCTTGGATCAAAACCAATGCCGTGTTTGTCCTGACCCGAAACTATACGAACGAAACCCAAGCATTGCAGCGCATCGCCACGCACCTCTCGACCCAATACCCCAATGAACACCGCATCCGGGCTGTGATTGAAGTGGTGCAGGAGATTTACCGCGATAATTTCTTTCCGGATATGAGCGCCTCCTGGAAAAAATACCCCGACAACATCGGGCACAAGGACTGGCCTGGATGTTTCCGTTGTCATGACGGTCGGCATACCTCGGCAGACGGGCTGCACATCCTCAAGGCCAACGACTGCAACACCTGTCATACCATCCTGACTCAAGGCGGCGGTGGACAATTGGACGTGCTCACGCCCAACGGACAGAAATTTAAGCATCCTGGCGATGAGGTAGAGGGGGCTTGCAGCGATTGCCACAACGGCGGGCTTTAAACCTGAACCCGGATCCAAAAAACCGCCGGTCACCTCTCCCAAAGACTCCCGGTAAAGACAAGAATCAGCACCCACGCCTGCCTGATCGGTGGCCAATGCAAAAAAACCTCACATTCCGTCTATTGATCGACGGGGTGTGAGGCGTTGAAAAGGAAAACCCTGATTATTTGACAGGGGCAGGTGCCGCTGGCACTTCGGGAGCAGCCGCGGGCTTATGCGGGCGGCCGAGTCCCACCTTCTGCATCTTGGCCTTGTCCTCAGCGGAGATGTTGGAGCGCTCTTCCCGGCTCAACTTGCCATCCTTGTTGGTGTCATACTTTTCAAGAATCGCCTTCATGACGGCTTTTTGTTCAGGCGTTTGGGTGTGCTTGGGCTTGGAAGCCGCATCTTGGGCCTGAGCCGCGAAAGCCAAGACACTGGTCAGACAGAGGGCGACGAGCAGCTTTTTCATGTTTTTCATATTTTTGAATTGGTTGTTGTTCTCTGCGGCCTTAGCCGCACAGGATCAGACGGTCCGCAGGAAAGCGCGGTTACAGTCATTTTCCTTGCCCGAAACCAACCGGGCTGGACCGGAAAAACCCGGACGCCGCCCCACTCAAGTCATTTTATTTAAAAGGGTTTCAAAACCTGCCGGCTCAGCTTGCGATGGCGTTGATCTCCACCGGCTCGACACTGACGCCCAGCTTCTCCAACCACTGCATGGCCGCCTTGACGTCGGCACGCTCGCCGTCCACTTCCAGGCAGACAATGCCAATCTCATCCGTGACACTGGCCTGACGGATATTGGTTACGACCTTGAACTGCTGCCCCAGCTCCCAGATGAGGGGTTTTTGAATCAGTTTGGGCGGATACATGAGCCACAGACGCCGCTGGGTCGGGGAGCAGGATTGGGTCGCCGCTTTTTTTTTGTTCTTTGTGGGCATAATTGCAGACGGTCTTGGAATTTTTCCGCCCCCAGCCCCATCAAGGCGGAGCGGGCTTACAACCCCACGCCGAAACTAACCGCCGGCAATGGCCGGAATGATGCTGATTTCGTCGCCGTCCTTGAGGGGCGTCTCGCGATTTTGAAGAAAACGAATGTCCTCCTCATTGACATACACGTTAACGAAACGGCGGACTTCGCCCTTTTCATCCACAAGCCTTTCCTGAATACCGGGGAAGCGGGCCTGCAATTCAGCGATCGCCTCACCAATCGTGGCGGCGTCGACTTCGACCAATTCCTCGTTGTTGGTCAACTTGCGGAGCGGAGTGGGGATACGGACTTTCTTTGACATAAATTTAATTTTAAAATCTTATTCCTGCGTCACAAAAAATGCTATTCCAAAAGACAATTTGATCCGAACCGGGCCAGACCGCCGGTTGCTCTGAGGAAGCCAGGAACCAGATGGCATGGAACCATTCAAACGGGCAACAAAAAACCAGACCTCAAGAATTTGCCATTTTTTCATCGCCCTACCAAACTGGCGGATGCTGGAACCGGGACTTCGCGCTTGCCCCAAGCATAAGAGCCAGCCAAATAAATCAGTTCACTCTCGAACCCGCTTTTCCAACGCTTTCCATTACCCTTTGCAGCAGCACCCAAACCAAGCTCTTTCGATGCCGGGGTCGCGTCACTTCAGGCGGACGAAGCGAAACGGCCTCATGACCCGACTTTTTCTTCGTCCGCCAGCAAAGCCTCAAACTCCCGCAGGCTAGGCTTGATTTCACGCGCTTTGCCGCAATGTCCCTGGACGGCATCCAAAGTCTTAAGCCCGTTGCCGGTGATACAGATGACGGCGGATGAATCGCGCGGAATTTTCCCGGATGCAATCAGTTTCTTGGCCACCCCCACGGTCACTCCGCCGGCGGTCTCGGCAAAAATACCCTCCGTCTCAGCCAGCAGTTTGATTCCATCCCGGATTTCGTCATCCGTCACATCGTCGGCCGCCGCTCCGGTTTCGCGCATGACCTTTAGCGCATAGAAACCATCGGCAGGCGTCCCGATCGCCAAGGACTTGGCAATCGTGTCCGGCTTAACCGGTTTGAAAAAGT
Organism: uncultured Verrucomicrobiota bacterium; assembly: GCA_903873415.1. Lineage (GTDB taxonomy): Bacteria > Verrucomicrobiota > Verrucomicrobiia > Limisphaerales > CAIQOK01 > CAIQOK01. The sequence goes on along the minus strand of CAIQOK010000127.1, from coordinate 14,101 downwards.
CGAGTCCGGCCCTTTGCGCCGTGGAAATCGGGGAACACCCCGTGGCCTGGGCACCGTAGACTTTGGGATGGCTCCCGGCAATCAGCCCCACTTTCATCATCTCCTGATAGCCCTTATGAATCTTGGTCAGAAGCGAGCCCGAAGCCATCGGAACGATGGTGTGTTCAGGGGCGCGCCATCCAAGCTGCTCGGCGATCTCATAGGCCATGCTCTTGGAACCCTCGGCATAATAGGGGCGCATGTTGACATTGACGAAGGCCCAGCCGAATTTGCCCGCAATCTCCGCGCACAAGCGGTTCACCTCGTCATAATGCCCCTTGATTGCAATGACATTCGCGCCGTAGATGAGGGAGTTTAAAATCTTGCCCTGCTCCAGATCGGAGGGGATGAAAACATAGGATTTGAGGCCGGCGCTGGCGGCATTGGCGGCGACCGAGTTGGCCAGATTTCCGGTGGAGGCGCATGCCACGGTTTCAAAGCCCAACTCCTTTGAACGGCTCAAAGCAACGCTGACCACACGGTCCTTGAAAGAGAGGGTCGGATAATTGACGGCATCGTTCTTCACCCACAGTTCGCGGATGCCAAGTTGTCTGGCCAGACGATCAGCCCTCACCAGCGGCGTGAAGCCCACCTGCTGTCCCACGGTCGGCTCGCCGGCCACGGGCAAAAGCTCGCGATATCGCCACATCGTTTTGGGCCGGGACTCGATGGACTGCCGGGTCAATGACTTTTTGATCCGGTCATAGTCATAGGCAACCTCAAGAGGACCGAAGTCAAATTCGCACACATGCGTGGCGGCGAGGGGATATTCCCTGGCACACTCGCGGCATTTCAGCGCCTTCATGAAACCCTGATGTTCGCTCATAAAATCATGTCGTCTTTAGCGGCAGATCGCCGCTGCAATTTGATCCGGGCACAAAAAAGCCCCTGCTCATCAAGAGAAGGGGCCACAAAACGGTGGTTGAGCTTCTCATTTTTCCCGGGCTAATGATGCCCGAGCTGGAATTGGCACCTGACATTGAAACCAAAGTTCAACCGGTTGCCGTGGTGTCACAGGGCCAGTCCCTCAACCACTCGTTATGAGTCCGTCAAATCAACGGATGCGCCTACCCTGATGAATCGCCTTGAAACTGTCAACTTTTTTCAGGGGCAATTCAGGGCCTTTTAAATTCTTCCCAACCTGTAGCTGCGCTCAAAGGGAGGGAGGTCCCGGAGATCCCATGCCGACCTCTGCATGCGGATGTTTCCCGCCGGGCGCTTGGGCCTCGACGGGAATCCGAGTCCTGAAACAAGACGGCTCAGGCAGCCCCGGCCAGCTTGGAGGCCGCGGCGGCGGGCTGGCCAAATTGGGCTTTGACCTTGGCCACCGTGTTCTCAACGGTCAGACCGTACTTCTGTCGCAATTCGTCCTGAGAAGATGCGTGTTCGATGAACTGGTCAGGCCATCCAATACGTAGAACCGGGGTGGAAACGGATTTCTCAGCGAACAGCTCCAGAACCGCCGACCCGTAGCCGCCCATCAAAACATGGTCTTCCAGCGTGACTATAACCTCGGCGGCCCGGCCAAAGAACTCGTGCGTGCCGGCATCCAAAGGCTTTGTGAACCTGGGATTTATGACGGCACAATCGAAACCCTCAGCCACCAACTGCACCGCCGCCCGGCGGGCCATGGAGTTAAGATTGCCCAAACCGAAAAGGGCGACTTTGCGCCGGCCGTCGTTGGAAAAGTTTTTCACCACTTCGGCCTTGCCAATATCCAGCAGCTTGGGCTGCTCCTTCACCGGCACCCCCTCGGCCGCGCCACGCGGATAGCGGATGAAAGTGGGATGCGGATGATGCGTGGCGGTGAACATCATGTCCACCAGCTCATCCTCATTCTTGGGAGCCATGGCGGTGATGTTGGGGAGGCACCTCAGGTAGGCGATGTCAAAAACCCCGTGATGGGTCGGGCCGTCATTGGCTGACAGACCGGCACGGTCCATGCAGAAAATCACCGGCAAATCCTGCAAACAGATGTCATGGTGAATGCAATCATAGGCCCGCTGCAGGAAACTGGAATAGATGGCGCAAACCGGGTGCAGCCCCATCGTGGCCATTCCGGCGGCGAAAATCACCGCATGTTCCTCCGCAATGCCAACGTCGTAATAGCGGTCAGGCATTGCTTTTTCCAGGTGCTTAAGCCCCGTGCCACTGGGCATGGCCGCTGTGATTCCAACCAGGGAATTGTTTTTCTGGCAAAGTTTGACCAGCGTCTGGCCCATCACATCCTGATAATTGGGCGGCGTCCCGGCCTTGGCGGGCAGAGATTCGCCGGTCGTCACGTCGTAGGGGCCGGTGCCGTGGAATTTTTCAGGTGCCTTGAGCGCGGCCTCATACCCCTTCCCTTTCTGGGTCAGCACGTGGATGACGATTGGATGATCGCAGGTCTTGGCAAATTCCAGCGTGCTGATCAACAGTGCCAGGTTATGGCCGTCAATCGGACCAAGATAGCGGACGCCCATCTCCTCGAAAAGCACGGGACTGCCATAACCTCCGCGGCCGTCGGCATCCACCGCGCTGCCGGCTTGCCTCAGACTCACCTCGGCCAGCGCGCCTTTGACACCCTCCTCTGCCTTGTGGGCGAGTTTGAGGGCCATTTCGCCCTTGGGCAGGCGGCGCAAAAACTTCTCAAAATCACGCGCCAGCTTGTTGTAGGTCGGATTGGTGATGAGCTTGTTCAGATAGTCGGAGATAGCCCCGACATTCTTGGCTATGCTCCACTCGTTGTCGTTAAGGATGCCTATGAACCGCTTGGTTGTTGTGGCGATGTTGTTTAACGCCTCAAAAGAAATACCGTTGGTCAAGGCCGCATCGCCGAAAATACACACCACATTCTCATCAGTCCCCTTCTTGTCACGGGCCGCGGCCATGCCCAACGCAGCCGACAACGCGGTCCCGGCATGCCCCGCGCCGTAACAGTCGTGCTCGCTTTCCGTGCGCAAGGCGAATCCGTTCAGACCTCCAGTCTGGCGAATGGTGTGAAACCGGTCCTTGCGACCGGTGAGCAACTTGTGGACATAAACCTGATGGCTCACATCCCAGACAAACTTGTCCTTGGGGGTGGTGAACACCTTGTGCAGGGCGAGCGTCAATTCCACCACCCCCAGATTTGGCCCCAGGTGCCCGCCGCTGCCGGCCAATCCGGTGATGAGTTCTTGGCGGACTTCATCGGCCAATTGTTGCATCTGCGGCAACGTGAGTTTTTTCACGTGCTCCGGTCCATCCACCATGTCGAGATAACGATTCATATTTTTGTTCCAAGCCCCAACACCCGTCCAAAATCCACAGCCAAACCCGGGCGGGAGGAAATCATTCCCACCCAACCCTCACTACTCGGAGTCCATCCGCTCGACCAGCGGCTTCAAGGCCAGCTCGCCAGAGGCGTTTTTTTCCAACTGCGAAATCTTCAATTCCGCCTCACCCAATTTGTCCTGACAAAGCTTCACCAGACGCGTCCCTTCTTCATACTGGGCCAGCAGGCTCTCCAGCGGCAGGTCGTCGGACTCCATCGCCTCAACGATGGTCTCGAGCTTCTTCAGCGCCTCCTCAAAGGGCAGAGCAACTCGGGCCGCATCGCTGGCTTTGGCTGGTTTCGACATGGCCGCGAAAATAAGAGAAAAAAATGCAGCCGTCCAGTGCGGAGTCGGGGCCGTATCGAAAAAACCCAATTATTGGCTAGCCTCCGACGCGCTAATCCGACTTTGTCCGGATGTGGCTTGGAGACATCGCCGGCACCGTGAATCCCGCTGCCAGTGCTGTTGGTTTTTGTTTTTCCGGGATTCGAGGGCATGTCGGGTCAATGGCGCCTCAAAAGCCTGCTGTTGCACCGATCCTCTGATCTCCGATCTTCCGTTTTCTGGCCGGAGGGAACAACGAAAAACCACAGCAAACATCCTGCCCCGACCGCCTTCTGCCCATTGTCCATTGCCTGTCTTTCAAGCTTCGGAGGGGCGGCACGGGGCGGCAAATTACCAAGGGGCAAACGGTAAGAGCGAAGATCACGCGCAAAATAAATTGAATTTGACTGGATTGAACATATGCCGTTTGTGCCGCTGCCAGGAGCTTGGACTTTCTTGTGGACCGGTTAGACAGGTCGCTCCTCTGGCGCTTGACCTCTCCGCGGAATTTTAATGCCGGCGGCCGGAGTCTGACTTTGCACGGTATGGAACCGTGTTCGTTTCCGAAATGTCCCCCATATCGCGTCCTTGCCCTCGATTCAGGAATTATCTAATATCGGCTGGTAAGGGTGGGATCGGTGGACACTTGGGATGTCTGAGGGCCTCAAAACGATATTAACAAAGTCAGGATGAGACTCAATTCTATCGTGGACTATGCCGCCGCAACCTTGGGTGGCTTGCTGGCTTTGGGATCCATTCTGCGCCCAAAGCGGCGGCTAGCACGATGGCTGTTTCTAGGGGGCATGATGTGCCTGTCAGCGGACAGCCTGCTGTCCGGCTTAAAATTTCGAACGCCCCCCCTCGGGCAATGGCTGGAATTTCAAAAGCTGCAGTTGGTGCTGGCCTGCGTTTCCTCAGTCTTCTGGATCGGCTTTAGCGTTACTTACTCGCGGGGCAATCCGCGGAAATCCCTTGAGCGCTGCCGGCTCTTGCTTGCGGCAGCCCTGCTGCTACCGCTGCTGCTGTGCCTGAGTTTCCCCAATGACATCCTGCTGCCCACCCTCTGGGAACCAGGCTGGCGCCTTGGCCCGGCCGGCAAAGCCCTCAACCTCTGGCTGCTTCTCTCCTCGGTCGTCATCCTCATGAACCTTGAAAGGACCTTCCGGGCGGCGGTGGGAACCATGCGGTGGCACATCAAATTTGTCGTGTTGGGCTTGAGCGTCATCTTCGGAACCCGGATCTATGTTTTGAGCCAGGCGGCACTCTATTCCACCATCCCCCTGAATCTCTCCGCCGTGGAACCATCCGCACTGCTGCTGGGCAGCGTGCTCATGACCATCTCACTACTGCGCAGCCGTCTGGCGGAAATCGATGTCTACCCCTCGCGCAGCCTCATCCACCAGTCGCTGACCGTCACACTCACGGGCATCTATCTGCTGGTGGTTGGACTAATGGCCCGCGTCCTCTCCGGGCTGGGGGGAGAGCGGGGTTTTCCACTAAAATCCTTTCTTGTCTTGCTGGGACTGGTGGGGCTGTCCATCGTACTGCTCTCCGACCGGATTCGCCAACGTACGGAGCGGCTGGTCAGCCGCCACTTTCGCCGCCCCCTCTACGATCATCGCAAAGTGTGGGCCGCATTCACCCGGACGGCCGGAAGGGCCAGAAATGAGAGTGAACTCTGCAGTGGTGCCAGCAAACTGGTCTCCGACACATTCAACGTGCTGTCGGTCTCCGTTTGGCTGCTCGACGAGCAGCAACATCGGCTGGAATTCCAGACTTCCACGGCTTTGCGGGTTGCACCGGCACCCGACCTGGACGCTACGCACCGGGATTGGCCCCCGCTGCTGAGCTCGTTGAGGGAATCTCAACAGCCTTTTGATCTGGATGCTTCCAAGGCTCAGTGGGCCGCCTTGCTGCGCCAATGTGCCAGCTCCAATTTCGCCCACGGCGGCCATCGGCTCTGCATCCCCATGCACGCCGGCGAACGCCTGCTGGGCGTCATGCTTTTGGCCGACCGGGTCAGCGCCCTCTCCTTTTCAGTCGAGGAGTTGGATTTGTTACAGTGCATCGGCAGCCATGTGGCGGCCAGCCTGCTGGGACTCAAGCTGACAGAGGAACTCCTTCAGACACGCGAACAAGAGGCCGTGAAGGCAGTCTCCGCCTTTTTTGCTCATGACTTGAAAAACTCCACCACCACCCTCTCGCTGATGCTTCAGAATCTGCCCCTGCATTTTGAGGCCCCGGCATTCCGGGAGGATGTGCTGCGCGGCATGGCCAAAACCGTCAACCACATGAACAACCTCATCAACCAGCTGAGTGTCTTCCGCCAGCAACCCGTCATCAAACCCGTCACAAGCGACCTGAACGCCGTGGTCGCAGCGGCACTCCAACGCTGGCCCGGAGACCGGACAATCGAACTGCTTGAAGATCTGCACCCCATTCCACCCGTGGCGCTGGATGTCGAGCAGATCCAAAAAGTCGTGACCAATCTTCTGCTCAACGCCCGGGAGGCCCTCAGCCACGGTGGCCGGATCCATATCCGAACCGGCCGGCAGAACGACTGGGCAACCCTGAGCATCAGCGACAACGGATGCGGCATCCCCCCCGATTTTTTGCGGCAATCCCTCTTCCGCCCCTTCCAAACCACCAAGAAAGACGGCACCGGCATCGGACTCTTCCACTGCAAAACCATCGTGGAAGCGCACCGCGGCTGGATTGAGGCGGAAAGCGAGCCGGGCCGGGGCACCACCTTCCGCGTTCTTCTCCCGCTAAATCAAATCCTGTCATGAAACCCAAATTGCTGATTGTTGATGACGACGAAGAAATCCGCACCCAGCTGAGATGGGCACTGGCGGCGGACTACGATATCCTGCTTGCCGGGGACCGTGGCAGCGCACTGGAAATCGCCCGGGCTCAACGGCCGCAGGTGGCCCTGCTAGATCTGGGCCTGCCGCCGCATCCAGGAGAGCCTAGGGAGGGACTGGCCCTGCTCTCCGGCTTGTTGGCTTTGGAGAGACATTTCAAGGCCGTCATGATCACCGGCCAGAATGACCGGGACCAGGCCCTCCACGCCATCGGTCTTGGGGCATATGATTTCCTGAACAAACCCGTTGAAATGGACGAACTCAAGCTGCTGCTCAAGCGGTGTTATTATGTGGCTCAGCTTGAGACGGAAAACCTCCAACTCCAGGCGGCGGTTGGAGGCACCCATTTTGAGGGAATGCTCGGCAGCAGCCCCAAAATGCAGGAACTCTTCTCGGCCATCCGCAAAGTGTCCACAACCCAGGCACCCGTGCTGATTCTCGGGGAAAGCGGCACCGGCAAGGAGATGACCGCCCTGGCCATCCATCGCCGTAGCGACCGACGCGATGGCCCCTTCGTCGCCATCAATTGCGGCGCCATTCCCGGGGATTTGCTGGAGAGCGAATTGTTCGGCCATGAGAAAGGCGCCTTCACGGGTGCCCACGTTCAACGCAAAGGTCGTATTGAAACGGCAGGCACCGGCACCCTTTTCCTCGATGAGATCGGCGAACTCCCCCTGCTGCTGCAGGTCAAACTCCTGCGCTTCCTGCAGGAACAGACCATCACACGGGTAGGCGGCCGGCAGGAAATCCCCATCGACGTCCGGATTGTGGCCGCCACCAACACGGACCTGAAGTCCGCCACCCAGCAGGGGAAATTCCGCGAGGACCTCTATTACCGACTGGCCGTGGTAGTCATGCAGCTGCCGCCGCTGCGCGAACGAGCCGACGACGTGCGGCTTTTGGCGCAGGTTTTCCTGCAACGGTTCGCCGCTGAAAACTCGAAAACCAATTTAAGTCTCCAACCCGACGCCCTACGCGCCCTGATCTGCCACAACTGGCCCGGCAACGTGCGCGAACTGGAAAACAAAATCAAACGCGCCGTCATCATGGCCGATGGCAGACGCCTGAACCCCGCCGACCTCGAATTGAAGGACCCGGCCTTGACCCAGCCACCCCTAACCCTCAAGGAGGCACGCGAAACACTGGAACGCGATATCATCCAGCAAACCCTGCAACGCCACTGCGGCAAAATCACCTCCGCCGCCCACGAACTGGGGATAAGCCGCCCCACCCTTTACGAACTAATGGAAAAATTAAACATCCATCGCGAACGTGCCGGCCAAGACCTGCCTCTTACGGGCAACTCACTGCCTTGATACCTGCGGGAAATATCCTTTCCGATTGTGACACACCTGCGCCGACCGCTACAATTTGACTGAACTGAGCCATGAACTTAACCACTTGCCCACTGTCCGGCCTGCTGATCCTTGAACCCAAAGTGTTCGGCGATCCACGCGGCTATTTTATGGAATCCTGGAACCGCCGGCGTTATGAGCAGGCAGGGCTGGAAAGCGAATTTGTGCAGGACAACTTCTCCTTCTCCCAGCAGGGCGTCCTGCGCGGACTGCACTTCCAGAAACCCAATCCGCAGGGAAAGCTCGTCTCGGTGCTGCAAGGAGAAGTGTTTGACGTCGCTGTGGATGTGCGACGCAGCTCGCCCACTTTCGGAAAATGGCATGGCGTGATTTTGTCGGCCGACAACAAGCGCCAATTCTACCTCCCGCCGGGCTTTGCACATGGCTTTGCGGTGCTCAGTCCCGCCGCGCTGTTTCATTACAAATGCACCAGCTACTATTCCCCAAAAGACGAGGTCACAATCAGCTGGGACGATCCGAACCTGCAGATTGACTGGCCCCTCAAAAAACCTTCCCTCTCCGAACGCGATGCCCGGGCCCCAAGACTTCGGGATATCCCAGTCGAACAGCTCTTCGACTGATTTAGAAAAACGGCAACCGGCAATCCACCCGCTCAGGCCTCAAACTCAAGGCGGCTCAACTGAGCGGGCCAAACCCCAAATCAGCCCTCAAAGCCGCTACCGCTTCAAACCTGATCTTCTCTACTCCTACAGGTTCGAGTTCCAGCCCGCCATGACTGTACTGGAATTTTATCTCCTGCGCGGTTTCCACAAAACACCACAGCCGTCACGCCTGAATCGCCGTATTGAATACGGCACGAAACTGCCCGCTCAAATCAAACAAAGAACCACTGCGCCATTCCAGATCACCCTCCACCCGCCAAAATGGGGATGGCCTGATCCGCACCCTGTCTAAAGCGGGGTTTGAGGATGAATCCGCGCCGAACCACCCGAAGTTTTCGCAGAGCACAAAGAGCGGGGGAGAAAAATCTCGGGATGATCCTGCGCGCACGGCGCTTTCGCCATGATTCCCCCTTAAAATGGGTTCGCCCTGAGGCTCAGGGGGTTAATGCTCCTGAAAAACACCGCCCCCCTCCCCGGACTCAACGGTTTTTCCCGCTTTTCTCCATGGTTAAAACCTCCAACGGCACCAAAGCAACCGGAGGAAAATCCCGTTGCCCATGGAGAAATTGATGCGCCAGATCAGCAGCCTTTGCCCCCAGTCTGTCCGGGCCATTTACAGCTATCATTCCTGCGGTGCCGCTATCAACCAGATTCTGCCAGCAAACCACCGGGCCAAATCCAAAAAAATAGATCCGGCCAGCCATGCCGGATTTCATAAATCCTTCCTGAATTGCGGGAACACACGAACCGTCGGCGCAGAAAACACCCCGGATTCTGGGGTGCTCTTTGAATATGGTTTCCATGGCTGAGGTAACTGCGACCGGATCAGTTGCAGCGATCGGCGGCACCACTCTACACAAATCCACCCAGCGATCCACGACGCTATGAAAACCGCGGGACGCCTGAACCGCCGGCTGATTATCGGGTTGGCCCGCAAATTCGGCATACTGACCGGACCTGCCAACTGCCCCGCCCCACCCTTGCCCCAGCTTCACCCCGGCCGAATAGGAATCGGCCAACACTTGAGCCGCAGTGAAATTGGTGGCCTGCAGTCCCCGCCCGAAGCAAATCACTCCCACACCAGCCGCCCGGGCATTGCGGACACTGCTGACAGAACCTTTTGAATCCACCGGGTTGAAGAGAATCACCTTGAAACCCGCGGCGATCGCGTCCTCGAATTGCACAGCCTCCTTGGCGGTATCCCCTTGGGAATCAAAAACAACCGCCTCATGCCCCAAAGCCTTGGAGCAGGTCTTGGCCGTCTCTGCAAGCCGCAGGCACTCGGGGCTTGCCAGGGTGGCCACCACCACGGCGATTTGCGCCCGGGTGGGCATCACTTGAGCCGAACCTCTGAGCAGAGAGCCACTCAACCAGACCAGGACTGCGACCCCAACCCGGGCCCTGAATCGATGCGCCCGCCAGCTAAAGGTCCGGATTAAGGAGAACAGGCGCACAATTCAAAGACCAAGGCCGGGAGTGTTCTGTTATTTAGGTCGCAGGAATTGATTGAGCAAGTTGCCCACCGGAGATCCATTCGTGCCGCCGGGCATCAGGATTCCGCCACCCAAGGATTTGAGAGCCGTGCCTGCCAGAGCCATTTTATTGATTTCAGCCTTCGGCGCACCGAGCGTGTGAGTCATGGTCAGAAACTGGGGCAACGGGACGTAGGCCGAGTTGGTGGCGGCCCCGGCAAGATTGAACCGGCGGGCCAGCGACTGGCTCAGAGACACAGTCACGGGGAAATTCAGTGTGGAATTGGTGAGCACAGAGGCAAGAGTGAGCGTGCCTTGGGCGCCGGCCTCAAACACCGCGCTGCGTACCAAAGCCTCAGCCAGAGTCATTCGGCCGTTTCCAACACCGCCCGACGCGGCAATCATCTCAATGGGCGATTGGCGCAACTCATCAGTTAGGCTGGCGTGGGATCCCTTGTTCCCCAAGAGGGTTGAGAGAGCGCTGCCCGGATTGCTCAGCAATTCAGGCACTGTTCCAACCACATTGACGAGGGATTTGAGCAACGGGCTTTGGATGTTGACCACGGACAAAGCCAGATTTGTCAGGCCGACACTGAACTGACCGCTCAAATTCGTTTGGAGGCTCGGGCCGGTGATCCCGGCTCCTTTGATAGCGGCTTGTGCGCTGAAAGTTCCGCCCAACTGCCCCTTCCGTGCGGGTTGAAAGGTGTCCACCAGCGGGCCCAGAGGCAGTTGACGCCCATCGACCTTCAGATCATAGCGATAGCCGACCACCCCCAAATCCATCAGGGCCGTCACACTGAACGGAGCCCCGTTGAGGGAAAAGCGGAACGGGGAAAGCGACACGCGAGCACCGTCCACCTGAAGCGCCGCCAGAAAATTCGTCACTTCGATCTCATGCAAATAAATCCGGTCCATCTGAACCGTGGCGGTGAAATTGGTCAGCGGCAGAAATACCGCAGGGGGTTCCTGACCGGTGTTTGCGGATGAAGTTTTGGCCGCAGCAACCGGGGCATTGGTCGATTTGACGCCGCCCGCAAACAAATCGTAGTACCGGGTTAGATCCAACGAATCAGCCGCCAACTTCAGGTTGCCACGCACTGCTGCGGGCCGGGAAAAATCCATCAGCCCGCTCAGAGTCAACTGATTGGTCGCCCGGTCAGTGGGCGTGAGGCTGAGTTGCAACTGCCGCACTTGGGCGCTCTGCCCCGCCATCGAAGCGTCCCAAAGCAACCCGATGGCCAACGGTGTGGCGGGAAAACCCTTTTGAGGATCGATCACCACGAGGTTGGTCATTTCCAGGGAACCCCTCACCACCGAAGCGCCCGGGGGATGATACTGCGCGGCAATCTCACTGTTGATGGAAACCGAGACCATTTTCTTGTCAGCCAATAGCGGTTGCAAAAAGGGCTGTAGCGCGTTCTGATTCACCCCCACCAGCTTAATTTTCACATCAGCGGATTGATTGGTAAGACCGCAGAGGCCGGAGAGCTCAAACCGGCCACCGCTGCCACCGCACAGGCTGCCCCCCACCTCACGAATCTCAAGCCGGTCCCCGGAGCGGCTCAAGTCCAGATGCAGCGCGGTGGCAAATTCGCGAAGCGCATTCCCCCCAACCTGACCGCTCAGATTGGTGACCGTCAGGTCGCCGGTCACAGACTGCACGTTTTGGGTTTGGGTCAGCCGCACCCCCAACCCCAGTTCGCCGGTGGAAAGATCCACAGCCGGCTGGGAGAACGATTGCAACAGCCGGGCCAGCAACGCGTGCAGTTTGAGCTGCAGATCGGCCTTCCCATCCTTGATATCATAGTTGCCCGCCACCAAAACATCCGCGGCCGGCTGCCCTCGAAGCAAAAGCCCGACCTTGACCTCAGCGAGATGAATACGCTGCAATTCCGCCGCATCACCGTCCAACTGCAGGGCGACTCCCACTTGCGAAACCTCGTTGCCACCCAAGCGAAGGGCCAGATTGGAAAGCTGCGAACTGGCCGAAAAACCGATTTGTTTTCCGCCCTGCTGTGATTTGAGATTCAGGTGTAAATCCAAGCTGCCGCTCGAAACCGCACCGCCAAGAAAAGCTTTCCAGTCGGCCAGATTCAAATTCGTCACCACCAGGGCCATAGAGGCATCCGGCAACGCGGTCGTTCCTCCCCCCCAACCCACGCTCATCGGCTGGGCCAGACGGATGGAGACCAGCTCGCGCTGCTCCTGTTGCCCGCTCAAGTGCAAGCCCCGCAAGGTGGCCATCTGGCCGGAGCAATCCATACTTAGGTCATAACCCAGGCTCAAATCCAGGATCGGCGTGGTCTGGCCGGCACGCGTCACTTGAAGCCGGCGCACATCCAGATTTCCGGCAACGGCAAGAACGGCACCGGCCTTTTCAAATTGAATCGTGTTGGTGGAATCGATCGTCGTAGATCCGAAGTCCAAGCCGGTGCGTGCTCCCGCCAAATTAAGGAGCCGGCGGTCGACGCCGCGAAGCACCACCTGCAAGCGGCCTTCCTGTTTGGCCGCTGAAAAAGGGCCGCTCACTGTCAACTCGCCCAACGCCTCTCCACCCTTTTGAAACCGCAAGGACACCTTCTCAATCTCAGCGGGAGTCAGCCTGCAATCCAACCCGGCCCTGAAAGTGGCCAGATCCGCAAAGCCCCCCGCGGCGACAGGCACCTCAACCTGAAGACGGCCGGATATCGCGCCAGGTTGCAAATCAGCTGTCAACCCCAACTCAAACGCGGCACTGAGCACTGCCGACAAAAAGGCATCCCCCCCGGCCGGCGGATGGTTGTCGGCACCCAGCCCGGCATCAATCTGAAGTTTGGCCGTCTGATTGTTGCCCAGCCCCGTCAAAGAGAGATTGAGATTGGTGACCGAAATAAGGTCGCGCTTGCCGGCCGCATAATTCTTCACCTTCCGCAGGCTGGCATGCCTGATGGCAAGCTTTTGCAGATCGATCAGAGGCGACTGAGCACCCTTAACTCCGGCATCGGGTCTGGCGGGCGCCGGCTTTGCCGTCAACGCTTTCAAAATAGGATCCAGATTACTGCTGCCGTCGGGATTTTCCACCAAAGCCAACACCGGAGATTCCACGGCAATCTCCTGAACGCGGAACTGGCTCTTGAGAAAATCCATGAGGTGATAGCGAATGCGGATTTCCGGCACCAGCACTAGGGGTTCCTGCCCGACAGCCTGCACTTTCAAATCCTGCAGCCGGATCTCGCTGAAGGGGCTGATCGTCGCATCGCTGACGGTAATGTCAGCGTGAAGGCTCTGGCTGACTCTGGGGAGGACAAAGCTCTTGAGAAAACCGGCGCTGGTGACGGCAAAGTAGGCGATACCCAACAAAACCATCAAACCCGCCGCGCCAAATCCAATCAGTTTTGGCCAAAGACGACGGTTGGGCTGAGCCGCTGCGGCAGTAAGTGGGGAACTCATAATCATTCAGTTCTGGATTCGGATCTTAATTTATTCTCTGCCACCAAACCGGGATGGCACCGGATTCGCCGTGCAATTCGCTGAACCGCCGCCGATCCGTCGTCACCTCGGACGCAGCCGGCGGCACAAACTTCACTCCAGATTAGGCAACTCCCTCCCAATTTAAAACGCGAAATATATCAACACTAAACTTCGTGGGGGCGGACGCCATGCCCTTGGGCTTGAGGACCACGCTCAAACCATGGATAGAGCAGTGGCAAAATGAACAGGGTCACCAGCGTGGCGGTAGCCAATCCCCCGATGATGACAACCGCAAATGGACGCGAGGTTTCTGCTCCGACATCCTTGGATAGAGCCATCGGCAGTAATCCCAGAGCTGCCATGAGTGCAGTCATCCCCACCGGCAACAGATAAAAAACCGAGAAGGAAATCTCAAATCCAGTGGCGTAATCCACCAGACCGACAAGGCAAACAAACGCAGCAGCCGTAGTCACCGGCAGAATACGGGAACATCTCGAAAAAAAGTTCTGCAGACCCAGTGTTTCAGCCATTCCCGCTAACCTTATCGGCGCGTTTTTGAATCAATGACCTCAAGCGCAGTTTAATTACGCTACAAGGTCGGCGGGCATTGTTGTTGTTTTGTTTGTTTTTCGTGGGCCGGTTTTCTGCTTTTGGTTTTCTTCCCGGCGCCGGCGGCGC
>CAIQOK010000126.1 GCA_903873415.1 uncultured Verrucomicrobiota bacterium | reverse complement strand
CAGTCGAGGTGCGGGTGGAGGAGCTGGTATGAGAGGATCGCACTAATTGGACCTCGGCGAGACGGATGGATTTGGAGTTCATCCCGCAAAGTCTGCCAGCCCCTGCTCACTCCGCATAGATGGGTTTGCCGGGCGGATACTCTAGAATTTCCCTTTGAGGCTTTCGCCATAACCGGTCAGTTCCAGATAAGCCCGGCCGATTTCCTTTTTGTGCTCATCCAACACCCGACAGGCACCTTCCCAGTAGGAGACTCCGCCGACCCGGGCGGCCAGTTCTTGATCGGCCACCAGCGGTTGAATCAGAAAACAATTGGTCCGTCCGTTGTCCGGATTCACAGCGTCCAGCCGGATTAGCGCAGGATACTTGGTCCGCGTCTTGGGGCTTATCCAGTGCTCCAGCACTGTCCATCGGAATTGATCGGGCCCGGTCTGTCGGACGCGGCAGTCAGTGTCGATCCAAGCCACGGTAGAGAAAGGGTCTGTGGATCCGTCGCTGCGGCGCAAGCGGTAGGCCATGAGTTCCCGGCCCTCGAAAAATTGCAGGCACAGCCAATCCCAACCCACCTGGCCGGCGCCCAGCTGGCTACTGCTGAATTCGTGATCCATCCACGCCTGGCCTGAAACCGTTTGCGTCGCGCCCTGCCGGGTCAGATTGCCACTGACCGCCAGGCGGGAATAGGTCAGGTAATGGCTGGCGGCGGTGGGATCGGCGGCTTTGCGCGACACGCCGTTGGTTCCGAAAACCACCATTGCTTTTTGCGGCTGCAGTGTCAGGGCAAAGGACTGGTCTGCCCCGACGGTTCCGCGCAATAAAAACCGCTCTCCGGCCCCCGGCCCGTCTTGAGGCGGAACGATGCGTAAGGACCAATTGCCATTGTGTACGTCGAGGGTGTTGGTGGCGGAACCCGCGTCCCATCCATCGCGATTCAACCGTTCCTGATACAAAAAATCACCGGTCTTGATATCCACCAGCGCCATGTGTGCAAGGTAGAGTTGACTGTTGCCAAAGGCAGGCAAGGCGGTGCTGCGGCCGGAATCCGGCAAGTCCAGGCTGCGTCGGAAAAAGGTGGCTTGGAAACCGAAAGGGGTCTGGGTGGGGGAGAGCAGGTGGCCGGTGACATACCACCATTCGATATCGAAGCCGGGATGGCTGCCATGATCGCGGGGGAATACAAATTTACGACCGGGTTGAGGCAGGGAGTGGGCGGGTGGCGTCGCGCTGTGCGGTTCCGCTGCGGCTAGGGTGACTGAAAGCAGAATCGCCGCCAGCTGGCTCAGGGAGGGGCGGACGGGCCGGTTGCACAAGGTGTTTTGCCTCATTGTTTTCATTCCTCGCGTTCTGCGGGCAGACGGGTGGCCCAGAGTCCGGCCAAGCCCCCGGCGGCTGCGGCGCTGGCCACTACCAGCAGGGCCAGGAGCGAAAGCTGGATCCAGGGCGGGTCGGTTTGCAACGTCCAGCCGAAGGTTTGTTTGTTGACCCGATGCACCAGCAACCAGCCCAATGCCAGACTGACTAACAGGCCCATGCCAGTTCCTGCCGCTGCTGTCAAAGCGCCTTCCAGCGCCGCCGCCCCGGCCAGTTCGTTGCGACGCAACCCCAGCGCCCGCAGGGTGGCCAGATCCGCCCGGCGCTCCCACAACAAGCTGAGCAGAGTGAATACGAGTCCTGCCACAGCCACAACCACGCCGATGAGTTCCAGGGCGTAGGTGAGGGCAAAGGTCTGGCGGAAAATCCGCAAGGCCTCGCCGCGCAGGTAACCGCTGGTGAAAATCCCAAGCCCCGGATGCGCGGCGCGCAATTCGCCCCGGATCGTTTCCGCATCGCGCCCTGCTTTCAGGGAAAGGATGAGGCTGACGGCCAGCTCGTTTCCGAACCAATTGGTGAAATTCCGCCGCTCAACAAGAATGGATCCGCGCTCGTTTCCGTAATCGGAAAAGACTCCAGCAATAGTCACGCGGCGGGGCCCGCTGGGCGTGGGTAATTCAACAGGATCCCCCCGGTGCAGCCTGAAGCGGTCGGAAAAACTCTCGCTCACCAGAGCAAGTTCGCCGTTTTTATCCGCCCGGAAAACCTGCTCGTCCAGCGGCGGTTCCATCCACGCGGGATGTGCGAAGTCGCGGAAGAAACCCAGATGATTGCCGACCAGAAGGGTGCTGATGCCTCCCAGATTGATCTCCATGACTTGAAGGATGTTCGCCGAACTCACCGCCGGATGGGCCACGACCCGACGCCAGGTCGCCGCAGAAATCCGGCTCAATGAGGAGGCGGTTTGGGCGCCGTCGCTGGAGATGTAGAGATCGGCTTGGAAAGTGCGAGCGATCCAGCCGCGCATGGTGGTGTCAAAGCTTGCGACCAAGATGGCCATGCCTGCCGTCATGCCCACGGCGCAAACCAGAGCGGCCGCCGCGAGCCGGTGCCGGCCGCCGGGTGCGCGCAAATGACTGCAAGCCAGGCGCAGCGGGACGGAATCCAGCCGCAGCCATTGGAGGAATCGGCCCAGGGCGGCGAGCAGGCTTCCGGCGAAGATGCCCCCGGCAAAAAGCCAGCACAGCGCCGCGGCGTAGGCCGCCAATGACAGGCGTCCGCCGCCGGTCAATCGCAGCGGCGGCAGAAAAGTAAGTAGCCAGCCCAGCACCGCCAACCCGCATCCCAGATCGGGCCGGGCAAGAAATTTTCCGGCCGGGGCCTGACTGGTGCCGCCGCGGGCGGCGATCTGAGCGGGGGGAGTTTCGGCGGCTAGCCGGGCCGGTCGCCAGCCTGCCAGTGTGCTGGCAGCCACTGCCACAAGCAGTGCTGCAAGCGCTTCGGGGAAATCAAACGAGGCGGAATGGACTGAATTGGCGTAGTAGAGCGCGTTGACAGTTTGGCCCACAAATTTAACGGCGACTTGGGCGCCGAGCCAGCCCAGACCCAATCCGAGCAGGCCGCCGGCCAAGCCGGTGGTGGCTGCCTCCGCCAACCATGCCGCTTGAATCTGGCGTGAGGTGACACCGAGCGAACGCAGCACGGAGATTTCGTGCCGTCGGCGGACCACCGCTCCGTCCAATCCTTGAAAAACCAGATAGAGCCCGACCAGCAGTGCCAGCAGTGAGAGAAGGGTCAGGTTGAGCCGGAAAGCCTGGGTCATCGTCCCGGCGGCAACCCGGCGGTCCGCAGAGGACCCAATCACCCAGTGCGGTGCGGTGGCGGAGTTGGCCGTCTCGATTCTCCGTCGGATCACCCTCCATTGATCCGAGCGCTTTGGTCCGGGCTCCAAGACGAATTCGACACGATCCAAGCGGCCCGGTTTATCGGTGAGGCGTTGCAGGGCTGGCAGGTCCATGACGAGCAAATCCTGCGGCGGCGCAGGCCGGTCTGGAAGGGTTGGAATGATTCCGTTGATGTGCAGTCGAACAGCGTGCTCATTGACCACCACTGCCAGTTCCGATCCGAGTTTGAGTCCGTCGCTTCGGGCAAGGGCGTCGCTGATGAATACGCCCAGAGAGTCATTCAGGGCGGACTGGAAAACGTTTTGCCGCCCCGGTTTTCCGCTCTCTTTTTTTGAACCGCCCCATCCGCTTGCGCCGGCTTGTCCGGCAAGATTGGAGAGCGCAAGCAGATCCAATCCGAGGAGATGGAAGCCGGGACGCGAGCCGAATTTTTCATTGTCGTCCCGGCGCGGCCTCATGGCGTTGCCTTCGAGCACGGGCACCAGATTGACGGGGGCACCGTCCAGCACCGTCCGCAGCTCGGCAAGGACAGAATCCGGCAAAGTCCCGGCCGGGGCGGTGATTAATCCATCGCTTTCCGAGGTGATCAAATCGGTGAGGGTTTGGAAGCCTGCGACGGCCGCCCTGTTGGCCAGACGGATGGAGAAGAAGGCGGCCACGCCCATTGAGAGGATCAGGAGCAGCAGGATGGATGAGACCGGGGCCAAGCGCCAGTGGCGCCAGGTAAACCGGGACCAAAGCAGTCTGCGCACGGATTGATTCGATGCCGCCATTCTCAGTCGTTGTCGAGCCGTTCGCAGATCTGTCCGTCACGCAGATGGATTTCCCGGTGGCAGATTTGGGCGGCCGCGCCGCTGTGGGTCACCAGAACCAAGGCGGTACCCGTTTCATCGGAGAGTTCGCGCAGCAGGCTCAAAATAATGGAGCCATGCACGCTGTCCAGGTTGCCCGTGGGTTCGTCGGCCAGCAGGACGGCGGGTTGGTGGGCCAAGGCGCGGGCGATGGCGATGCGCTGCATTTCGCCACCCGACAACTGGCCGGGAAAGGCATGGGCCCGGGCACTCACCCCCACCCGTTCCAAAAGAGAGCGGACCCGGGCCGTGCGGATGGCGGGGGCGATGCCGTTGAGTTGAAGCGGCAGCTCCACGTTTTCCGCGGCGGTGAGCGTTGGAAGCAGGTGGAAGAACTGGAAGATGGTCCCGATATCGCGCCGGCGCACTTCGGTGAGGCCGTCGGCATCAAGCGATTCCAGAGCGACGTTTTTGAAGCGGATGCTGCCTGAGTCGGCGCGGTCCACGCCGCCCAGGCAGTTGAGCAGGGTGGACTTGCCGCTGCCCGAGGGCCCGGTGAGGGCGAGGCGCTCCCCGGCGCTCAGTTGGAGCGAGACTCCTCGCAGCACTGCCCGGCTGGCATAGCTCTTGGTCAGATTATGGGCGCTTAACACCGGCGCTGCCTCCGCTGTTCCAACCGGCCTGCTTTTTTGTGTCGGACTTGGTGTCATTGCAAACTTGCTGCTTCCGCTCATAAAGTGTCGGATAGCAACCCGTGGGCTGAATTCTATCGGGTTGGGGGCTTCAGAGCCAGAGTGGTGTTCGAATTATCCCGGCGAACAGTGGCGTTGGCCATAGGGCGTTTGCGAAGACCTGGTTGGTCTTAACGATTATCTGCAAACTGCTGTGCTGCTCCGGCTGCGCTGCTAAGTTTGTGGCGGTAAATCCGGGGACAGTACGACTTTTGAAACTGCCCCCTTTTGAACCCGCACCGGCAACGCCACCAGATTGACTTGAATTCCGGCGGTGGATAGGTTCCACTTCTCCGTAATGCTTGAGATGATTGAAAAACTGCTGGTTCTGCAGGAGCGCGACCGTCAACTCAACCGGGCGCGGGCCGAGTTGGATCATATTGAGCCGGAGCGTCAACTGTTGAAGGCCAAGTCCATCGGCGCCCAAAGCGGACTGGATGCGGCACGTCAGAAAGTCAACGCACTTGAATCGCGCCGTAAGGATCTTGAGTTGGAGGCCGCGGCAAAGAAGCAGTTGAGTGACAAGTATGCCAATCAGCAGTTGCAGACCCGCAAGAACGAGGAATACAAGGCCTTGGCGCATGAAATCGAGATGTGCAAGGAGGCGATTTTCGGTTTGGAAAACCAGCAAATCGAACTGATGGAGCAGGTGGAGCTCGCTCAAAAAGGGGTGGCGGCGGCCATTCTGCTCGCCAATGAAGCGAAAAAGCTTCAGGAGGAGCAGGTAGCCCTGCTGGGCGCGCGCGAAAACAATCTTAAGAAGGAACTGGCCGGCTTGGAGGTCAACCGCGAGGAACTGGCTGCGGCCGTAGATGAGGGGGCCCGGACTCGTTACGAGCGGCTGCTCAGGAGTAAGGGGGGCCACGTGGTGGTGGGAATCCAGCATGGCGTGTGCGGCGGCTGCCATATGAAATTGCCTGCCCAAGTGCTGCTCAGCTGCCGGGCTCAGCAGGAGTTGGTGGGATGCATCAATTGCGGCCGGATTCTCTATTACACCCGCGACATGGATCTGGCGGTGGTGGACTAGGCTGCCGCTGTTCGACTAGGCAGGGATTTGGTCGGATCGCCGCCCGGTTGGAATGCGCGTAGATTGTCTGCTGCGAACAACGGTTATTTGATTCCCCATAAAATGCCAGCCAGCCTTTTCGCTCTGGATCGAGCCTGATTTTTGTCGAGGCCATCCGTCGGGTCGGATTCGATGGCAATACGCATGTCAGGTAACTATACGACACTATGTTTGTTGGACGGTGGTGGGGGCCTGTCTTCCTGCCAAATGCGGAGCAGCTGCGGGTGCCAGAAAACCTCTGGCCCATTAATCAGGCTTGTCTTATCACTTTTTCCGTTTCTATTAACCAAAATCCATGAAAGACGCAGCCCTCCGGATTCTTTGCCTTTTTTGCGCAGGAGTAACGGCGGTCTTTGGCCCTGGCGAGAGTGGTGCGCGGGCGGAGCCTCTGAAACTCCAACTCGTTTTGGATGCCGGCAAGACTTTTCAAACCATCGACGGCTTTGGCGTTAATTTTAATCCAGCCCAGTGGCGCAACGGAACACTCAAGTCTGCGATTGATCTGCTGGTTGATGATCTGGGTTGCACCATGATCCGGTTTGATCCCACAGGATTGGCCGAATGGCTCGATCCGGCTCGGCGAAATCCCGATGGTTCCTGGCCGGATGCCTATCTCAAGGAGATTTACACATCCCCGATATTCCGGGACGCTTGGGCTGCTTTTCGTGCCCTGAACGCCAAAGGAATCGAACCTTTTTTCAATGTCAGCGGGCGCATTGCCGCCGGGCTGGGGCGGCCGGAAAACCCGCGTCGGTTGGCTGATTTCCAAGGGTATGCGGAAATGCTGGTCTCCATGCTCGAGTGGGCGCGGCGGCAGGAGGGGCTCCGGTTTCATTGCCTGAGCCCGTTCAATGAAACGGATTACGGTTACCCCGAGGGCCCCCGGCTTGAGGTGGAGGACTTGATTTTGGCGACGCAGGCCTTGATCAAAAAGCTCGACAGCCACGGATTGGTGGATGTTCAACTCGTGCTGGCCGACGATGCCGAGCCGGTCATGGCGCGCTTTGAGGCCATTCTCAATCATCCGGAGTGGCACAACCGTGTTCGCGCCTTTGGCCTTCACACCTATGGTGACGGGGATGAATTCGACGCGGTGGGGTGGCAGGGCGGTGTTTCGCCGCACGGACAAATCCTTAACCGTGTCCGTGCCAGCCCCTTTGCGCAGAGTCCGCTTTGGATGACTGAGTATGGGGATCTGGATCTAAGCGGGATTATTGAGCAAGAGATAGGATGGCGTTCCACCCGGCGTCTGCTGAAGTTCATCAACGAAGGTTACTCCGCCGGCTTGATCTGGGATGCCTTTGACAACCTTCATAAGCACGATGGGGCCTGGTCGGATTACGGCATTCTGGCCACTGACACGAACCGCTGGACCTACACGCCCAAGCCCCGCTATTACGCTGCCAAACAGATGTTCCGCTTTGTGCGTCCAGGCTTTGTGCGCATCGCAGTCCGCCCCGTCCGTCCGGCCCGAAATGCCGACCCCTATGCCGGGGCACGCGATCCGTTCCGTCATCTTTTATTGAGCGCTTTTGCATCGCCTGACCGGGAGGGTTTTACTTTGGTGGGGATGAATCGGAGCGAGCGCGACCTGAGCCTGACTGTGACGCTAAAAGGCTTTGATGCCAAGTGCGGGATCAAGCGGGTGCAAGTCTATGAAACTGCCGGACAAAGGAACTGCCGGCCCGGAGATGAAACCGGCCTCGCCCGTCAACCCTTTACCGCGAACGTTCGGGCGAAAAGTGTTTTCACCCTGACCACCTTGTACACCAACCCTTGATCGGTGATTGAGGATGGATTAACCCGGGAGACGCATCGGGTCGGACTTTTCTTCGGTAAAACCATCTGCGCGGATTTGGTTTCCGCTCGGAGTTTTTCACTGTTCCGCCCTGCGTCCTGGTAAAGAAGTTCAGCCGCGAAGCAGACCGGGCCCTGCCCGGCCTGCTTTTCCGGCCTTGGGCGGCGTGTTAATCTTTCGTAAGCACTTTTTCGAGCAGTTGGTTAAGCCGGGCAAGCATGGCTCGGGGATCCTCCAGCAGCCCCGCCGCCACCCGGGCATTGTCCAAAAGCTGTTCGGCCACGCTGCCGGCCAATGTGGCATCCGTCTGCCGCATGGCGTCCAAGCGGGCCATGATGGGGTGGGCGGGGTTGACCTCGAAATCATGCTTCGCCGCTCCCGCTTCGGGAGCGTCCTGTTTCATGGATTTCATCAGACGCCGCATGCTCGCAGTCATGAATTTGTCGGAGTCCACCACCACGGCCGGACTCTCGACGAGCCGCTGGGAAACACGGACCTCGCCCACCTTGTCGCCGAGGGTTGCTTTGAGCCACTGGGCCAGGGATTTTGAGGCGTCCTCGCTCAAGGCCCCGTCCTTCTTGGTGCTGATATCCAACTCCGCCTTTTCGGCGAGTTTGAGGGGTTTGCCTTCGAATTCCCGGAGGTGTTCGATCACAAATTCGTCCCAGGCGTCGTAGAGGAAGAGGACTTCGAATTTACGTTCGCGGAACACTTCGAAATAAGGGCTGGCTTCTGCCGCGGCCCGGTTTGTGGCCAGCAGGCAGTAGATTTCCTTCTGCTCGGAGGGCATCCGCTGCACATACTCGGACAGCGAGGTCAGTCCGCCCCGCTCAAGAGTGGAGGACTCGAACCGAAGCAGTTTTCCCAGTGCCTCTTTGTGGGTGTAATCAGTGACCACACCTTCCTTGAGGAAGCGCTGATATTCGCCGTAGAATTTCGAGTAGCCTTCGGCGTCCTTGACCGATTGTTCCTCCAGGAATTTCAGGAGCCGGCCGGTCAGCACCCGGTTCAACTTCTGCATCAGCGAGGTGTCCTGCATCGACTCGCGTGAAATGTTCAGCGGCAGGTCTTCGCTGTCCACGACGCCTTTGAGAAAACGCAGCCATTCCGGAAAGAGCCCTTTGGCCTTGGCCTGAATGAGCACCTTGCGGCAATACAAGTTCACCTCGGAATCCATACGCCCCATGCCCATCGTTTCAAAGTTGCGGCCTGGCACAAAGAGAAGAGCCTGGATTGCCAGGGGCGCGTCGGCGGAGAAATGAAGGCGGAAGAGAGGTTTGTCATGGTCGTGTCCCACGAAGGTGTAGAACTCGTTGTATTCCTCCTCCTTGATCTCGTTTTTGCTCCGGCTCCAGATGGCCTGGACGGTGTTGAGCCGTTTGTTGTTCAGTTCGATCGGGAAGGGCACGAAGCTGGAATAGCGCTGGATGATCCGTTCCACGGTTGCTTCCTGGGCGAAGTCTTTTGCGTCATCCTTGAGTTCGAGGGTGATTTTCGTCCCGCGCGGCAGGTCTGCGGCGGGGGTCAGCTCGTAGCCACCCATGCCGCCGCTGGTCCATTGCCAGCCCTGTCCTTCCGGTCCGAACGAACGGCTCAGAACCGTGACTCGGTTGGCAACCATGAACGCCGAGTAGAACCCGACTCCAAACTGGCCGATCAGGCCCACATCGGGCTTCTTGTCCTCGGCCAATTGCTTGAGAAACGCCTTGGTGCCGGAGTGTGCAATGGTTCCCAGATTCTCCACCAGCTCCCCGTGGGTCATGCCCAAGCCAGTGTCTGTGATGATGATGGTCCCGGCTTTGTCGTCAGTGGTGATTGCGATACCCGGGGCCACGTCGGCCTGGTGCAGGGGCTGGCCGGAGGACTGGTGGAAGCGCAGTTTCTCGCACGCATCCGCCGCGTTGGAAACCAGCTCCCGGACGAAGATCTCTTTGTCCGTATAAAGTGAATGGATGACGATATTCAGCAGTTGCTGAATCTCCGCCTGAAAATGATGTGTTTCGGTTTGGCTCATGGCAGCAATGACTTAACCAACTACGATCAATACGTCAAGCTGGCAGGGTGTTTTTGAGCCGGTTTGGTTCCTTCCCCGCCCCCGGGGAACAAGTCCTCGCGGCTCCCCTGTGGCCGCTGGGGCACTGGGGCAATCGAGTGCCTCCCTGCGCGGGGGCCGCCGCGGTCTTCATTCCCCGGTTGCGCAACAACCCGCCTCGATCCAACATGAAGCATGTTGTGGAACCGGGTTTCCGGTGACCGCATTCCAATCACCATGGCTGACACGGATGTAGTAATTGTTGGGGCTGGTTTGTCCGGGCTGACCTGCGCACGGCGGCTTCAGGAGTCCAAACTGTCCTGCGTTGTGCTGGAGGCGTCCGATGGGATCGGGGGGCGCGTTCGCACCGATGTGGTGGAGGGCTTCCGGCTGGATCGGGGGTTTCAGGTTTTACTTACCGCGTATCCCGAAGTGCGGCGCTGGCTCGATCTGGACGGTTTGCTACTGTGCCCCTTTTATTCTGGCGCACAAGTCTGGTTCGACGGCCGTTTCCATCGCATGGCCGATCCTTTCCGTCGTCCGGTGGATGCCATCAGGTCGATCCTCAACCCTATCGGTTCGATTGCCGACAAGTTGCGGGTGGCTGCGGTCCGGTCTAAGGCCTGCCGCGGCGCGGTGGCGGAGGTTTTCAGCCGCCCCGAAACAAGCACGCTGGACTATCTGCGGCAAGCGGGTTTTACACCGCGGATGATCGATCGTTTTTTCAAGCCTTTCCTGGGCGGTGTTTTTCTCGATCCCGGCCTGCGGACCTCGAGCCGTGCTTTTGAGTTCGTCTTCCGGATGTTTGCGGGTGGTGATTCTGCCGTGCCGGCGCTTGGCATGGGTCAAATTCCGCGCGCTTTGGCGGCACCCCTCCCCGCCGCCTCGATCCGGTTGAATTCCCGCGTCATGGCGATCAAGAATCGCAGCGTGTTTCTTGCCTCGGGAGAAGAGTGGAAGGGGCGGGCTGTGGTGTTGGCAACGGATGGTCCCGGGGCGATGAAAATTCTCGGGTTGGATCAAACCACCGGTTCCCGAGCTGTGCAGTCGTATTATTATGCCGGAGCATCTGTGAGAAAGCCTGATCCCGTGCTTCACCTTGATGGCACTGGAACCGGTCCGTTTAACAGCGCCGTGTTTATGAACGAAGTCAGTTCCCAATGCGCGCCTTCCGGACAGGGGTTGATCTCCGCGACGGCTCTGGGACCAGTCCCGGTATGCGAGGTTGATGCCCGGCGGCAACTGGGCCTCTGGTTTGGCGAAGAGGTTGCCCGGTGGCGTCTTCTTAAGCACTATTCCATTCACCATGCCCAGCCGGATATCAGCCAGATCCACCTGCCTCAAGAGCCGCTTTCGGCCCGTATCCTGCCGGGCATTTATGCCTGCGGCGACTACCGCTGGACGGCATCCATACAAGGGTCGATGGAATCCGGCCGCCTTGCGGCCGAGACGGTTGTGGCCGATCTGGCTTGACTTCGCTTTTTTGCGACACGTCACGAGTTGCCTGTGTGCCCCCCGTATTTTTGGTGGCTATGCCCTGCCGGGCAAATCTGTTCTATGGAGATGCGGAACATAGTCCGGTTTGTTTCCCGCCGGGCGGGATCAAACGCTGCCGTTGGAATGGGGAATGATTGTCCGAGGGGCTGGCAAGATTCTTTTCCGGTTGGCCCGAGGCGCGGGACCGAACGCCACGGACTACGTGAAGGCAGGGAAGATCGCAGGGCTTTTGAGCTTGGATTTTCTTTCGCCTGTTCCTCTGGTGTGTGCTATAAATAAGAGATCTATGGAATCAGCGCGACCGATCACTGAGTTGCCGCCGCATGATCCGCGCCGTTGTCTGACCCGGTCGGTTCTGCAGGTGCTGTCGGAGGAACCTACTCTGGAGGCCGTCACGATCGACCGCGGGCAGCACACCATTTCCGTGGCCACGCTTGGCAGCGCCGACACGGGCGCGTTGACGGAGCGGATTTCCCGCCAGGTTGAGATGGTGCAGGATGATTCCGGGGGGGGCTGTGGGTTGCTCTCAGGCACGGGCGACTGTTGGAAATGCGAGATTCCCCTCACTGCCGGGGAGCGGCAAAAAATCTCCATTCAGCATGAGGGCGAGAGCACGACCATCGCCCGCATCACTTGTCCCACGGCACCCAAGTTTTGGCGTTGGCGGCATTTGCCGCTGCCGCGCGTGGTTCCCCGTGAAGTGGAGGTCCCGGAGGATGATGCCCAGATCAATGAGTGGAAGTTCCAGTTGGCCGGGGCTTTGGTTTGCGGGACTCTTGGGGTTGCGGCCGCCTTTTTTCTGCGCGGGTCCTGGGCGTTGGGTGCGTTCCTAGGGAGCTATCTGGCTGGCGGCTTTTATCCCGCCAAAGAGGTTTGGGAACGGTTCCAGAAACGCACCATTGATGTCCACTTCCTCATGCTTGCGGTGGCTGGGGGGAGCGCCAGTATTGGTGCCTGGGGTGAGGGGGCGACGCTCCTGTTCCTTTTCTCCCTTTCCGGCGCGCTGGAACATTTCGCCTTGGGCCGCACCCAGAAGGAAATCCGTTCACTCTTTCGTGTGGCTCCCAAGGTGGCCACCGTGCTGGATGACCGGGGGCGGGAAAGCGAGATGAAGGTCGAGCAGCTGCTTGCGGGCATGCGCCTGCTGATCAAGCCCGGGGCCCAGTTTCCTGTGGATGCCGAAATTGTGCGAGGTAGCACGGAGGCTGATGAATCGAATCTGACAGGAGAAGCGACGCCGGTGGAGAAAAAGGTGGGAGACATTGCGCTGGCTGGGACGATCAACCTCTGGGGCGCCGTGGAAACGGTGGTGATCCGTCCCGCTGCAGAGAGTTCGTTGCAGAAAATCATCACTCTTATCCGCGAGGCGCAGCATCAAAAGGCCCCCGCCCAGCAGTTCACCGACAAGTTCAGCACCTGGTATACTTACGGTGTACTGGGGCTGTCGTTCGTCATGTTCTTCGTCTGGTGGCTGGGCTTTGGCCTGCTTCCGTTCACTTCCCGGATTGAATCGCAGAGTGCCTTTTATCGCACAATGACCTTGCTGGTGGTGGCATCGCCTTGTGCGCTGGTCCTCTCGATTCCTTCGGCGGTGCTGGCGGCTATCGCCTGGAGCGCCCGGCACGGGATCCTGTTTCGGGGCGGTGCGGCGGTGGAAAAACTCGCCGAGGTGGATGTGGTCGCGCTGGATAAGACCGGCACATTGACGACGGGCGAATTGCGTGTGGAGTCGGTGGAAAGTTTTCCGCCGGGCCGGGAGCCGGAACTGGCCACTCTGGCCTTTTCCATGGAAAAACTTTCCACCCATCCGCTGGCCCGGGCTATCACGCGCCATGGCAAACAGCAGCATTTGGCCGCTCTGGAATTTGACCGCTTTGAATCCGTGACGGGGCAGGGATTGAAAGCTTTCCGCGCCGGCCGGGAAACGTGGTTGGGCCGCCGCGATTGGGTGGCGCTTGGCTCTTCCCGATCTGTCATCTCCAGCATGCCCGCCACCGCCCCTGGATTGTCCGAAATCTGGCTTTCATCCGGCGACCTGACCGGAAGGATCCTCCTGCGCGATGACATCCGGCCCCAAGCGGGTCCAGTGCTTGATGCCTTGCGCCGGGAGGGCCTTCGCAGCGTGGTGCTTACCGGGGACCGCCAGGCCACGGCAGAGCATCTGCGACGGGAACTGAATCTGGACGATGTGCGCGCCGAGCTCAAACCGGAGAGCAAGGTGGCCGCCATTTGCGAGCTAACCGCTCAAGGGCGCAAGGTGGCGATGATCGGCGACGGGGTGAACGACGCGCCCAGTCTGGCGGTGGCGCATATCGGGGTGGCCATGGGGGCCCGGGGATCGGACGCCGCGCTCGAGCAGGCCGATGTCGTGCTGATGCATGACCGGTTGGAAAACTTTCTGGCCGCCTTTCGCCTCAGCCAGCGCGCCCGCAGGGTGATCCGTCAGAATCTGGTTGTTTCCCTTGGCACTGTGTCGGTGCTGGTCACCTTTGCTTTGCTGGGGAAAATTCCACTCACTTTGGGTGTGGTGGGACACGAAGGCAGCACCGTGGTGGTGGTGATGAACAGTCTGCGCCTGCTCTTAAACCGGGGGCCAATTCCTTTTGCCGCGGCAAAGCGTTCTCAATGACAAAAAGATTCCGCAGGGTTTTGATTGCATTCAGGGCGCGACGCCGACCCGCAAAGCTCTCATTATGATTCTGGGCACCGGTATTGATATTGTGGAGGTGGGGCGCATTGAGTCGTCCTACCAGCGGTTTGGCGAACGATTCTTGAACCGCCTGCTGCTTCCGGAGGAGATTCGTTATTGTATGGCACATCGTGTGCCGGGCCCCTACTTGGCCGCACGCTTCGCCGCCAAGGAGGCGGTAGCCAAAGCGTTCGGCACGGGCATCGGAAGCGAGTTGGGCTGGTTGGACATGGAGGTCTTCCGAAAGGCGAGCGGAGAGCCTTGTCTTGCGCTGCATGGCAAAGCGCTCGGGTTGATGGCGGCCCGCCGCGCCCTAAGGGTGCATCTGACCCTGAGCCATGCGCAACACTATGCCACCGCAATGGCCATTATTGAGGGCTGAGTCTGATTCCGGTGCGCCGGCTGGACGGGTGGTGCCTCCGCCCCAGGCAGGGGCGTTTTTCACCTTGATTCAAAGCTAAAAAGTCACTCTAGTCGGCGGAGATTTTTTCAAAACTTTCCTCAATGAACGTGGTGCCCTGGATGCGCGCCAGCTTGGCGTAGAGTCCGTTTTGCGAGATCAATTCGTCATGCGTGCCTCGCTCAACGATCTCGCCGTGCCGCAAGACGAGAATCTGGTTGGCGTTGCGGATTGTGCTTAAGCGGTGGGCGATCACAAAGCTGGTCCGGTTGGCCATCAGCCGTTCCAGTGCCTCCTGAATTAGCTTTTCCGTTGCAGTGTCCACGCTGGCTGTGGCTTCGTCGAGGATCAGGATGGGGGAGTTTTTCAGCAGCGCCCGGGCGATGCTGACCCGCTGTTTCTCGCCGACACTGAGTTTGACCCCCCGTTCACCCACCCGCGAGTCGTAACCCTCGGGCAACCGGGAGATGAAATCATGGCAATTGGCGGCGCGGGCTGCGTCGATAAGTTCCGCTCCGGTGGCGTCGAGTTTCCCGTAGAGGATGTTTTCCCGAACCGTGCCGTTGAACAGGAACGCCTCCTGGCTCACCACGCTGATCTGTTCGCGAAGGGATTCCAAAGAAAGACCGGCGACATCCTGTCCGTCGATGCAAATGCGTCCGTTGTTGGGTTCGTAGAATGCCGGCAGGAGGTTGACGAGAGAGGATTTGCCCGCGCCGGTTGGACCGACCAGCGCGATTATATCCCCAGGGCGCGCGGTGAGGCTGATTTGGCGGAGCACGGCGCGGCTGGGACCGTAGCCGAAGTCGACATTTTCGTAGACGACTTCGCCGCGCACCGGGGTTCGCAGCCGGCCCGGCCGACCGGGCCTTTCTTGCGCAGTGTCGAGGATGTCGAACACGCGGGCGGCGGCGGCGCGGGCCGATTGGAGCATCTGGTTTAATCCATGCAGCCGGCCGATAGGCTCGTAGAAAAACATCCCGGCATAGAGCATGAAGGCCATAAGTTCGCCGACCTCCATACGGCCCTTCATGACCTCTCCCCCGCCGACCCAGAGGACCAGGCCGATGCCCAACGCGCCCACGAACTGCATTGCCGGGCCGTATCCGGCCCAGGCGCGCATCACCACCAGAGTGCCCTGTCGCAGTTCATCAGCCCGCCGGGCGAACCGGGCGTCCTCATGGGCCTGACGGCCAAAGGCCTTGATCTGGCGGATGCCCTGAAGGTTGTCCATTAGCAGGGCGTTGATGGCGCTGGAGGCCTCGCGTTGTTGCCGGTAGCGTTTGTGAGCGGTGAGCGTGTACCAAAGCGCGCCCCCCACCAGAAAGGGCAGCGGGATTAGAGCAACACACCCCAATGTCGGGCTGTGCCAGAACATGAAAATCAAGGCGCCGATGATGCTGAACAGAGCCACGGTGCCCTGCTCAACCCCGTCGATCAGCAATCGTTCGACATTGTTAACGTCCTCAATGACCCGGGTCATCAGGTCGCCGGTGGCCCGCTGATCAAACCAGGGCACCGGCAGGCGTTGGAGCCGGGCGTAGAGGTCGCGGCGCATGTCGCGAATGACGTCCTGCTCAAGCCGGTTGTTGATGAGGATCCGCACGCTGTTGAAGATTTCGCGCAGCAGGAACGCCCCGATGAGCGTCAGGGCTACCGGTGCCAGCCGTTCCCGTCGCCCACCGCGGATCACATCGTCGATGATCGTTCGGGTCAGGGCGGGGTAAAGGAATCCGAAGCCCAGGGAGAGCAGGGCGCAGAGCACCGTGGCGGCGCTTAGGCCCAGATAGGGGCGCAGGTAAACGGAGACGCGCCGCACCACCTCGCCGGTGGAGCGCGGATGCGACTTGAAACTAGGATCTGTATGCGAGCCGTAGCCGGGGTGGGAAGACATGGGTGCTCAGGACTTAGGTTGTGCGGGTTAGGAAGTCCACCATGGCCCGGGCGAAGGGGGCCAAGTCTCGGGGGGTGCGACTGGAAATCAGGTTGCCATCCACCACCACGGGCGCGTCCACCCAGAGGCCGCCGGCATTTTCCAGATCATCCTTGATCCCGAGTGAGCCGGTGACGCGGCGGCCCGGCAGGATTTTGGCGGAGATGGGGATCCAGCCACCGTGGCAGATAAAGGCGACGAGTTTGCCCTGTTCGAAGAATTCGCGCGTGAGCGAGAGGACCTTGGGGTCGCGGCGCAGCTTGTCTGGCATGAAACCGCCAGGCACGAGCAGTCCGCAGAAGTCGCGGCTGTCAACCCCGCTCAACAGCGTGTCAGGCCTGGATGGATAACCGTGCTTGCCGCTGTAGGTCTTCAATTCCTGTCCCGCCACGCGCATCCCAAACCCGGACTCCTCCAGGCGCAGCTTCGGATACCAGAGTTCCAAGTCTTCGTATACATCGTCGACAAATGTGAGCAGCGTTTTGTGCATGGGTCGAGTTTCGCCGAAAAACGCGCCGGGACAAGTTTTTGCGTGCCGTGGTGCCGTGGACGGGCCCCGCGTGTTGCTTTCGGGGAAAATTGCGTGCAATGCGGCCGGGTTCCTTGTAAGGTTTCAAATCATGTGGTCGCTCGCCTCAACGAAAAATCCGGCGGCTGTTCTCAAGGAACTGCAAGGCGTGCACGACCTCTTGTATCCCGGTGGCGACGCGCCCTTTATTTCGCAGGCTTTTTCTTGGGCCCGGGAGTGTTTTACCGGACAGCATCCCGGCTATCAGGCGGTGGATGCTGGCTACCACGATTTTGAGCACACGCTGCAGGGGGCGCAGTGCCTTTTGCAACTTCTGCGCGGCCGCCAGTTGGCCGGGGCTTTGCCGGTGCTTCCGGAACGGGGCTTCCAGCTCGGGTTGATGGCTATTCTCTTCCATGACACTGGTTATCTGAAGAGAAGCGGCGACCTTTCCGGAACCGGAGCGAAATATACGATCACCCATGTGGCGCGCAGCGCGGCTTTCGCCGCCGACTTTCTGTTGATCCGGGGGTTTTCCCCCGCGGAAATTCAATCGGTTCAGAACATGATATTGTCCACCGGGGCGGTTCCGGCTTTAGGCGAAATCCCTTTCCAAAGCGAGTCTGAGCGGGTGCTTGGTCACGCCCTGAGCACGGCTGACCTGCTTGGACAGATGGCGGCGGAGGACTACGTGGATAAGTTGCCGGTGCTCTATGCCGAATTTTCCGAAGCGGTGCGGTTCACGGGTGACACGAGTCATTTTATTAGCGGGTATGCCAGTGCGGAGCAGCTTATTCATGCAACACCCCTGTTTTGGAAGACTCATGTTTTGCCGAGACTGGATCGGGATTTTGGCGGCCTTTACCGCTTCCTCAACCATCCGTTTCCCGACGGCCCCAACCCTTACCTCGACCGGATTGAGGCCAATCTCACTCGTCTGCGCGCTGCCGGGGCTGCGCTTTGAACAAGAGTTCGCGGTGATATTTTAGACCCGAAGTGAATGCGGTTGGAGCTTCCCGTTCGATTCAAAGACCGGTGCAAAGTATATAGCGCACCGGCGCGGTGGTTGGAATTATTTCGAGGATATCGATTTTGAGCCGTTTTGCCTTCGGCTTCTGACCGCGAACCATGCTTGTTTTCTTGAGCGGCTTTTACGCAATAGGAGGCCGGCGAGGGATGCTCAGGTCTCGGTCCGTCTGCGGGGCAGGGGAGTTGCTCATTGCAGAGAGGGCCGCCGTTTTTCTGCGCAGGATGCCTACAGTCACCACGCAGGCTGTCCAGCTTGGAAAAAGGTCGATTCCGGGAATAAACTCCGCCGCGAAAGTCGGGAGAAGCAACGGATGAAAACCCAATGCGCCCACCGTCAGCACCATCGTTCCCAGATCAATGAGTTGGTCTGTCAACGCCCAGCCTAAGACGCCAAACAGTAGTTGTGCGGCATCCGCCGCAACGGCCAGGGCAAGTGCAAAGGCAAAACGCCCGGCGGTAAACGGCCGGACCCTGAAAAAATGCCTGATTGCAGAGGTCTGTTTCATGGCGCGGCGAGAGCCAGCTTGATCGAACCCGGACGCGTGCGCCAGCTGATTTGCGTCACCCGCTTTTACTGGATTACTTAAACAAACAGCTCTCCGGGAAGGGGAAGTTGGACTGCAATGAGATTGTATTGGATCGCCCAGGGAGGGGTTGATGGTGCCGAAATGGGGAGGGAGATGGGGGTGCGGATTTTTCTTTCCTTGATTTTCGGGCGCGACGGCGGTTTCCTCTGGGGCAGTTATCAGCTAACAATTAAATTTTAACCCGAAATTCACATGGCCTACCACAACGTCGCGCCCCCCGCTGGCGAAAAAATTTCCATTCTTAACGGCCGTCTTACCGTGCCATCCAACCCGATTCTGCCCTTTATTCGCGGTGACGGCACGGGGCCGGACA
Source organism: uncultured Verrucomicrobiota bacterium (assembly GCA_903873415.1). GTDB lineage: Bacteria > Verrucomicrobiota > Verrucomicrobiia > Limisphaerales > CAIQOK01 > CAIQOK01. The sequence continues at coordinate 5,663 of CAIQOK010000126.1, read as the reverse complement.
TCTGGGCGGCCAGCGTGCGGGTGTTTGATGCGGCGGTACTCAAAGCCTACGGCGGGCAGCGCCGGATTTCCTGGTTCGAGGTGTTCGCCGGAGAAGAGTCATTCAAAAAATTCAATAATTGGCTGCCCGATGACACAGTCGAGGCTTTCAAAGAATATCTTGTTGGGATCAAAGGGCCTCTGACCACGCCGGTGGGGGGAGGCATACGGTCCCTGAACGTGGCGTTGCGCCAGATGCTTGATCTCTACGTCTGCCTGCGGCCGGTGCAGTGGTTCACGGGTGTTCCCTCCCCCGTGAAGCATCCTGAAAAGGTCAACATGACCATTTTTCGCGAGAATACGGAGGACATCTATGCGGGCATTGATTTCGAGGCAGGCAAGGAGGCCGCGCTCAAGACCATTGAATTTCTGAGAAACACCTTTCCGAAAGATTTCAAAAAGATCCGATTTGGTGAAACTCCCGAAGTCGTGGGTATCGGCATCAAGCCGGTTTCCAAGACCGGCACCCAGCGATTGTTTCGCTCGGCGATGGAATACGCCATTGCCAATGGCCGCAAGTCCGTGACGATTGTCCACAAGGGCAACATCATGAAGTTCACCGAGGGCGGGTTCCGCGACTGGAGCTATGAGTTGGCCAAAAGCGAGTTTGGCGCGGTGGAGATCGATGGCGGGCCTTGGTGCAAGATTCCCGAAGGGAAGCCCGGCGCGGGAATCGTCATCAAGGACGCCATAGCCGATATCGCCCTGCAGCAGGTGCTCACTCGCCCGACCGACTTCGACGTGATTGCCACCCTCAACCTGAATGGGGATTATCTCAGCGACGCTCTGGCCGCGCAGGTCGGCGGCATAGGCATCGCTCCTGGGGGCAATATTAACTATCTCTCGGGCCATGCCATCTTCGAGGCTACCCACGGCACCGCTCCGAAATATGCCAACAAGGATCAGGTGAACCCCGGCTCGGTGGTTCTCTCGGGCGAGATGATGCTGCGCTATATGGGCTGGAGCGAGGCGGCTGACCTGATTCTCAAAGGCCTCAACGGTGCCATTGGCAGCAAGCGGGTCACCTATGACTTTGCGCGGCTGATGGAAGGCACCACCGAGATCAAGTGCTCGCAGTTCGGGGATAATATTATCGCCCACATGTGAGCGGAGCAGCGGCGCTTTGCAGGGCGGTGCTTCCATCCTCCCTGCAAGCCCGCTTTGTCCGGGGCCATTGCCCTGCGTGCCGGTCCTCCCTGCTTTAATAGATCCTGATTCATGGGTCAGAGCTGCCTTTTTTCGCGCACCAATCAGGTGCCTGTTTGGTACGGATTAGTCTTGAGCCATGGCTTCGTCATCGGTCTTTGGCACGGCATCGTTATATTCGTGAAGTTTATTGCGCAAGGTGCGGATGCTGATGCCCAAAATTTTAGCAGCGTGGGTCCGGTTGCCAGCGGATCGATCCAGGGCCGCATAAATATGACGCTTCTCCAATGCCGACATGGAGAGGAACCCGGACGGGTCGGATTCCGGATCAAGCGCCCCTGGTGAACGCAGGCCTGCCGGCATTTCGGCGGTGGCAGGGGCAAGTGGCGGCGTGGGGCTCAACCCCAGATGAGAGGTCTCCAAGATGCCGCCTGCGTTGCAGAGGATGACGGCCCGTTCGATGACGTTTTGCAACTCCCGGACGTTGCCCGGCCAGGAATGGTTTTTGAGAGCGCACAGCGCGGCGTTGGAAAAGCCGCGCGCATCGACGCCGTGTTTGCGGTTGAAGCGGCGAATGAAGTTTTCCGCGAGCAAAGGCACGTCTTCAGGGTGGACACGCAAAGGAGGAATCAGGATGGGGACGACGTTGAGCCGGAAGAACAAATCCTGACGAAACTCCTTCTTCTCGACGCTGTGTTCCAAATTCCGGTTGGTGGTGGCGATGACGCGCACATCCACTTTGATGGTGCGGTTTCCTCCGACCCGCTCCAGTTCCCGTTCCTGAAGGACTCGCAGCAGTTTGGCTTGGACGCCGGGGGAGATTTCGCTGATTTCGTCGAGGAGGATGGTGCCCCGATGGGCGAGTTCGAAGCGGCCTTCGCGCTTGTTAAGGGCGCCGGTGAAAGCGCCCTTCTCGTGGCCGAAAAACTCACTTTCAATGAGATTCTCCGGGATTGCCGCGCAGTTGACGCGGATAAAGGGGGCATCGGCCCGGCTGCTTTGCAGGTAGAGCGCCCGGGCGACCAGTTCCTTGCCGGTTCCGCTCTCCCCTTGGATGAGCACCGTGGCCTGGGTCGGGGCTACCTTTCGGATGAGCTGACGCAGGGAATCCATCTCGGCGCTGCTTCCCAACAGTTCAAAGCCCTCATCCTCGTTTTCCTGGCTCAAGAAGTGATTGACTCTCAAGAGCTGGATGAAGTCGTCCGCCTTTTTGAGTGTGACGGCGATCTGCTCGGCCGAAAAGGGTTTGATCAGGTAGTCGAAGGCGCCGTTTTTCATGCATTCCACGGCGCTTTCCACCGTGCCAAATCCGGTGGTGATGACCACCAGCGGTTTCTGCGCCCGCTGTTGGATGGTCTTCAACAGTTCTGTGCCATCTCCGTCAGGCAGGCGGACATCCAGAAAGACGAGGTCGAAATTGTCTTTGCTCAGGTAATCCTGAGCCTGGGCGAGGGTGGACAATGCGGCCACGTCGTAGCGGCGCTGGCGCAGCTGCGCCTCAAGGTTTTTGCGGACAATCAGGTCGTCTTCGACCACCATGATTTTCTCGATGGACATAAATCAAGAGGCGGCACTGTGCCGATAGGCTTGAAACGCCAGAGGCGGGTGCAGGCTGTTAAAGGAGGGGAGACTCAGGCAGGGCAGAAGACCTCGATGAAGCAGAGCCTGCTGGTGTTCCAGCGCGAGGATCCGGAATGCCAGATCTTGAACGACTTGAAACAGAGCTTTCATTTGAGTGTGATGATTGGGCAGTTTATCCGTCATTTTCTTGACAGTGCCTGCCCCTGCCTCCTGCAGGCAACAGTTGCCGCATCCAGCCGTAAAATCAAGTCCATTCTCCGCCAGTAATTCACATTTTTAAGGAACGCAGCAGGGCTTTTGAGTTGCCAGGCCGACTAACGGAACATTCGCGATGGGGTAGTGATTGAGACGCCGGCCCAAACCATGCGCGGCCCTCACGCCCTTCAAGTGTGGTTTTCTCCGTCCACAACATCATCATCTAGCTGGTCGTCTGGGCGATTACATGGAATGCCCCGCCCGGCAGATGGTGCCACAGTTTAGCACTTTGTGTTCGGTGCCGGGTGATAGCCTGGCCTGCGCCGCTCGCAGGTGCATGCAATCGCGTGACAAATGGCACAAAGGCTCGAAAAATTGGGATTCGTGTGTGCTCAGGGCCGTGGGCGGGGATTTCATTGTTCCTCATCGTCTTTTCAACCATATCCGGGCGATCGGGTCTATGGATGGACACTCTCCCATTGACTTTGAACCTGAAACAATCAAGCTGAGAAATCCAAATCCCGTCCGCTTTTCCAAAGCCAGTCCGACTGGATGAGAACACTTGGCTCAAGCAGCGGTTAAAAGAATCAATATGTCCCAATCCATAACTAACGTAACGGTAAAGCGAATCGAAAGATTCAAGGCACTCATCCTTTGGGTTATTTATGTGGGATCAATACTGGTCGCCCCGGGCCTGGAGAATCCGGCTCTACCTGCGGTCATTCCCGCCCCGCAACATATGGTGGCGGGGGAAGGGGTTTTCAAGCTGACCGGCCGGACCTGTATCAGCACCGACACGGCGTCTCGCGCCACCGGGGAATATCTGGCCGAGCGGCTGCGCGTGGTGACGGGTTTCCCGGTTAAAGTGATCTCAGGCAAGCCGGGCCGCGAGGATATTTTGATAACCACCCGGGATGCCGGTCCCAAGCTTGGCGAGGAGGGATATGAATTGACGGTCACCTCCGCAAGTGTCGTGATCCGGGCGCATCAAGAGGCGGGCGGGTTTCACGGTGTCCAGTCGCTGCTGCAATTATTCCCGCCGCAGGTCTTCGCCCAAACCCGCCTCTCCGGTGTGGCGTGGGAATTGCCGGCCGTGCGGATTGAGGACCAGCCGCGCTTTAAATGGCGAGGACTCATGCTCGACTCCGGGCACGATTTCCAGACCAAGGAGTTCGTGGAGCGTTTTATCGATCTGATGGCTCTGCATAAATTCAATGTATTCCATTGGCATTTGACTGATTTGGGCACCTGGAGTCTGGAGATCAAGGGGCGCGGAAAGCTGCAGGATTCTTCGACGCGGGGGGATGGCGTGAAACCCGGTTTCTACACCCAGAACGAGATACGCGAGGTGGTCCAATATGCGGCCCGGCGGCATATCGTGGTCATGCCGGAAATCGACATGCCCGGGCACGAGCCGGCGGCGTTGATTGCCTATCCGGAGCTCGATTGTCCGCTGCCGCGTGTGGATAAAAACGGCCGCCCGGCGCGACCTTGGGAGTATTGCGTCGGCAATGAGAAGACCTATGCGTTTTTGGAGGAAGTGCTCACCCAGGTCGTTGATCTGTTTCCATCGCGTTACATCCATATCGGTGGTGATGAGTGTCCGAAAGACCGCTGGAACCGATGTCCGCTTTGCCAGGCCAAGATGAAAGCGGAGGGGCTCAAGAACGGCGAGGAGCTTCAGAGTTACTTTGTCCGGCGCATGGAAGGCTTTCTGCATGGAAAAGGCCGGCATCTGGTTGGATGGGATGAGATCATTGAAGGAGGCCTCGCTCCCGACGCGACCGTCATGTCATGGCGTGGAATGGGCGGAGGAATGGTTGCCGCTCGCGCCGGGCACGATGTCGTGATGGCACCGACGGAGTGGACCTATTTTGATTATCCCAACACCACCCTGCAAAAAGTTTATGGTTTTGAACCCGTCCCCAAGGAGCTGAGCGTGGAGGAGGGGGCTCATATCCTTGGCGCACAAGCCCAGATGTGGACCGATGGGCACCCTTCGGAAAATCAAATCGACGGTTTGGTTTATCCGCGCGCCGCCGCGTTGGCCGAGGTCGTCTGGTCCCCGGCCGAGGCGCGTGATTACTCCGGGTTCGTCGCCCGGCTGCGGGTTCACGCGTTGCGTCTGGCGGCGCTCGGTGTGCATGCTTCCCCCATCCCAAAACACTCCGTCCTAGTGGGAGTCTGGAGCCCGGCGCAGACGTCACCGGCGCCTAAAATTGTGGAATGGCCCCTGGCCAAGAGCATTTCCGCTCCCGGTCGTTATGACATCGTTTTCCAATATGACCACGGCAAGAGCCGGTTTGAGATTCATGGTGTCGACGTGCTTGATGGGGGGAAAGTGATCGCCTCCGAAAAGCATTTCGGCTGCACCGGCAGTCAGAATATCTCGAACATCTTTCAGGTCCAGATCCCCGCCTTGAGCGGGGGCGATCTCACCCTACGGGCCACTGTCAGCACGGACTGGGGGCCGGAATCTTATGGCCGGGTTCTGATTGAAAAAGGAGGGGATTAAAGCCCGCATGACACGGTGGCCGGGTCGGACTGATCTGGATGGTGCGTCTCAGAGCCTGTCTGAAAAAGAGAGGCGGGCGTTTTCGGCGAGTATAAAACCGAAATAAAACCAAAAAACGCTTGATTTCACTGTCCGGTTTTGGGGCTTTCATTCGCGGCAGCGCTTTTCAGGCGATGAAAATCGCCTTT
>CAIQOK010000125.1 GCA_903873415.1 uncultured Verrucomicrobiota bacterium | reverse complement strand
TCTACCTCGCAGATCGCGTCTTACGGATGGAGTACGGCCAGTTAGAGCCCTGGGATGGTGCCTTGCTAATGGCGAAGCCGGATGATATTGCTCTCTTGTAGGGCTCACAGTCAAAGATCAAACCGCGCAGCCTTTGACTAAGCTTCGGAGCGCTCTCCGGTAGACTGCGACTCACTTCTATTTCTTTTGCGAGTGCGGTCAGCGCAAAGCTATTGTCTGGCGTCAACTACTTTTCCCGGTCAACGACAACTATTTCTCCCGACGACGACAATTACAAGCTTGCTGACGGGCCGATGTTTTTCTATACTGATCCTGACCGGAGCAGAGGATAGGGCTCTGCAGGGATGCAACCTGAGCGCTGACTCCGGGGCCAGACCAGGGCGGGGCGGCGGTTTGAGCCGCCGCTCCGCCGGTTTTGCTTTTGCAGCCTGGGATGGCATGAACGCGGTAAATACCGGAGGTCTGGAGGCGGAGCCTCCAGCTCCAGTGGAGGGCTTTTCCTCTTGCAGTCCATTTCATTGATCTTCCGCCTTTTTCTTTTTCGCCTGTTCCATTCGATAGCTGGGGATGTTGAGTTCGAGAATGACGCTGTGATGCACGAGACGGTCGATGGCTGCCGCCGTCGTCATCGGGTCCTTGAAGATCGCTTCCCATTTCGAGAATGCGAGGTTCGATGAGATCAGCACGCTGCCGCGTTCATAGCGTTCCGCCAGAATCGTGAACAGCACTTCCATCTCCTCCCGGCTTTGCTGGACGTAACCCAGATCGTCGATGACGAGGGCTTCGTAGTAGGCCAGTTTGCGGATCGCCCGGTTCAGCCGCAACTCCTTCTTCGCAAGCAGAAGTTCCTGCACCAAACGGGTGCAGGTAGTGAATGCCACCCGGCGGCCGGACCGAATCAGTTCCTGCCCGAGCGCTGACAGAAGATGCGTTTTTCCGCTGCCCGGATTGCCGAATACCAGCACGTTTTCCCTGCGATCCAGGAACGTGCCATCCTGCAGCGTTTTGATGTGCCGGGCCGCCTTCGGAGGCAGACGCTGCAGATCGAAGTTGCCGAGCGTCTTTTCCAGCGGCAGTTTCGATTCCTGCAACAGGCGGACCACGCGGTGCTCGCGCCGCTCCTGACATTCCAGTTCGATGAGTTCGAACAGGTAGCGCTCATAGCTCATCGTCTCCCGTTCCGCTTGACGCGCTTTTTCTTCGAAGCAGCGTCGGAGTGCAGGCAGGTGCAGGTCTTTCAAACGTTCCGTCAACTGGGCCTTGAAGTCCGGCGCGCTCATTCGGTCACCTCCGATCCGCCGCCCAGCAGTTCATCGAAACTCGCAAGCGAGACCTCGGCTACATCAATGTTCGTGGCGGCAGGCAAAGTGGCACCTTCGTTCAGAACCCCGGCGATCACCTTCGCATTCAGCTTCCCTTCGCCGATCTCGCCCTGTTCGAGCAAGCACCGCAGGATATCGTCGACACGCGACTCTCCTTCTTTTGCCGCCAGTTCCAATATCTCGAGGTACCGCCTATTGGCCCGCACCGGCGCGGTCTCGCGCAGCGCGTCCCACACCATTCGAAAACGGCTTGTGGGAAACAACTCCTCCCGATAGCGGTAGTTTTCAAACGCCCCTGGCTTCCGTACCAGCCAGTCAATGATGTGCCGGTAATCGACGCGATGTTTGCCACGCCCGCGCAATCGCGCCAGTTCCTCCACTTTGTTGCCCGCATACCAAACCTCAATGGTTTCGGCGGCAATCCGCGCTTCCACTCTTTCTCCTATCAATCGGCTGTGCACCGAATAGGCGTTCCTGTCCACATAAATCAGGCTGCCGGAATCCACTTTCACCCGCTCCCGCTTCAGGCTCTCCAGTCGGCCCGCCGGCAGTGGCCGCAAATACTGCATCTCGGTCCGTAAACGCTCACGGCGGCCGGTATTCAGCTGCGTGAGCAGCAAACGCAAAAACTCCTTGTATTCGGCCACGGAGCCAAAGTCGCGGCTGTCGCGGAGCATCAATGCCTGCCCCACTGCGCGTTTCAGCCGGTAATGACGTTGTTCCACGTCGCCGTTTTCATTCGGCCTGCCAGTCTGGATCTTCTGGCCCGTCATCTTGTAATGCCGCATCAGCGCCTCGTAGCGTGTTGTGAACTCCCGCTCGTCACTCCCATTGTTGACGGCCAGCGACATCCGGTCGGTGCGGTGTTCCAACGGCACGCCGCCCAGTTCCCAGAGTGCGCTCTGCAGTCCGTCGCTCAGACTTTCAAAACTTTCCGAATAACAAAGCGACACCGCCTCCCAGTTGGAAAAAGTCAGCACGAAGTGAAACAGCATGTGCGGAAAACTCTGTGCGCCGATCGTGATGTTCAGTTCGTTCATGTGCGTGAAGTCCGACTGCCCCAGCCGTCCGGCAACATGCTGCTGCGCAAAGAACACTTCCCGTTTCGGCCCCTCCGTTGCGCGCCACCGCTTCAACCGCCGTTGCAACGTCCGGATCTGGCCGTCTGCGAACTGCCCCGGATACTTCCGCTGCAACGCCTCAAACAGTGTCTTCGCTTCCAGGCCAGGGTTCGCGTCAATCTGCTCGCGAACCTCCTCCCACACCTCTGTGAAAGGATCGTCGCGAGTGCGCCACTTCCGATCCTCTTTCCGCTCACTTGGCAGGCGCGGGTCGCGCAGGTACTCACGCGCCGTCTTCGGGTCCATCCCCGCTTTCGAGGCCGCAACTTCCTGATTCTTCTCTGTTTGACAACTTTCTTAACCTCCTGACTTGTTCGTCAGTAACCATTTGCAAGCGCTCCACAGCGCCTTGCCGATGGTGGTTAGTAGTTGTCGCCGTCCGGGAGTTTTAATTGTCGTTGAGCGGGAATTCTAATTGTCGCCAATCATCCAAGGATGGAAACTGCTTGTCACTGGCGCTGGTGATTCGGGTGCGGTCCTTCCTCGTGGTTCCTCCGTCAAAGTCCTGATGGACCATGACGCCCTTGAACGGGATGCGCCTCCGTTGGAACTCCAGGCATGAAATGGTGGCCAGCCGGGCCTTGTCGTTGTCCTTGACGCCGAACAGGAAGATCGGACGCGGACCGATGTCGAACTGGAAGTCCACCTCGTATTCGTCGTGGTCCGCAATTGGCAAGGTGCCTCGGCGCGGGCGGTAGGCGGTCAGCTTCTCTTCAACAAACTCGGCCAGTTGCTCGTAGAAGAGGCTCTGGATGACCTCGCGCTTGTAGTACTGCATGCTCGACACTTTGGCGACGGTCTGCGCGAATTGAAGGAGTGCGGGGTAGATGCGGTCGGGCTCGGCTTCGATGCTGGTGGGGCCTCCGGTTGTTGTAGAAGTCGAAATAGGTGTCCGTTGTGGTTCCGAGCTGCCGACCGGTCGGCAAAGTCGCCGGGGTAGACGAGTTCGTACTTGACGGACCTCCATAGCCGTTCGATGAAGACATTGTCCAGGCACCGGCCCCTTCCGTCCATGCTGATTGCGATCCCCCTGGCCAGCAGCGCCGAGGTGAATTCGACCGACGTGAACTGCGCCCCTTGGTCCGA
>CAIQOK010000124.1 GCA_903873415.1 uncultured Verrucomicrobiota bacterium | reverse complement strand
GGTGCGCCTCCGCCAGATGGCATCCGTCCAGCCCCGCAATGCGTTCGGCCACATCTCCCACGTCCACCGAGACGACCGCCACGTTGCACGCCAATGCCTCCTTCACCACCGTCGGCGACCCCTCGTGCAGCGAGGTCAAAACCAGCACATCGCTCGCATTGATCCAGACGGGCACCTCATCATAAGCCACACCGGACAAACGATGCAGCCGGACATTAACCCCTGACTTCTTTAGCTCCAGAACGGCCGCATCGGCCAACCATGGGCGCTTGACCGGGTCCCCACCATTCGCCGGAAAGAGCACATGAAACACCCCCGGCTCCCAGCCCAGGCGCAGGCGGCAGTCTGCCGCCGACATCGGCCGAAAACGGCTCAGGTCAATCCCGCAGGGAATCACACGCACTTTGCCCCGCTCGATATTCCGGGGCAGAACGCGGTCCAAATGCCTCGCAACCAAAACAATGCCAGAGGCGCGCCGGGCCGCCCGGAACGAGCAGCGAACACCATAGCGGGAAACCAGCTTGCGGCCCAAACCCGACAGATTCTCACCCAGCAGATCCGACCCGTGAAACGTCACCAGCACCGGGCAACACCGGATCCGCGCCGTGAGCCTGTCCGCCATCACCCCCCCATACATCACGTGCACCAAATCCGGCTTGAACCGGCTGAGGGCCTCATCGACACGTGGGCCCATGCGGTAATAGAGCAATGGCCCCTCTCGTTTGCGGTCAAAATAAAGCACCTCCACCTCCACCCCGGCGGCCCGCAGTCCTTGGACCTGCTGTTCCACGAAAGTGCCAAACCAGGGCCGGTCGGGCGACGGATAGAGGTTTGTGATGGCGAGAATGCGCACAGTGGTAAGCGGTAAGCGCCTTCGCGCTTTGCCCTTGGCCCTTGGCCCTCCGGGCCTTGCTCAGAGTTCTGCAATTTGCAAAAGAAGGAGCCCGAACCTAGTGTTGCCGAAAGGATCGATTATGAAAAAACACACTCAACGCCTTCTCTTGGCTTCGCTTTGCACCTTAACCAGCCTTTGCCACGCAACAAACTGGTATGTCTCCACCAACGGCACGGGCAACACGGGCAGTTTCGCAAGTCCTTTTAGTCTGACAAACGGCCTGATGAACACCTCCATCCAAGGCGGCGACACCGTATGGCTGCGGGGCGGTCTTTATATCCCCCAGCAAACCTACTCGGGCCTGTATGGGAATTTGGGCTGGCTGTTGAACATCGGCGGGTCCGCCGGGAATTACATCACCTACCGCTCCTACAGCAACGAATGGGCTGTGATAGACAAACAATGGTATATGGGCACCAAGGATTACGTCAGGTTCCTCAACCTCGAATTCATGGACTCCAACAAGGGCTTCAACAACGGCGCGGGCGGGACGAACAACGGCCCGTTCAACCACTTCCCAAACCGGGGCGACAACAACGAGATGATCAACTGCGTCGTCCATGATGTGTGCAATTTCTGGACTGGCGGCGGGCTCAATTTCAACGGGAACATCATCTGGAACTGCGGGGTTGAAAACCGGGACCATGTCACCTATCCCGCCGCCGCAAACGTGATCGGCAACATTTCCGGCTGGCACTTGCAAAACTTGGTCAACATCGGCCGTTCGGGTGCCAACCTTGTGATGCAGTCCAACATCATGTTCGGGGCGGGCCAGACGATAGGAAACCGGACAGGAGACGCGCATGACGGACTGCTCGGGGGCAGCGTCGGGACAGAAAGCATTGAATGCTCGTTCAACTACATCTACAACCACTACCCTCCTTCTTGGCCGGTGGGGTCCCGGTTTTATGCCACCGGCATGGGGTATGTCCCAATCTCTTTTGACATGGGGCAGTGGGCTGCCTTGAGAGTGCACGATAACATCATCCATTGCGGTCAGGGTTTCCGCTGGGACTCCTCCACCTATTCGACGGCGGTCGTCGTCAGCAATCTCATCTGCGTGGATAATTGGAACCAAAGCGTGTTGATCAAGGACGTCGGCGTTTTTTCGGGGACCTT
>CAIQOK010000123.1 GCA_903873415.1 uncultured Verrucomicrobiota bacterium | reverse complement strand
CACCGCAAGCCTGGGTCAGGTAGCGGGCCAAGACATCCGAACCTTCTTGATCAGGAAATCTGCGCACCCTGAGGCATGGATCCGCCGGTCGGATACGGACTCTTTGCAGGGCCGCGCAGCAGGCCCCGTCCGGTCTTTCCCCGCATTGCCCGTCGCGGAGATGTCAGGTATTCTCCAGTGCATATGGCTTTTGATTCCTTCCGCGACTTTATAAACGCCCTGGACCGGGCCGGCGAACTCAAACGCATTCCCCAACCCGTCGCCACCGAACTGGAAATCACCGAGATCGCCGACCGTGAAATGAAATCGCCCGGCGGCGGCAAGGCCTTGCTGTTCGAGCAACCCACCATCAACGGCACCGTCTCGCCATTTCCCGTGGCCATTAACACGCTCGGCTCGCACAAACGCATGGCCATAAGCATGGGCGCGGAGTCCGTGGATGAAGTGGCAAACGAGCTGGGCGCATTGATGAAAGCCAAGCCGCCGACGAGTTTCAAGGAGGCCGTCAAGCTGCTGTCGCTCGCGCTGGATTTGCGGCACGCGAAACCGAAGACGGTGAAGAGCGGTTCATGCAAGGATGTGATTCGAAAATTCGACGCGCCGCCTTCTCGCAAAGAACCTTGGCCCGCAGCGCCGGATATTGCCCAGGTAGGGCGCAATGTCCCCAGCTCGCCACCGCCCGGTGGGGACACCGGGCCGTACCCAACCCTGGCCAACATTCCCATCCTCAAATGCTGGCCGCTCGACGGTGGACGTTTCATCACGCTGCCGTGCGTTATCACGCGAGACCCGGACACGGGTGAGCGCAATCTCGGCATGTATCGCATCCAGATTTACGACGACAAAACCACCGGCATGCACTGGCAGCTGCAAAAAGTGGCCGCACGCCATGGCCGCCGCTATTACGAAAGAGGCGAGCGCATGCCAGTGAGCATCTTCCTCGGAGGCGACCCTATGTTCCCCTTCGCAGCCACCGCTCCCATGCCCGATGGTCTGGACGAATTTCTTCTGGCAGGATACCTGCGCAAAAAAGCCGTGGAATTGGTAAAATGTGAAACCAACGATCTGGAGGTTCCGGCCAACGCCGACTTCGTAATCGAGGGCTATATCGATCCAACCGAGCCTCTGCGTGAGGAGGGTCCCTTTGGCGATCATACCGGATATTACACACTGCCTGAGCCCTACCCGGTGTTTCATGTGACCGCGATCACGCATCGCAAGGACGCGGTTTATCCAGCCACCATCGTCGGCATTCCGCCGATGGAGGATTTCTATATCGGCGGTGCCAGCGTGAAATTGTTCCTGCCCATCTTCAAGATGAATTTCCCCGAGATCGTGGACATCGCGCTGCCGGCGGAAGGGACATTCCACAACCTTGTCTTCGTCAGCATTAAGAAGACCTACCCCATGCAGGCCTATAAAATCATGCACGGGCTCTGGGGCATGGGACAAATGATGTTCACGAAATACATCGTGGTGGTGGATGCCGATGTGAACGTGCATAACACCAGCGAAGTGCTGTTCCATCTCACAGCCAACACCGATCCGCAGCGCGACAGCATTTTCACCAAGGGCCCGTCCGACGTTCTTGATCATGCCACCAGCGAGATTGCCAGGGGAACAAAGCTAGGATTCGATGCAACCAGGAAGCTTTCCGGCGAAGGCTTTAAACGCGCCTGGCCACCGCTCATCAAAATGGATGAAGCGGTGAAGGTGAAGATGGGAAAGCTATTTGAGGCCCTCTGACCTCTGATTGTTGTTGTCATCGGGCGGATCAAAACCGGCCAGTCTGGGGCGCGAGATGCATAAAAATTTTGGAGTTGTTTCAATTTCTTGACAAACTGAATGGCAGGCCGAGGTTTGGTCCATGCATGCTCTGCCTATATTCCTTGTGGTTTCCACTCTCATCGCGGAGAGCGCAGCCTATGCTGACGAGAGCGGTGGCCTTTCCACCCTGCCCGGCATAGTTCCCTCACTCCAATGCAACCCCTCCCTTTTCATCCGAGACTCTCTGGCGCAACATAGAGAGACCTTGCTTCTGGGAAAACATTTTACAGTCAGCGGTTTTCTGGTAACGCCCTTGAAGGCTGTGAAGGAGGAGGGCTTTATGAGTGTGCCTCGACGCTGGCTGCAAGCGCACAATCCTTTCGGAGCATCGGAAACAAAACCCGCGCCCATTCAAATAGACAACCTCAGCCCTGAGGCTTGGACCACCATCGTGGGCTGGACGCCTTCGGCTGCGACCTTCCGCGACCCGCTGATCCGGGAAGCCCGCATGGTTCTGATCAGCGTGAACGGGGGCGGCGACCAACGCTAGCCGGCTTGGGCTATTTGAGAGACTTCACAACTTGCGCGGCGTAATTGATCAAGGCACCCGGGAATAGCCCCAGATAAAACATGCCGGCCATGCAGAAACAGACGGCCATTTTCATGGGCTTTGAAATCTCAATGGGGGATAAATCCGGCGTTTCCTTGGACCAATAAATCGCGCGTATCACGCCGAAATAGTAGTAGAGCGAAATGATGACGCCAGCCAGAGCAGTGAAGGCCAAACAATAATACCCATGGTTGGCTGGTCCTTGTTCGATTACGGCTTTGAGAAGGAGAAATTTCCCGAAAAAACCGGCGAGAGGAGGGATACCCGCCAGGGAGACCATCGCCAACGTCAGTGTGGCGGCCAGCAGCGGTGAACGCTGGTTCAAGCCGGCCAATCCAGCAAGGTCTTCACTGTTCAGGTGGCGCATCACCAGTGCGATGACGGCGAAGGCGGCCAACACCGTGAAGAGGTAGCCGGCGAGATAATAAAGGACTGCCGACTCACCCGCGGTGGTCAGAGCCGCAACCCCCAGCAAGACATAGCCGGCGTGGGCAATACTGGAATAGCCAAGGATACGCTTCAAGTTGCGCTGGGGCAGGGCGCAGAGGTTCCCGTAGAGAATTGTGATGCCCGAGACAATAATAAGCAGCTTGTTCCAGTGCATTGCCACATCCGGAATCGCGGTGAACAGAAAGCGCAGGAGCAGCACAAACCCGGTAGCCTTGGAGCCCACAGCCAAAAAGGCCGTTGTCGGCGTCGGCGCCCCCTCGTAGACATCGGGCGTCCACATCTGGAATGGAAAGGCGGCGATCTTGAAGCCCAAACCTACGAGAAAAAAAACAACCCCGAAGAGGAATACCCGGTTGGCGGCGAACTTTCCGGCGACCTGAGCAAGCTCTTGGAAATTGAACTTTCCGGTAGTTCCCCAGATCAGCGCGATGCCGTAGACCATGAAAGCCGAGGACAGCGCTCCCAAAATGAGATACTTCACCCCCGCTTCCAGTGACCGCACACGGCCGCGCTGGAAGCTGGTCAAGACGTAAAAAGTGATGGTGATGAGTTCGATGGCCGCGAAGAGCATTACAAAATCATTCGCCGATGCGGCAAAGAGCATTCCCGCCAGAGCAAAAACGATCAAAGAGTAATACTCCGAAACACCGGCACCGATCCGGTCGGAGAATTCAACAGCCATCACCAAGACCAACACAGCCGCCAGGAGGAAGAATCGTTTAAAAAAAACCGCCAACCCGTCCTGGATGAACATTCCGGCGGAGGTCATGTTGTCCGGCCCCTCCGCGAGGCTGCAGCTGCAGTGGCTGGTGAACGTGTTCAAGAACAGCAGGAGCAGGGCGGCGGCGGCCGAATAACCCAGCATTCGCTTGCGCTCCGCGGGCAACCACAAGTCGGCCAGCAGCACAATCAGACCGAGAGCCACCACCGAGATTTCCAATGACATCAATGAAAGGTTCATCAATTTTATTTCCCGGATTCCTTAACGCCCCCGGGAGCCGGCTTCGTTCCGTTGGTTGAAACTCCTGTCACCGGGCTGGGGACTGTGGCTGCCTGGGTTGCGATTTCTTGGGCGTTGGCCATATCAACGATTTGTTGGGTGACGGGCTTGATTTTGTCCGTGAGGAGTTTCGGGGCAAATCCAAACAGGAACAGACTGGCGAGAAGCACTGCGTAGGGCAGTTTGCGCCATAAAACGGCATCCGGCAACCGGCCCCACTTTTCCGGCAGCGGCCCATGCAAGGTGGCACGAACCGCACGCAGCATGTACACAGCGCCGACGATCAACGCACCCCACACGGCCAGAACGGTTACCAACCGCAACCCAGGACGGGCCCATGCGCCGAAGAATACCGTGGCCTCGCCCACAAAATTCAGGAAGCCGGGAAGACCGCATCCCGCCATGGCAGCCATGACGAAAGCCACCCCGACAAAACGCATCTTTTTGGCTAGGCCCCCCAGCTCGGACATCTCAAGTGTGCCCGTCTGGCTGTGGATATAGCCGCTCAAACCGAAGGTCAGCGCCGCCAGAAAACCATGCGCAATCATGATCACCACCGCCCCGGTGACACCGACCAGATTCAAAGTGGCGATGCCCAGAAAAATCATCCCCATATGAGCCACACTAGAGTTGCCAATCAGCAGGTTCAGATTCTTCTGCTTCATCGCCACCCATCCGACATAAAGAATGTTTCCAAGACTGAGCCAGGCGAGGATTGGCATCCAGTGCTGAGCCGACTGCGGCATGAAAGGGATCACCACGCGGAGCAGTCCGTAGAGCCCGAACTTCTTTAACACGCCGGCGTGCAGCATCGCCGTGGCGGTCGGCGCCGACCCGTATCCGAGAGGAGCCCAGGAATGAAAAGGCCAGAGGGAAACCAAAACACCGAACCCAAACAGCAGCAGCGGGAAAATGAAACTCTGCGACGCCAACGCCATCGGATGCTCCACAAAGAAACGCGTCAGAGAGGGAATGTCGAAGGTCCTGATTTCAGCGGGCACTTGCAGGTAAAGGTCTATAAGCCCCACCAGCGTCAATAGCGCGCCAATGCTCAGGTAGAGTGTGATCTGGAATGCGGCGAAGTTCCTCTTCTCACCACGACCCCAGACACCGATCATGATAAACGTTGGCACAAGGGCCAATTCATGAAAGAAATAAAAGAAGAAAAGATCCAGCGAGGCGAAAGCACCCAGAATGCCGCCGGTCATCACGAGGAGCAAAATATAAAACTCCTTCTCACGGGATTTAATCTCAGCCGAGCAGCAGGCTGCCGCAAAGGCCACAATCGCGCCCATCAAAACCAGACCCACATTCAGGCCGTCCACTCCCAACCGGCAAACAATCCCCAGTGCATGGCTTCCGAGCCAAGGTATTGTGGCAACAAACTTGTAGCCGTCGTTATCCGCCGCTGCGCAGTCGAAGTTCCAAAACATCTTCACCGCCAGAAGCATGGTTATAAATGTCGTCACCAGAGCCACAAGACGCATCACCACGGCGAAATTACGCGGGATGAACGCCAGCAGAACGGCGGCAAGCAGTGGGAGGGCGAAAATTAGAGTCAGCGTCGTCATCTGATTACTTTCCAAGCGTGAGCCAGAGCACCACCGCCACCCCGAGCACGAACAAAAACGCATAGGTCTGCAGATTGCCCGTCTGAACGAGCCGCAGCGCACGTCCTGTCAAATCAGTTCCGCCACGCACCACTCCGATGCATAGGCCCTCAATGATCCACGAGTCGATCCAGTTGGATATCGTGCCGGCGAGATCGTGAATCCTAATGACGGTGGCTTCGTAGATCTCGTCAAAATAGAAACGATTTGCCATCGCACGGGACATCCATCCGAGCTTTGAAGTCAGCGGATCGCTCTTAGCAGTGGCGTAGAGGCCCCGGGCCGTGAGAAATCCAATCAAGGTTGCAATGATACCGATTCCCGCAGCGACCGGCGCGTTCGTGAAGGGTTCGGCGATCCGCTGGAGAAGAGTGAGGCCATGTTCGGAGGCCTCGGCATGCTCGGCGGCGGAGAATTGGGCTGCAAAGATTTCGTTGATTCCAAGGACGCCGCCAAAGAGGGCCAAAACCACAAGGGCCCGGAGTGGCCAGATCATTACACCGGGCGATTCATGCGCGTGGCCCGCTTCGGCACTCCGCACATCACCCACCCAGACCACAAAGAACAGGCGGAACATGTAAAAAGCCGTGAGAACCGCGACGGAAACGGCAATGACGAACAAGGGGTAGTTATGCGCATGCCAAGCCTGGGCCAAAATCGCGTCCTTGGAATAAAAGCCGCTGAACGGCGGGACGCCGCAAAGGGCCAAAGTGCCGACCAAGAATGTCCAGAAGGTGACGGGCATTTTTTTGCGGAGCGCACCCATCTTCCAAATGTCCTGCTCGTGATGCATGGCATGGATCACCGAGCCGGCCCCGAGGAAGAGCAGGGCCTTGAAGAATGCGTGCGTGGTGAGGTGAAACATAGCGGCACCAGCCCCCCCCAAACCAACAGCCATCACCATGTAACCCAATTGCGACAGGGTCGAGTAGGCCAAGATCCTCTTGATATCGTTTTGCTGGACGGCAATTAGCGCGGCGAGCAGCGCGGTGAACCCGCCGATCCAGGAGATGACGGTCAGGGCCTCAGGGGTGAAAAGGAAAACCACCCGGCAGAGCATATAGACGCCGGCGGCCACCATCGTGGCGGCATGGATCAGCGCGCTGACAGGGGTCGGACCCTCCATCGCGTCGGGCAACCAGACATGAAGCGGGAACTGGGCGGATTTGCCCATGGCACCGCAGAAAATCAACAAGCCGGCGAGCGTGGCCGAACCACCCATCAGGGCCGGGTTGGCCTTGAACTGTTCCTGAATCACCGCAAAATTGAGGGATCCCACCACCGCAAAAACGGTCAGAATTCCGAGCATGAAACCGAAATCTCCGATTCTATTCGTGAGAAAGGCCTTCTTGGAGGCGTCGGCGGCGCTGGCTTTGTCAAACCAGAAACCGATGAGCAGATAGCTTGAAACCCCCACCAGCTCCCAGAAAATGAAGAGCTGCAGAAAATTGTTTGCCAGCACAATTCCCAGCATCGAGAAGGTAAAAAGGCTCAGGCAGGCGAAGAACCGCGAAAAGCCCTCATCCTCGTGCATGTATCCGTAGGAATAAATGTGAATAACACTGCCGACACCCGTCACGATAAGGAGCATCATCAGGCTCAAGGCATCCAATCGCAGGCCGAAATCCACATTCAGGTTGCCAATCGACAACCAGTTCAAAGAGAACTCACGTGCCTCCCAGCCTCCAGACTTGATCAGGGCGATGGCCAAAACAAAACCGCTCACAATCGCCCCGATGGAAAGACCCGCGCTGAGCTTCTGGCTGCGCAGTGTGAAAAGCGTGATGATTCCGGCCGCACACAGCGGCAGGAACAGAAGTATCCAAGGTAGCGCTTCGAGTTTCATCCGTCAGAGTTTCATCGAGGTCAAATCTTCAACATGAGCGGACTGGCGCTTGCGATAAAGCGCCACAATGAGAGCAAGTCCCACCGCCACCTCCGCAGCGGCCACCGTGATGATGAAGAACACCATGACCTGCCCGTTGAGGTTGTCGTTGAAGCGAGAGAAGGAGACGAGCGCGAGGTTCGCCGAGTTGAGCATCAGCTCCAGCGACATATACATCACGATCAGGTTGCGCCGCGTGATGACGCCGAGCAACCCGAGCGCGAAGAGCAGCGCGCTGACGACTAGATAATGTTCGAGGCCGACGTTCATTTTATTTTCACCAAATTCGTTCACCGCAGAGGCTCAGAGACAAAACCGAAAACACGTTTGCACTGCCTGTTTGTTGATTTCTTTTTGATTTCTCTACTTCTCCGAGTCTCGGCGGTTGCTTATTTTAGGTCTTTCTTGCTCAACAAAATCACGCCCACCATAGCCACGAGCAGCAGCACAGAGACAATTTCAAAGGGTAGCAGGTAATTAGTGAACAGCAGCTTGCCAAGCGGGATGGTTCCGCCTTCCGCGACTGGAGCCGGCAAGCCCCTACCGGGTTGCGCCGCCATCAAGGACTTTACAAAGATGCCGGCAATGGCGCCGATGGACAGGAGGCCCGCCAGGAGACCGAGCTTCTTGACCTTGCGCCGCTCTTCCTCCTGCAAATCCAGTAACATGATGACAAAGAGGAAAAGGACCATGACAGCGCCCGCGTAAACCATCACCTGCACGGCCGCCAAAAAGAACGCGTGCAGCAGGACGAACAACCCGGCCATGGAGATGATCGTGAGCACCAGAAACATCGCGCTGGTAACCGGGTTGCGGCTGAAGGGATTGGCCACAACGAGCCCTCCGCAGGCGAGTGTCATGAAAGCAAAGACCCAAAACAGGCCGTTGGACGAAAAAAGGTAATTAAGCAAAGCGTCCATGCCTCAAACCTTCACTGGAAAAGTTTCCTGCTCCTTCGCTTCCTCAAGCTTATGCTTCCATTTCTGGACGCCGTCATGCCTGCCGCCCAAGGCAAGCAGTTTTTCCTTATTGTAAATCATTTCAGACCGGCTCGTTCCGGTCAGCGAGTAGTCCTTCTGCAGGAAGATCGCCTCCTCGGGACACACTTCCTGGCAGAAACCGCAGAAAATGCAGCGGAGCATATTGATCTCGAATTCCTTGGGCATCTTCTCCGCGTTCGGCCGGTCGGCCCCCTGCCCTGCCGGTCCGGGGGGGGTGATCTTGATGGCTTTGGGCGGGCAGACAAACTCGCACAATTGGCAGGAAACGCACTTGGTGCTGCCTTCCTGATCCTTCACGAGATAGGGGGCGCCGCGATAGCCCTCCGGCACCACCCACTTCTCCTCGGGATACTGCATCGTCACTTTCTTT
>CAIQOK010000122.1 GCA_903873415.1 uncultured Verrucomicrobiota bacterium | reverse complement strand
GGTCCGTTGAAGGGGCGCAGGGAAATCTCAAGGTGCGGTGGGATATCAGAAAATAAAACCCGATGAAAAAAACTGGAGCCAGTTGTCGGGCTTGAACCGACGACCTGCTCATTACGAATGAGCTGCTCTACCACTGAGCTAAACTGGCATGCGTCTAACTCTGCCAGTTCGGTTGAAGTCAGTCAAGTTTGAGGAAAAAAGATGCACGCAACCAAATTTCTGCAGCACACCTCCCCATGAACCTCTGCTCAATTAGAACTGGTTGGGATGATTGCGACGCCTTGTTTTTTGGGCGAGCTTGCGTCGCAAGCGGATTTCGGCTTCCAAAACCTTGGCAAGTTAAGGGGTTCAACGCGCGAATTTTGCATCGGGGGAATTCTCTCCCCGCACGGCGGGGAGAGGGGGCGGTTGCGTAGGGACAGGTCGCTCCGCTGGAGCTTCAAAGACAAACCCGAAATCTGAAGGAGCAAAGAGCAGAGCTCGGAGATCGTTATGGCTTTCGCGGTAATGCCCTGAGGCCGCCGAAAACAGGATTCATCACACCCGCTGCCACAAAGGCCGCAATGAAAACAGAAAGCGCCACCTGAGAAAAGTGCGGCTTTGCCATGAGATCACGCAGGCCTCAGGCCACCAGATCGGTTGAATTGAGTTTGACCAGCAAAGGGATGTTCGCTTTCAAATCCTCGCCGACCAGCACGTCTATGGAATAAAGCCCGGGCTGGTCGAACTTGAGCTGCTGGATATTGACGATGAAGTTGCGGGTTCCGAAAAAGGCGTCATCCGGCAGGCTGACTTCGAGCGGAAGATCGATTCCCGGCATGATGGAGCGGCCGTCGGCATCGACAAAATTGAGGCGCAAGAGCTGGCTTCCCTCGTTTTCGCTGCCGAAAGTCACCCTCAAGGCGATCGAGCACTGGGGATGAGTGGCGGGCAGTTGCTGGGTGTAAATCGTGTCAAAGGCCCCAAGCAAGTTGAGTTTGCCGTTGTCATCCGTCGCCGCATCGCACAAAACCGCCACTTGTATGTTCATCGCCAGCACAAGAAACCATAACACCGGCCGGAAATCACCCATTACTTTGCGGCACGCAGACATCCGCCACTTTTCTTTTCCACCCCGCCGGGGAATACGGTAAGATCACTGGCGTGACTTCACAGGTTGAAACCCTCGGCATCATTGCCGGAAACCGCACCCTGCCGCTGGTTCTGGCCCGGCAGGCCCGCCAGCTCGGCCTCAAGCGCCTGGTGGCTGTCGCTTTCGAGGGTGAAACCGATCCGGCACTGGCCCCGCTGGTCGATGAAATCGTCTGGCTGCGTGTGGGCCAGCTGTCCAAGCTGATTTCCGCCTTCACCACCCGGGGAATCAAACACTGCGTCATGGTGGGACAGATTGCCCCGAAAAACCTCTACGACCTGCGCCCCGACCTGCGTGCCGTGGCGCTCCTCTTCCGGCTCAAGGAGAAAAACGCCCAGACCATTTTCGGAGGCATCGCCGACGAATTGCACAAGGACGGGGTCGAATTGATCTCCGCCATACCCTGGCTCCAACCGCTTATGCCAGCCGGAAACTTTCAACTGGGCCCCCGCCCCGACCAAGCGCAACAGGAGTCCGTGCGGTTTGGATTTGGGATTGCCAAGGAGGTTTCCCGGCTCGAAATCGGCCAGACTGTGGTGGTCAAAAACGGCACCGTGCTGGCCGTGGAAGGCTTTGAAGGGACAGATTCCTGCCTGGCACGCGGAGGGGCTCTGGCCGGCAAACATGGGGGGGCTGTGGCGGTGAAGGTCGCCAAACTCAACCATGACCTGCGCTTCGACATCCCCTGCATCGGCCCCCAAACGCTGGAAACCTGCGCCGCCGCGGGCATTTCCACCCTCGCCCTTGAGCAGGGCCGCACCCTGCTTCTGGAAAGCGAGGCTTGCGCAGCGCTAGCCAAAAAACACAAGATCTCTGTGATAACGATTTAAGAAGATTTATCTATGCTGACCGCCCACGAACTATTCGGATTCATGTCGCCCGCGCTCGCCGGCGAAATTCTCACCGCCATCTTCGAGTCGGAGAAAGCCACCTACCGCGCCACACTCAATGCGGTGGCCGAGGCGCGCCGCGTGCGCCCCGTCTTTCTCGAGCACAAGTCCCGCGCCGAACGCCAAACCCTCATCCTGGCCTCGTTGGGCAAACCCGCCTTGGAGCCGGTGGCCGGAACCCTGCTCCGCACCTGGCTCCTCAAAAAACATCAACCCATGCTGGTTGATTTCCTCGACGCACTCGAAATCAAAAACGAAAACGGCGTCGTCGACGGGCTCCCAGACGGCGTGGAGGACTCGAAACTGCGCGCGGCCGTGGACGGATTGCTGGCCAAATACCCCCAGGAAACCGTCGCCGTCTACCTCAACGCATTCAACGACATGAACGACGCCAGCTGGACCAGCTTGAAATCCCTTCTGGAGGCCGACCCGCGACTTCAATTGGGCGGAGGCATCTGACTTCCATCCAGTCCGCACGTGGGAGGCAGCCCCCCCCGTTCAAACAGGTCCCTACCTCAGGGGATCCAAAGACATGCGCCGGATCTCCAGTTCCCCGCCCTCGCTCTGGATCCCGACACAGCCTGACGAGATCGTGCAATCCGTGGTCTCATTGCGCAGCTGATCGTTGATCCAGGCCTTGACCCGGTTGCCGGAACAGACGGTGACGCTGGTGTTCCACTCACCCACAGCTTTCTCCGCCGATTCACCGTGCATGGGCATGGCCGTGTTGGCGTCCAGCCCGCGATGCTCCCGGCTCTCGGCGCCGGCCATCAGGAACAAATCCCCCTGACGCCCGTGCTTGCCCTGCACCTGGACGCAGGCGGGCCAGACCTTGTCGGGCATCTGAATGTGCAGGAGCACCCCGGTGTTGTCCGCCTTGGGCGCGACTTTCACGAACCTCCACTCCACGGTCAGTTGATAGTTGCTGAAGCAGCCTTCCGTGCGCATGTAGCCAATCGGGCTGCCCGAGCAGTGGATCAGCCCGTTCGTCACGCTCCACGTCCTGCGAGGATCGGACTGGTCCTTCATGTGAAACGCCCAACCGGAAAAGTCACGGCCGTTGAAGAGCTCAACGCGGCGCAGACCCGACGCGGCTGGCGCGGCGTCCTGCGCAGCGACGCAGCCGGCGCAGCCCAGAGCAGCCAAAAGAAGGAGAGGTTTCATGGGCCAAGGGTTCCGAGCGAAGGCTGCCAAGTCAAGCCGCCGGAAATCTTCCGCCAGTCCTTGGCCGCCCCCCAAGCAGCTCACCCGCTTTTGCCTTTCCTTTCCACTCTGATCTGTGTTCACTCTCCCCTGTTTTAACTATGCCCAAACGCACCGACATCCACAGCGTTCTCATCATCGGCGCCGGCCCGATCATCATCGGCCAGGCGTGCGAGTTTGATTATTCCGGCACCCAGGCCTGCAAAGCCCTCAAGGAGGAAGGCTACCGCGTCGTCCTCATCAACTCCAACCCGGCCACCATCATGACCGATCCGGAGTTTGCCGACCGCACCTACATCGAGCCGATCACCCCCGAATGCGTCGAGAAGATCATCCTCCGCGAAAAGGAAGAGATGCGCAGGCTGGGGGCGGAGGGTAAACTCGTCTTGCTTCCCACGCTGGGCGGACAGACCGCGCTCAACACGGCGATGGCGCTTAACAAAAACGGGGCCCTTGAACGACATGACGTCGAGATGATAGGCGCAAAGCCCGAGGCGATCCACAA
Source organism: uncultured Verrucomicrobiota bacterium (assembly GCA_903873415.1). Classification (GTDB taxonomy): domain Bacteria; phylum Verrucomicrobiota; class Verrucomicrobiia; order Limisphaerales; family CAIQOK01; genus CAIQOK01. The sequence continues at coordinate 430 of CAIQOK010000122.1, read as the reverse complement.
GGGTGAAGACCGGTTTGCCTTCAAGGAACTCATGCTAGAGATCGGACTCGACGTGCCGATTTCCGGCGTAGCCCACAACCTGAACGAAGCCCGGGACGTGGCCAAGAGAATCGGTAAATTCCCGCTCATCATCCGGCCCGCGTTCACACTCGGCGGCACCGGCGGCGGCATCGGCTACAATCAGGAGGAGTTCGAGGCCATTGCCAAAGGCGGCATTGAACTCTCGCCCGTCAACGAAATCCTCATCGAAGAATCCCTCCTTGGCTGGAAGGAATACGAGATGGAAGTCATGCGCGACAAGGCCGACAACTGCGTCATCATCTGCTCCATCGAAAACTTCGACCCCATGGGCGTCCACACCGGCGACAGTATCACCGTCGCGCCCATCCAGACGTTGACCGACAAGGAATTTCAAATCATGCGCGACCAG
>CAIQOK010000121.1 GCA_903873415.1 uncultured Verrucomicrobiota bacterium | reverse complement strand
AGCTCGGCCCCGGCTCGTTTTAATTCGCCGCCAAAATCCCTTGAACCAAACCCGAAAACTGTTATGAATCTCCCGCCTCAGACTGGCCGGTTTTGAAGTGCCCACCAGTGGCCGGTTTTGATCCGCCCGATGACACGTTGAGTGCTTTTGCATCGTTGGATTTGCGTCTAGAGTTCACATCGCCCCTAACCAGTTTCGACTGGCGCTCCACAAAACCAAAAAACGCAAATAACTTTAGCGAGCCTCGAAACTTAAAGTTGACAAAGGCAGGGGGATAGCGTGTAGTCGTGTTCGATCATAGTGTTTGTCTCGCTTGCGGGTTCGCGGTTTAAGAGGAAGCGAGTCAATGGCTTAGGGGGCTGCCATGTTGAAAGTGAGGATGGTTTTTCCCTGGGGCACAAGTGGCAGGTCTGGCAGAACTGCCCAGCCGTTTTCCAGTCGCACACCTTTGAGTGGAGGCCGGAGGAGGCTGATGCCACTGGGCAGACGCACCCTTAATGTTCGGTGGCAAGGCAGCCCGGAACGGTTCTCCAAGATTACCCGAACCTGGCGGGACTTGAGCTCGCCTGAAACCAGAATGTCCCCCTTGGCGGCCAGATGATCAAAAGCGACACCCTGGGTCTCCCATTGGGCTGGAATGGCCGGGAAAACCGTGATCGTTTTATCGTCATCCGGATCGAGGAGCATCTGGTTGATGTTGCAGAGAAGGGCCGCGTGGGCTGCAACTTCGGGTGTTTTCTTGAAATCTTCGAAGTCGCCGATCAATTCGCCCAAGCAGGTGTCATCAAACAGGGTGGCATCAGGCCGCAAAAACTCCCGCGCCCAGCGTAGGGCTTCGGCACCATCGCGGAGTTTGGCGGCGATGACTCCCATCCAGCCGTTGTTAAACACATAGTTTCCCGTCGTGGAAGTCCGGAACAGGTCGTAACTGCTGCGGACAACTGGATTGTCGGGGGCGATCACGGAGTACCACCAGACAGGGCTAAGCCAGGTGGCGTCACCTGAGCGTGCTGTCGGGATCGATCCCGGACCACCGGTGAGAACTTTTGCACCTTGGTAATCGCCGGTGGGGATCAATACTTTTGGCGCTTGGGCGTTCCAGCCTGGTTCGGCAACACCGCGCCGGAGGGATTCCTCCAGCCCGAAGCGAGTGGCCGCCTGCTGGACTGTGGAAGGCATGTCCTTGTTTAGATAGGAGTCCAGGTCGGGGCGCCATTGGAGATCGGCTGCTGAGATCCGGGTTGTTTCTTTGAGAATGCGTTCGGCCAAGGCTTTAAGTGTTTTATCGTCGCTCCAATCCACATAGTTCAGGGCCATCAGGGCGGCATTGTTTCCGGCGAAATCTTCATGCGCCCAGACTCCTTCCCCCTCGGTGGGCGGGACGAGGAGGGTTCCGTCATAACCCATGAGCGGGCCAAACTTGGCGCCGTTGGTGTATTGGGTTGCGACCTTGTGCAAGGTGAGTCCTTCGGTGGCGTAGCGCTCGGCACGGGGCAGGGTGCGGCCCAGCCAGTTGACCACACGGCGGGCTTCATCAAAATGGTTTCCCAAGAGGAGCGCCTGTTGATCCAAGACCAGGTCATATTCTGGACAGACAGCACCGGCGAAACTTTCAACGCTGGTGCCGTTGCAGCCGGGCGGGACATCCGTCCGGCCGAAGAAAACACCGAGGTAATAGGTGGATCTGGCGTACCATCCGGCCAGATCAGTGTCAGGCAGGGTGACGGAGGCTCGGGCATAAAAGTGACTCCACCATCTTGCGGTGTCGCTGCGGGAAGCGGCATATCCACGTTGCTTGGCTGAAGCCGCCTTTTCCCAAGCCGCTGACACAGGATCGCTGCTCTCGTAGGACGAACCCGGGGCGATGTAAAAGGTCAGGGTCTTGCCCGGACGCTTGGATCCGATCCGAAGTGCCTGGGGGTCAAGGGTGATGTTTGCGCCATCTGCAGCGACAGCGAGCGTGGCGACACAGGATTTGGGGCGTGTGGCCGTCACCACCAAGCCCTCCGGCCTGGCGCTTGCGGTGCCGCTCCAAGGATCGTGTTCGCGGGCGTAAACGCCCTGATTCAAATAGATCCGCACCTTCTTATTTGTATCGATTTGAAGTTGAAAAGGGGTGGGCGCATTTGGGGCATCAGTGATTCGAATGACCAGAACACCGTCGGGTGTGACAAAAAGTTCCCGGTGGCTTTGGAAGGTGTGCGTGCCGGTGGCAGCGACCTTAAGGCCCAGGTCAATGGTGAGCAAACCGGTGGCGATATCCAGATGATGCCGGAAGCTGGAAGCCTGTCCGGTGGCGAGGTGGGCGCCGTAGCCGCCGTTTAACTCGAATGGTACGTGGCGATGCGACTCCTCGTCCCACCAATACTGATAGGAGAGGTAGGGTAAGTGTTTGAGATAGCCGTTGGTATTGATGCCGATGGCCGGGGTCGTGGTGAAGCCAAAGGGATCGATTCGGGCGACCGTGCCGCCGAGTCCCAGACATTCATATTCGTAGTGCGGATGGTGGAGCCGATCCAGTCCGTTTTTTGTGAAGGCGGCCTGATCCAGAGTTGCTGCCCATGGAGGACTGGGCTTGTCGGAGGCGGCCAGCGTTCCGGTGAGCAGACCGGTTATAATTGCAAAGAAGGAAAAGACAATGCGTGTCATGGTGCGGCCCTTGATTCAGTAATTGCCGGAGTCGGCATGAAGTTTCATTCGATCCTGGTTTGTTCTGCCACCGGCAATGTAAGCGATGGCTGCGGTGTTTTTCCGCGGGCGTTGTTTGATGAGAATGCCCAAGTGCAAGGCATCTAGTGGTTGGAAATTCCCCAGGTTTTTTCGGGTTCTGTGCCGAGGTTGAGTTGGAGTGTTCCCCCGGCGACGATTTCCTTGTGATCAAGCCAGCAACGGTTTAACGGGTGGCCGTTGAGTGTGGCCGATTGAATGTAGCGCGGGCCCGGTCCGTTGCCGCAGGTGGTGATGGTGAAGGTTTTGTTCCTGCCATAAAGCGGATCGATGCGGATGATGACCGAGTCGAAGAGCGGGGTGAACAATTCATAACGGGTATCGCCCGTGCAGGCCTGGTGAAGGCCGGAGGCGCAGAGCACAAACCAGGCGGACATTTGGCCCACATCATCGTCGCCGCAGCACCCGTAGACATCGCAGCCGTAGGCGTTTTCGCAGACATAACGGACCCATTTCTGGGTCAGCCAGGGCGCCCCGGCCCGGTTGAAGAGAAACGGGATCTGGTGGACCGGCTCGTTGGCATGGTTGTAGAAATCATTCCAGCGGGTGACATCCGGTGTCCTCTCGAAGAAGTTATTCAACCGCGACACAAATTTTTCCGGTCCGCCGACCAGCTCGATCAGGCCCGGAACGTCATGGGGCACAAACCAACCCTGCTGCCCGGGGTTGCTTTCGACGCACCCCCCCTCAAACCAGTCTGTCTTGGGGTTGAATAAGTGGCGATAGCCCTGGCTGCGTGCGGCGAAGCGCCTGGCATCCTCTTCTTTTCCGAGGGCATGAGCCATCTGCGAGAGGCACCATTCATCCAGATTATGTTCGGTTGTGTCGGACAGCGCGCTTGGAAAGTAGCCTTTATCACCGGGTCCTATCTTTTCGCAGGTTTGCTTTGCCATCGCATAAACCTGTTGGGCGTCATAGCCCCGAATGCCCTTGGCATAGGCATCGGCGATAATGGGCACGGCCGGGTTGCCGTTCATGCATCCGCTGTAGGCATTGAGGAACTCCCAGCGTTCGAGGTAGCCTTTATTGCTCTCGACGGCCAGATCGGTCAGCGAATGAATCATATCCTGAACCACTGTCGGAGCAATCAGGGTCATCAATGGATACTGGCTCCGGTAGACATCCCAGCCGCTGAAAATGGTGCGTCGGGTGTAGTTTGCCGCGGTGTGGATCTTGCCATCACCGCCAGGATAGGCTCCGCTGCGGTCGGCGAAGGCGCGTGGATCGATCATGGCGCGATACAGGGCGGTGTAGAAAGCGATGCGCTGCGATTCGGTGCCGCCTTGGATTGCAATGCGGGAGATTTCACGGTCCCAGCGGTCGCGCGCTGCCGAGCGAACGCTGTCGAAATTCCAGCCGGGGATCTCCTCCGCCACATTTTGGCGCGCACCTTCGAGGCTGGTGTAGGATATGCCGCTCTTCATGAGCACGATCTCATCGGTGCCGCTCTCGAATTCGGTGAAGAAGCCCAGATGCGCCCCCTCCAGCTCGCGGCAACCCCTGATGACATCAGCACTGGCCATTTGTTTGACGAAGGCAGGGTCTTCATCAGGCAGAGCGCCGCGTCGGCGGGCTCCTTTTGAAATTGCCATGGACCAGATGCCGAAATTTTTGAGAGGCTTGCTGAATTCCGCATGAAAAAAGACGGTGTAGTTCGGGTGCCCGCCGCCATTGCCCCAGCCGCCGCCTTTTTCGGTGCAACGCATCCATCCCTCAATGGAGCGCTCGCCAACCACCTTCACGGATTGCAGTTCTGACGTCCCGCCGATGCGCCGGGCCAGATCGATCTGGATGCGCGATTGCTTGCTCTGAGGATAGGTGAAACGAAGCATGCCACTGTGCGCGGCGACGGTCAGTTCCGCGCGGATGCCATAATCCAGCAGCGACACGGCGTAGTAGCCGGGCGAGGCGGTTTCATTGCCCTTGCGCGAGAGATAGCCGGAGTTGGGGATGTTGACGAGTCCGTAGCTGGTTTTGAGTTGGCCGGTGCTCGGCATGACCAGGAAGTTGCCCAGATCCCCATACCATCCCACCCCGCTCATGTGGGTGAAGCTGAAGCCTTGCAGAGTGCGGTGCTCGTAGTTGTAGCCCGAGCCGTTGTCGCCTCCCGTGATGGAGTCGGGGCTCAGCTGAACCAGCCCGTAAGGGTAACAGGCTCCGGGAATGGTCTTTCCCTGGCTGTCAGCGTTACGTAAAACAGAATGAGTGACGGCGCCGATGAATGGGTTCACATAGGCTGAAGGCCTGTGGCCATTGACCAAAACCGGATTGTAACCGGCATCCGCCGCCTTCATGGTCTCTGCACACGCCAGTTGTATCACCGTCAGGAGCCCTGTTCCGCACCATCTGCCAATCCAATTTTGCATTCGTCTCTTTCCTTTCAATTTGTCCGTAATGATATGTCCAAGTGCCGTGCCGGAGCTCTTCCCTTCATAATTCCGTATTTCCTCAGTTGGCACGCGGGTTCCATTGCCGTGAGAAGGTGGTGTAAGCATCAGTGTTTATGAATGCTGGGCTTGGATTTTGCAGGTCCGGCTTCGCCTTGGATGAGTTGTTTCTCAAGCCACGGTCCCACTTTCTCCGCCCACATCTGACCGTGCTTTTGCAGTCCGTTACTGTTGAAGTGAACCCCGGCGCGATATCCGGCCCGGAGATCATCCGTGTCCGGTCCCTCCAGTGACAAGCCCCGGTCCCAGAGTTTCCTCATCGCTGCACGGAACTCGGGATCGGAGGCGTCCTGCTCGCTATGGTAGGTGGTTTGCGCGGTGAACCAGGGTAGGGGCCAGCCCGCCTGTTTCCGGGTGGCGTCGATCAAGTCCGACATGAATTGGAAATACTGTTCGCCGGTGATCTGGCGGTCTGCCGGATATCCGGCCCTTGCCTGGCCCGCATCGCTTTCCCCCTGATGCCAGAGTATGGCTCTGAATCCATTGGTTCCGAGGGCGTCGAAGCGCTTTGAAAAACGATCGAAAAGCGCTCCGGTGCAGGTCCATTCGCCGGGCCCTGCCGGTGAAACGTGGCCCCCGGTGGTGGGTTGTTGATGTATCCGTGATCCCTTGGGCAGCCACTCGCGAACGCTTGTTCCGCCGTCCGCAATGGCGACAATGCCGATGGGAACATGAAATCGCTCGCTCATGGCGTCCCCGAATGCGGGCATGAAACTGCCGCCTCCGTCCCAGCCCCCCGCGCCCTGCTGGGGATCGTTAGCCAGCGCCCACTGCACGCCGCTGAAAGACCCTACATCGCCACTCCGTGTAATCTGGGTTCCGGCACCGTAGTTGCCGGCGTTGGACTGGCCCGCAATAATGAACACCTCGCCGACACCCACATGAGCCACGCTGGTCTTGGCTGAGGTGCCGTCTGCGCCCTGACCGCGCACTTCCAGTCGATACCATCCTCCGGCGGGTGCTTTGATCACAAAGTCGACGTTGCCTTCTTTGGCTTGGTTTTGGAATCGATGCCAGGTTTCATTCGGTTTTCCAGAAAGAGGTTTGCCCAGAAGCCGATATTGCCACTTTTTTGCAATGAACGTCGTTTTGCCCTGGATGTGTAATATTCCGGCATCCGAGCTTCCACGCTGAATTACCTGATAGTCCGAGGGGCTGGACAGGGCGATTGTCCCGGCCGCAATTGCTGAGGATGTTTTTAGCACGGCCTGCAATGCCACGAATTGACGGATCCAGTTCAATCTGATTTTCATTTTAGTTGGTTCACTTTTTAACGTCCAAGGGTCTGTCGTTTGCCATTTCATCCCCCGCCACTCTGGAAAGCTCCACCGTCATGACCGTGTTGGTTTTGTTCTGCTTTTCCGCCGGCAGCGCTAGGGTGATGTTGTCCATAGTTTGCGTGAATTCAACTGAACACGATAGGATTTTTGCTTTGGGCGGAGGCAAAACGAAGCGGTCGCCGTCCCATTTGAATAAATGGAGATAAACCTTTTTTCCCTTGTAGGTGGAGGCTCCCCAAGCTCCGTTACGGAAGGGGCCGCCGCGAGTTCCATAGATGCTCGCTCCGTTCTTTCGCATCCACCCGCCCATTTCCCGGAGTCGCCCGGCTTGATCTGTTGGGATTTCGCCGAGCGCGTTTGGTCCGACATCCAATATCAAGTTGGCATCCCCGGTCGCGCAACCGGCCAGCATCTGAACACACCCGCCCAGAAGGCGGATGAAGTCTTGGTCCGAACGATAAGCCCACGCATAACCGCCGGGAGTATGAATGATCATGTTGCAGGTTTCCCACGGGTGGTCATTTTGAAAGGAGCCGATGCTTCCTTCGGGCGTGTCATGATCCCCCAGAACGTTGGAAGGCACCGAACCGGGCGCGTCGCAACCATTGAACCAGAGATTTACCCCTCGATTATTGATGATGATTTGAGGCTGCAGATGTCGAGTCAGCGCCATCAATTCATCCGCATGTCAGAATTTGGTGGAATGCCGCCGCGTCGATCCGCGCCCATCGCCCGGGGAACGCCTTGGCCATGATTTTGTCCGCGACGATGCGTGTTCCCGTTCTGTGGCCGTCGACGTAAGTAGGCGCCCCTGGGATGGCCAAGAGACGAGCATGAACAGCAAAGGGTAAATGCAGCAACCGAACGGTGTAGAAAAAAGTTAGCTATAAACGAGGCTGCAACCGGTTCTAATCCTAGCAATTCTCCGCACCCTTGCCTCTTTACCTTCAGGTTCCAAGCACTCCATCGCATCGCCCGCCTCTGCGAGCGGAACAACGCCATGGCCGCGCGACTCGGGCGGGGTTGGGGTGCGGGATTCCCATGAATTTCGACTGCGTGGAGTCAAAACGAGAATCCCTGCAATTCGGGGTCCGCGGATTGACAGGTGGCGCCGCCCTGTTTATAAAGACCACTGGATTTAACCGAAACAAACAAAAACAACTATGGCAATCTCTGTTGGCAGCAAGGCTCCGGATTTCAGTTTGAAATCGAAACAGTCCACCGGTCTGGTGGATATCAAACTCAGCGACAACCTCGGCCAGAAGAACACCGTGATCCTCTTCTTTCCGCTCGCATTTACAAGCGTGTGCACCACCGAACTGTGCGATCTGACCGCAGGCTTGGCGGCTTACACAAGCCTCAACGCCGATGTTCTGGGCATCAGTGTGGACAGCCCGTTCGCGCAGGACGCCTGGGCCCAGAAGGAAAAAATAGGCATCAAGCTGGCCAGCGACCTCAACAAGGCGGTGACCAAAGCTTATGATGTGGTGTTTCCAATGCTCGCCGGAGTGGGCGACACCTCTGCCCGCGCGGCCTTCGTCGTTGATAAGCAGGGGATCATCCAATACAGCGAGCAGACAGCCACCCCTAAGGACCTGCCCAACTTTGCCGCGATCAAGGAAGTGCTTTCGAAATTGAACTGACCGGTTCCTTCTTCGCGCGGATTGAACCGTCTCAGGAACGCCGCCCGGCTTGGGCGGCGTTCTTCTTTTCCAGACCGGGCGATAGGGTTTGTCGCCTGCGCCTTGTCCCAAGTGCTGTGGAGAACGCGAGGCACAAGTTTATTGGCGCCGGCTATGGATTCAGGGGGGCCTCGGCAGAGATTCCGGCAGGCGGATGCCGCGAACAGGTTGCTATTCCCGCCCGATCCGGCTGAGCTACAGTGCCGAGTTGCGCCTACCCCAGACTTACCAGAAAAACAGGGCGCATCCCAAGGGGACTCTACTTTACTACATCAAGGTTCTCGCGGCAGCATCGTATGCGGCGGCTCAGGGCCATGCCCAACCGGTCATGCGCCGTGGAAACTTTGCGAGCCATCGCCGGGGATTTGCGTGTTTTTTTACGCCCATCCGCCGTCATCGGCAAATAAATTTTCCGACAAACCCGGACTGGAACGAATCAATCGCGGGCGCAGATGTGGAACGAACCGGGAGTTAAATGCTTGGAGGCGGGGCCTTATGAAGCCTCTGAAAACAGCCTAGACGCGAGGCTAATCCTTAGCATCGGGCCCAGGAACGCCCGGTTGCTTTTGCTTCGTCCAGATTGAAGCGGAATGAGACAAAGGCCCGAGCGTGGGGCGCACAGGTCAGTTGTGCCAAAACTGCTGCCGCTTTCATCTTGCTCTTAATGGGGGCGTCAAGGAAGTTCAAGGTCGGCGAAACGAAAACAGCACTATGATGAGCGGTCCGGAACTGTCAGTAGCCTTCTTTTTTCAGATGGCCTGCATCCTTGGGATTTGCCGGGGGGTGGGTGCATTGGCAAGGCGTCTGGGGCAGCCGCAGGTGGTTGGGGAAATGATCGCGGGGGTTTTCCTGGGGCCTTCGTTGATGGGGTGGCTTTTTCCCGCGTTTCAAAAAACGGTCTTCCCGCCGGAATCGCTGAAGGTGCTTTATGTGGGGGCTCAACTGGGGGTCGGGCTTTACATGTTTCTGGTCGGAACGGAGTTCAAGACCGAGTTGTTCCGGCGCAGGGCGCGGAGTGCCGCTGCGGTGTCACTGGCCGGGATGGTTGCGCCCTTTGGGTGCGCAGTGCTTCTGGCCCCGTGGCTTTTGAAGGTCCCGGGCTTGTTCTCCACCCAGGCCAACTTGTTCGAGGCAACCCTCTTTCTCGGCGCGGCAATGGCTATCACCGCCTTTCCCATGCTGGCCCGGATCATTTATGAGCGGGGGTTGACGGGCACGTCGCTGGGGACACTGGCGCTGGCGGCGGGGGCGATTGATGATGCGGCGGCCTGGTGTGTGCTGGCGGTGGTGCTGGCCAGTTTCCAAAAACTCCCGGACGGGAGCGTGGATGCCTTCGTTGCCATCCGGGCGATTGCGGGAGGTGGGGCTTACGGGCTGCTGATGGTTGGTGGGGCGCGGAGACTGCTTGCGCCTCTGGGTCGGTTGGTCGAGCGCGAGGGGAAGGTTTCCAGCACCGTGCTGGGGGCGGTTTTGATGCTCTTTTGTCTGGCCGCTTGGGCGATGGATGCCATTGGGATTCACGCCGTGTTTGGCGGTTTTTTGCTGGGGACGGCGATGCCGCGGGGTTTTTTCGCGCGGGAACTGCAGGAAAAGCTTCAGCCCTTTGTTGTGGTTTTTTTGCTGCCCATGTTCTTCACCTTTTCCGGCCTGAACACACGCCTGGACCTGGTCAACAGCCCGTCGCTTCTTTGCATCGCCCTGTGCCTGCTTGCGGCCTCGGTGCTGGGCAAGGGAGTGGCTTGCTGGGCGGCAGCGCGAATGAGCGGCGAGGACAACCGCACGGCATTGGCGGTGGGGGCCTTGATGAATTCCAGGGGGCTTATGGAACTGATCATTCTCAATATCGGATTGCAGAAAGGGGTCATCCAGCCGGCCCTGTTTTCCATCATGGTGTTGATGGCGATAGTGACCACCCTGATGGCCACGCCGATTTTCGAGTGGGTTTATGGGCGGCACGCCCGCAAAGCCGGGCTGTTGGGGGATGCTGCAGCCGAGGTTTGATCGGCGGAATTCTCAAACAATCCGGGGCCTTGCCGGAACGGAGGCTTAGACGGTCAGATTGGCGCGGGCGGGGTCGTTCTCCCGGACGGTGCGGCGCATTTTCTTGACTGCCGCCCCCAATTGCGGCGCGGCAAACAGGCTCGTCCCGCTGACGAAGGTGTCGGCCCCGGCCCGGGCGCATTCCCCGGCGGTTTTGAAATTGATTCCGCCATCGACTTGGATGCGGTAGTGCAGGCCCTTTTTCTGGCGCCACTCCGCGGCCTGTTGGAGCTTTGGCAGTGTTTCGTGAATGAAAGGCTGCCCGCCAAAACCCGGGTTGACGGTCATCACCAGCAAAGTGTCGATGTGTGCCAGATGCGGAATGAGTTGGGCCACCGCTGTGGGCGGGTTGACGGCAAGTCCTACTTTCTTGCCCAAGGACTTGATCTTCCACAGCAGAGCGGTGACATGATCGCCCAACTCAACATGGACGGTGAGTTGGTCGGCTCCGGCCTGTGCGAAAGGGGTCAGCAGGATCTCCGGTTTGCTGCACATCAAATGCACGTCCAGGAAGAGGCGGGTCAGCGGCCGGATGGCTTCCACAATGGCCGGCCCGAAGGAAAGATTCGGAACGAAATGCCCGTCCATGATGTCGATATGAAGCCATTCGGCTCCGGAGCGCTCCGCGCGCTGGACTTCCTTGGCTAGGCGGGCATGATTGCTGGCCAACAACGAAGGGGCGATAATCATCGTTCCTCAGGATAGAGCAGGGGGCTCCGCGAATGGAAGATGGAAATGGCCCGAAGTCGAGCTTCCCAATAAAAAAACGGCAGCCGGAAGGGCTGCCGTTTTAACCCCATAAACAAAACTTTTCAGACCGGCGAGGGGGCCGGGGATCCCAATCCGGGTAGTTTGGGCGGGGCGGTCTTCGGGGGCGGTTCGGGCAAAGGTGTGCCGGCCGGAGCGCCCAGCGGCGGATCAATCTGGGCGGGCGGTTTGGGCGGCGGCGTGAACTGCCCAGTGCGGATGATTTCGTCCACCTGTGCCCCTTCCAAGGTCTCAAACTCGAGCAGATACTTGGCGATGAGCTCCAATTTGTCGCGGTGGATGGCAATGATTTCGCGGGCTATTTCAAACTGTTCGTGAATGATACGCTTGATTTCCTCATCAATGTCCTGTGCGGTGTGTTCGCTGAAGTTCTTGGTGCGGCCCATTTCCCTGCCCAGAAAGACATACTCATCATCGTCGCCATACTGGACCATGCCGACCTTTTCGCTCATGCCGTATTGGCAGACCATCGCGCGGGCCAGCTGGGTGGCCTGCTGGATGTCCATGGCCGCCCCTGTCGAGGTGTCGTCGGAGATGATTTCCTCGGCGATGCGCCCGGCCATCGTCACGGCGATCATATCGAGCATTTCCTTGCGTTTGCGGCTGTGCATGTCCTGCTTGGGCAGATACATGGTGGCGCCCAGGGACTGGCCCCGGGGAATGATGGTGACCTTATGAAGGGGGTGGGTGTGTTTGAGGAGGACATTGACCAAGGCATGGCCGGCCTCATGCCAGGCTGTGAATTTCTTCTCCTCATCCGTCATGGCAAGGCTGCGGCGTTCGCGCCCCCAGCGGACCTTGTCGCGGGCCTCTTCCAGTTCGGCCAGACCCACTGCCTTGCGGTTGGTGCGGGCGGCCAGCAGCGCCGCTTCATTCAGCAGGTTAGCCAGTTCCGCTCCGGAAAAACCGGGCGTGCCGCGGGCGATGATGGACAAGTCCACCCCGAGCTCGAGCTTCACGTTTTTGGCGTGCACCTTCAGAATGGCTTCGCGACCGCGGACATCAGGAAGATTGACGGTGACCTGTCGGTCGAAACGGCCGGGGCGGAGCAGGGCGGGATCCAGCACGTCCGGCCGGTTGGTGGCCGCAATGATAATGATCCCTTCCTGGGTGTCGAACCCGTCCATCTCGACGAGCAGAGCGTTGAGGGTCTGTTCGCGCTCGTCGTTCCCGCCTCCCAGACCATGTCCGCGACTGCGGCCCACGGCATCAATTTCGTCGATGAATATCAGGCAGGGTGTGTTTTTCCGGGCCTGTTCAAACATGTCGCGCACCCGGCTGGCACCCACGCCGACGAACATTTCGACAAAATCCGAGCCGCTGATGCTGAAGAAGGTGGCGTCGGCCTCGCCGGCGATGGCCTTGGCCAGAAGGGTCTTGCCGGTGCCGGGAGGGCCGACCATGAGAACGCCTGTTGGAATGCGGCCGCCGAGCCGCTGGAATTTCTTTGGATCCTTGAGGAACTCCACCAGCTCAGAAACCTCTTCGATTGCCTCCTCGATGCCGGCGACGTCTTTGAAGGTGGTTTTGTTGCGTTCCTTGGCGAGAAGCCGGGCTTTGCTCTTTCCAAAACTCAAGGCCCCTTTGCCGGCCATCTTGATCTGACGGATGAAGAAAAACCAGATGAAGCCGGCAATCACCACGATGGGTAGCACGCTCCAAATTACGCTCAGAAGCACTTCATTGGGCTGATGCAGCTCGAACTGGGGCTTCTCCAGGAGATTGTTTTCAATCTTCTCAGTCAAACGGATCCGGGAGCGGAATGGAATCACGTCGGCATGGGCGCTGTCTTTGGCCGGAGTGCCGGCCTTGTCCAAGAACCTCCCCTCTTTGTCGGTGCGGTAATATCCGCCCATGATTTCCGTGAGCGTTTGGGCCGGGGCACTGTAGTTAATGGTGGCTTGGGCGATGAGATTGAGATCCACCTTCTTCTGGAATTCATACTGCGAGAGAATCTCTCCCTGATATTCCAGACGGTCTTTGAACAACACCAGGGCGGTGATGGCACCCAGAATGGCGATCCATACAATCCAAGTTTTTGGGGGCACGCGGAATTCGCCGCCCTTTTTCGTGTTCTTGTCGTCGCCGGTCACTTTATTGTCGTCAGCCATGGTATGAAGAGTGCGCCAAACTATCACGGGAAGAAAACTCCCGCAAGCAGGCTATTTAAGGCCGATTCCAGCGCCAAAGCAAGCGGCGATTCGAGGTGGATGATAATTTGAACCGCTCAGAGATGCGGAGTTGCTCCACCCAAAAAATCTCCCCGGCCGCTGTGGCCGCCACCACCAGCCCGTGCCGTTCGGACTTGGGAATTTTCTGATTGGTGAAGAGATCCTGCAGTTTCACGGCCTGGGAACGGCCGCTGGGTTGAAACCTGTCGCCGGGTTCCCATTGGCGCAATGTGATAACGAGCCCGATTTTATCCGCATCAAACAACTCTTGCCCGGGGTGGGAACAAATCGGCAGAGGTGCGGAACCTGCCAGACGCCGCCACGAAAGCCGCACCGCACCGAAATCAATCGTTCCGGGCCGGATCCCCAAGTCCACCGTCTTGGCGACGCGCGGCGCGGGCGGTGCGGGGGGATGAATCAGATCGAGGTCGCCCCTCTCGCTTCGGCGGACGCTCAGCTGCGGGGAGAGTGTGAAGGGTTGGCCGGGTGTGGTGCGCAATTGCTCCACCAAATGGAAATCCGGGGTGATGCCGGAGTGGATCAACTGGCGGTGGATCACGCGGCGTTGCACCGCCAGAGGCAGGCTGCCAAAAGCGCCGAGTTTGTCACGCAACCACTCCGCCGCCGCCGCCATTGCCAAGTCCGCCTCCGCCCCGACCAGATCCATCACCCGTGGAATGACCCGGTCCAGCGCGGGTTGGTAGTCCCGCCGTAGCAAAGGCAAGAGCAGGTGGCGCACGCGGTTGCGCAGGATGTCCAGGGACGCGTTGGTGGCGTCCTGATGAAAAACGAGGTTTTTGGCAATGGCGAAGGATAGCAAGTCCGACTTGGACATGTTGAGTAAGGGTCTGACGAGCTGCACCCTTGGATCTCCGGGCGAGGGATTGATCCAGGGCATGCCCGAGAGGCCCTCGCCGCCGCTGCCGCGCAGCAGGCGCAAGAAAAAAAGTTCGAGCTGATCGTCCGCATGATGCGCCAGAGCGATTTTCTGGATTCTCAGGCGGCGGGCGGTGCGGGCCAGAAAATCATGCCGGGCTTGGCGTGCGGCCATTTCCACGGAGATTTTGCCGGCCTGCGCAAGTTGTTTCACGTCGGCACTCTCGGTGACGGAGGGCAGGTCCAGTTTTTCAGCCGTGCGGATGACCAAGCGCTCATCGGCGGTGCTGGCGCGGCCGCGCAGTTGGTGGTTGAGGTGGGCAACTGTAAGCCGCCAGGAAAAAACCGCCGACAGTTCGTGCAAAATACCGAGCAACACCATGGAATCCAGCCCCCCGGACACCGCCACAAGGATTTTCTGACGGGGGTGAAAGAGCCCGTGTTGGCGCAGGTTTTGCAGGACGAATTCAGGCAGCGAATTCACAATGCGATATCCTATCGGCCTGAAGCCCGATCGCAAGGGGATAGCCGCACCCGGGACAACTGACTGGATGTTGGAAGCCGGGCTTGCGAATGTGGCGGAGGGCCGGCCCCGGCAGTCGCGCTTTTAATAAACTTCCGGCGTTGTCGGGCTTACGCCAAAGTCTCGCTGCTGTAGCGCACTTTAAGGCTCGCGCTCTGCCCGGGGGCCAGCGTGAGTCGGTTGGATTTCACGTTGCCCGACTCCACGCAGAGCATTTGCCGGTATTCTTCATCGCCGAAATCCGGCATTTGTTGCGCCTTGGCCACCCAAGGATTCCATACCACCGTCGAGACGGAGTTTTCCTTCTCGATGAGAATGACCCGGTTTAATTGGGAGTCGTGGATCTCCACCGGGGCCGCGGTGTCCAGATAGACCCGGTCCACCTCAGAGTGGATCCGCAGGGCGTCTGCTGTTTCCGACTTGCGCAGAAGTTTCTCGGTGTTGTCGAGATAATCTGCCCCCTTTAAGCCGCGGACCTCGACGCTGGAGATGTCACCGACGGAGAAATAGGTGTGCAGGCAGTTTTCAAAGATCAAGGGCTCGGCTGCGGACTCGTTCGTGGCGATCAACTCCAAAGTCAGGCTTTGGTTGACGGTGATCACATATTCCAGGTTGAAAGGCGGGTTGGTTTCTGACTCCGTCGGGTGTGGAAAGCGCAATCGCACCGTGACAGAGCCATCCGTCGCGGGGGCGATTTCCCTGAGTTCCCAAGCCCGCGTGCGGACCGCCCCGTGCATCCCAAGTCCCTCGCGGGCACCGAACCACGGGAAGATCACGGGAATGCCGCCCCGGATGGGCTGGTCTGGTGCGAAGCGGGAGCACTGGCTCATGAAGAGCAGGGGGGCTTGCCCCTTTTTTTGGAACCCGGTGAGGTGGGCACCGTGCAGATAAATCTCAGCCCTGCTCCAATCGGTGCTGATTTCCAGCATGGGCAGGTCGTTTTGTCCGTCGAGAAAAAACACCCGGCCGGGATTGTGCGCGGATTGGCCTGAAAAGTTTGGACTGTGCGGCGTCATGGTCTCCGCACAGTAGCACGAGGCTCGAAAAGTCCCACACCAAAAATGTTTTGATGGGCAAATCCGCATCCGGATTTTCACCCCCCGGCCAGCACGACCTGTCCGGGGGGTGAAAGGAAAATCGGGTGCCCCTCCAACGGGTCACTGATTGAGGGACTCAAGAAAACGCTCGGCTTCAATGGCTGCGGCGCAGCCCATGCCCGCCGCCGTGATGGCCTGACGGTAAACCCGGTCGGCGCAGTCGCCGGCGACAAACACGCCCGGAATGTTCGTGGCGGCACCCTTCCTGGGCACGATGTAACCCGCCTCGTCCCGGTCAATCACCTCTTTGAAAACGTCGGTGTTGGGCACATGGCCGATGGCCACAAAAACCCCCGAGCAATCCACGACGGATTCCGCGTTGGTTTTCAGATTCTTCACACGCACTCCGGTGACCTTGTCCTGCTTCACGTCGAGCACCTCGGTGACGACCGAGTCCCAGACGGGCTTGATTTTGGCGTGGGCCAGAACGCGGTCGCTCATGATTTTCGAGGCGCGCAGGCTGTCGCGGCGATGGATGAGATATACCACCGAGCCGAAGCGGGTCAGGTAAAGGGCTTCTTCGCAGGCGGAGTCCCCGCCGCCCACCACCACCAAGGGTTGGTTGCGGAACATGGGCAACGCCCCGTCGCAGGTGGCACAGTAGGTCACCCCTTTGTTTTCCAGCTGATGCTCACTCTCCAGACCGAGGTGGCGATGTCCCGCGCCGGTGGCGATGATGAGCGTCTGGGTCTGCACTTTTTCGCCGTCAATGGTCAGCGTGAAGGGGCGTTGGCTCAGGTCAACGCCCTCCAGAATGCCGAACTGGATGCGGGCGCCGAAACGCTCGGCCTCTTCTGCAGCCGGGTCATCAGCTCATAGCCGTCCACGCCTTCGGGAAAGCCGGGGAAGTTCTCCACGATGCTCGTGGTGGTCAGCAATCCGCCGGGTTGCCGGCCGGTGAGAACCAGTGGAGTGAGGTTCGCTCGCCCGGTGTAGAGGGCGGCGGTGAGCCCGGCGCAGCCGGTTCCGATTATGACAACTTTTTCCATAAGATGTCGGATCCTAGGTTCTTGCCGCGCTTTTGGCAAGAAAGTTGGCGTCGGGAACCGGACATCCAGCGGCTGCAGGGCCCGGCGGCAGGAGTTTGCGACGTCTTCCGGCCTCAGTGCAGCGCCAGCCGGTAAAACCGGGAACGCAACGCGCTGGAGGATGAGTCGCTGAACTGGACCCATGAGTTCGAGCTCGACACCCCTGTCTGCCAGAGACTGGTCCAGGACTGGAAATTTGTGGTGGCTTGCACCTCGTAATAATGGCCCGGCTCCACCGGAAAACTCAGCAGCGCCCGTTGGCTGGTCGACGGACTGCGGCTTACGGACAGCACGCCCGGCACGATAAAACTCGTTTCAGTGGAGCGGGGGCTTTCATTGGCATTCAGGTCGTAGGCGGTCGCCACGAAGTAGTAGGTCGCCCCTTCCGTCAGGTTCGATAGGGTGGTCGACGTAACGTTGCCCGGGCTGAATTTTTTAGGATAGGTGCCGGAGGCCGTCCCGTAGTAGACATTATAACCCGCCGCGGAGATCGACGCGCTCGCGTTCCAAGCCAGTGTCACGTTTCGGGCCCGGCCGACCTCACGTGCCGCAAGAAGGGTTAGCAGAACAAGCAGGGCGGAAAAGATATTTTTCATGCCCCCCTGTTCCGCAGGAGTGATGCCGACCACGCCGCGAACAATCAGAGTGACGCATCAGGTCACGCAATTCCGGTAAGGAAAGAGAAAGAAGACCGGCAGAGACGCACAGGGTGGGGGGGCGGATTTACGGGGGCAGCAGGGCCCACTGCAGGCTGAGTTGCAGGGCGTGAATGCCGGGTTTGTGCAGGTCGGCCGGTTTCACAATGAAGGCGTCAGCCCCCAATCGCTTGCACGCGCCAAGCTGGTCCTCGTTCTTTCCCGACGTGAGCACGATCAGTGGAATCGAACGGGTCCGGGGCTCGTGTTTGAGCCGGCGCAACAACTCCAACCCGCCGATCCTGGGCAGATCCAGATCCAGCACGATGACCCGGGGCGGGTCGTTGGGGCGGCGGTGGGCAAAGGGGCCGGCGCAAAAGACAAAGTCCAGCACCGCCGCTCCGTCGCGGACCAGAAAGAGGCGGTTGCTCAGATGCGCGTTCTTGAGGCATTGGATGACCAAGCGCACATCCTCGTCGCCAGCTTGGGCCACGAGCACATCCACCAATTCGTCCGCCTGCAACGGGGCGGAAGGCGGTGTGTGCTCCAACTCGCTGAAGAGGCCTGACAGAGGGAGTTCCAAAGCCGCGGCAAGTTTCCCGAGGCTCTGGAGCGAGATGTTCCGCGCGCCCCGTTCAATGTCGGACACGTAGCTGCGGTGGAAACCGGCGCGCCGGGCCAGTTCCAGCTGCCCCAGGGAAAGCCTTTGACGTCGGGCTTTAACCAGCAGCCCCAATTGTTTCTCCAAGGTTTTTTTTTCCATGGCTCCCCTCTCGTCGCTCCCCCAGGCGTCGGCTGGGAGTGGCGTCCAAACGTCGATGATAGGCGGCGTTTGCGCAAATCCGACTTGAGGCAGGCCGGATCAAGAATGTCCTGTTCCAAAGGGCAAAACGCCGCATTCCTGACCATTGGTGCGGCGCTGGCCGACAACCGTGGCGTGGGGTCCGCAGGGCGTGCCGGATAAAAAGCGCGATTCGGCTTGCCACAACTCTCCAGTCCGGTTTAATTTAGCCACAGCACTGCGGGGTGTTAACAAACACTAGTTCGTAAGCAGTGCCAATTTGGATGGCAGGATAGCTCAGTTGGTAGAGCAGAGGACTGAAAATCCTTGTGTCCCCGGTTCAATTCCGGGTCCTGCCACCACTTTTTCAAGTGGTGCAATCTAAAGCGCTCAGGCAAACCCATCCCCCGAACCCGGTCAAGCAGAGGAGTCACCTTGGTTTAGCAGCCTGAAATCCATAGGCCTGCGCCTTGAATTGCGCCCTTGCTTTCCGGAGACCGCTACAACTGAGATTGAGGTCGAAGAGGGGAATGACGTGATTTTAAAACCCCGGTGACGCACGAAAACACCACAGCACCGTTCTGTCGCATTTCCACATCACTGTCCGTTCCATTCATTGGTTTTGGGTTATAGGCTTTTGTAGTAGCGGCGTTCTATGACCGCCGAATACCAAACATAAAAACGGCGCTCATAGAGCGCCGCTGCAGATCGACTCGCTGCTGAGCTCAACCAGTCTCACATCTCAGGTCCCCGCCTTCATCCTTGTCTTCAAAGCTCCGGAGGAGCGACCTGTCTATAGAAAACCGTCTCATCACCCCGCCCCTGCGGAGCAGTGGGATGTGGCGGAGGGACTAGAATGGTCAATCCGCAGGCATTCCTCCGAAAGATGCTTGCTGCGCCCGGGGACGGGCGCACTCCGCAAGCTGCAGCACTTTAAACGATTAATCCTAAAAACCGGACTTTGAATCAATCGAGATCTCCGACCACCCGAAAGCACCTTTGAGATATCACTGAACTAAACATGAAGTGCCGTATGAGACGGAGGAATGGGAGGCCATTTTCTGTCTCGAGGGTCGATTTGGCTTTGGGCGTGAGGGTTACCATGAAGGGTATGAAGGGGGGTGAATGACTTTTCTGAGGGCGCAACCGGTCCAAAACAAATTCCAAGCTCCAGAGGAGGGGGACAAACCGGCAGATGCGCAATCCATGCGAATCCAATCTGTTTCGCACGTGTTCTTTGCGCTTGCCGCCCTGTGCTGCCTCTCCGGGGCTTCAGAAGATTTTTTGGGTTTGTTCCTTTGGGGTAACACTTGACGTGATCCGGTCGGGGCCTTCATCATAAAGGGAGTCAGAGAAATTCCGTGATGCGCCCCTCTTCTTTTTTTACATGCGAGATTCATTCCTGAGCACTCCGACCTCAGACAAAGGGGCGGACGCCCTGCAGCTTGCCTCTTTGGGTTATCCCCAGGAACTCAAGCGCCGCATGGGCGGTTTTTCCAACTTCGCCATTTCTTTTTCCATCATATGCATCTTGGCCGGTGGGATTACTTCCTTGCAATTGGGGGTAAGCCTGGTGGGAGGGGCCGCCGCGGGAGTGGTTTGGCCGCTGGGCGTGTGTTTCAGCCTGCTGGTGGCTCTGGGGATGGCTCAAGTCGCTTCGGCATTCCCCACCGCGGGGGGGCTGTATCATTGGAGTTCCATTCTTGGCGGTAAGGGCTGGGGTTGGGTAACGGCTTGGTTTAATCTGCTGGGCCTGATCTTTGTGACTGCGGCGGTCAATGTCGGGGCGTATACGCTTTTTGCCAGCGTGCTGCTGCCGCTAACCGGGGTGGATCCGGCCAAGCTCAACCTCTGGCACCAGTTCCTGGGCGTGTCGATCATCACCCTATCTCAAGCTTTCCTCAATCATCGTGGCATCCGGGTCACCACACTGCTAACCGATTTCAGCGGTTACCTGATTCTGGCGGTCTCTGCCGTTCTTACTTTGGCCATGCTGGGATATGCCCCGGGTCGGGATTTTTCGAGACTGTTTCAGTTTTCCAACTTCAGCGGGGATGCTGGAGGCGGCGTCTGGCCTCGGACAACCAGTGGACCGTGCAGTCTGCTTTTGGCCCTGCTCTGGCCGGTCTATACCGTCACCGGCTATGATGGGTCGGCTCATACTTCGGAGGAAACCGTGCGCGCCGCTGAAAACGTCCCCAAAGGCATCCTCCGCTCCGTCCTCGTCTCCGGCATCTTCGGATGGGTCATGGTGTCCGCGATAGTGCTGGCCTTGCCCAGTGTTGCCGGGGGCGCCAAGCAGGGGGCAAACATTTTTTTCTGGCTGATGGATCAGATAACCCCTGGCTGGCTGAAGCTGCCCTTGGAAATGGGCATTGTGGTTTCCAATTATCTTTGCGGCCTGGCCTGCGTCACATCCACGTCGAGGATGATTTATGCTTTTACCCGGGATGGCGGGTTGCCGGCCTGCTTTCGCCGGGTTTCCCCGGCGCATCAGGTGCCGGCCGGGGCGGTCTGGCTGACGGCCGCCCTGACAGTAGTCTCGACGATTTACGCGCCGGCCTACACGACGCTGACCGCGGCCTGTGTGATTTTCCTCTATCTCTCCTACGTGATGCCGACGTTGGTGGGGGTTTTTGCGTATGGCAAGCGCTGGAAAAAAATGGGTCCCTTCGATCTGGGCGGGCCTCTGTATAAGTTGACCGGGGGCATCTCGATTCTGGGGGTGGCGGCCTTGGTCTGGGCCGGGGTTCAGCCGCCCAACGGCGCGGCGCTGCCAGTGACGGCCGGGCTGGCTGTGGTTCTGATTTTGGCATGGCACTTGGGCGTCAAGAAAACCTTCCGCGGCCCGCCGGTTATGCTTGCCCAGACCACCAAACCTGTTTTGGCCACCGCGGATGTTCCCGAGCCCGATCCGGCTTGATTCTCCATGACTTACCGCATTGCTTCAGGAGGGAAGCAGTATTGTTTTGCCTCTCTACGGGAGTTGCTGGCCAAAGCCAGCCCGCTGCGCTCCGGCGACGAGCTTGCCGGTGTGGCGGCCCAAAGCCGGGAGGAACGCGTCGCTGCGCAAGCCTGCCTTGCCGCAGTGCCGCTCAAGCGGTTTCTCGAAGAATTAGTGGTTCCTTACGAGGAGGACGAGGTCACTCGTCTGATTGTGGCGCGGCACAATAGCGCCGCCTTTGCCCCGGTAAGCGGCCTAACGGTGGGGGAGTTTCGCGACTGGCTTTTACGTTATGAAACAGACGGTGTTGTCCTCACCGCCTTGGCAGCGGGCCTTACCCCGGAAATGGTCGCCGCCGTCAGCAAGTTGATGGGCAATCAGGACCTTATCCTTGTGGCGGCAAAAGTCCGGATCGTGACTCGTTTTCGCAACACCTTGGGATTGCCCGGCCGGCTCTCCGTCCGGCTCCAACCCAATCATCCCACCGATGATCCGCGCGGAATCGTGGCCTCCATCATTGACGGTCTGATGTACGGATGCGGCGATGCCGTCATCGGCATCAATCCAGCCACGGACAGTCCGGCGGCCTGCGCTGCGCTCCTGCGGCTTCTCGACCAGATGATCCTAGAATACGAAATTCCCACACAGTCCTGTGTGCTGGCGCATGTGACCACCAGCTTGCGTTGCATGGAGGCAGGGGAGCCGGTGGATCTGGTGTTTCAATCTATCGCGGGCACAGAGGCGGCCAACCGGAGTTTCGGAGTGGATCTCTCATTGCTTGGCGAGGCGCGTCAGGCGGCCTTGAGCCTGAAGCGCGGCACGCTGGGCAGTCAGGTCATGTATTTCGAGACCGGCCAGGGGTCCTGCCTCTCGGCCGGGGCGCATCATGGGGTGGATCAGCAGACGCTCGAAGCCCGGGCCTATGCTGTGGCTCGCGAATTTGACCCGCTCCTGGTCAATACGGTGGTCGGATTCATCGGGCCGGAATATCTCTATGACGGCAAGCAAATCATCCGGGCCGGTCTGGAGGATCATTTTTGCGGCAAGCTCTTGGGCTTGCCCATGGGCTGTGACGTTTGTTACACCAACCACGCTCGGGCCGATCAGGACGACATGGACACGCTGCTGACTCTGCTGGGGGTGGCCGGGTGCAATTATATAATGGGCGTTCCGGGTGCGGATGACATCATGCTTAACTACCAGTCCACGGGTTTTCATGACAGCCACTATTTGCGTCAGGCCCTGCGGCTGCGGCCGGCGCCGGAATTTGAGGCGTGGCTTGAGCGGATGAATCTTCTGAGGGCGGGTGTTTTTCTTTTGCCTGCCAGCCCGCGCCACGCGTTGCTCGCCCCAAAATCCCAGCCAATACCCTTTGCACCCAAGCCAGACTGATGTCCGAGACAATCCCATCCAGTCTCGAGCCCACTTGGCCCGGCGAAGATGCGCCGGCAGGAAGCGGGCCTGGCCCCGTGGCGGATCCCTGGAGCAATCTGCGGAGGTTTACAAATGCGCGCATTGCTCTGGGCCGGACTGGGGGCAGTCTGCCGACGCAAGCCCTGCTGGATTTCCGCCTCGCCCACGCCCGAGCCTGTGACGCTGTTATAACCCCGTTCGATCCGCAGTCCCTGACTTTACAGCTGGAGCGATTCGGCTTGCCGGTGGTGTTGCTTGCAAGTGCGGCCGCCGATAAGACCCAATATCTGCAGCGGCCTGATCTGGGGCGGCAGCTTTGCCCGGACTCGCGTTCGAAGTGGAGGGATGCGGCCGCCCGGATTCCGGCGTGCGATCTGGTGGTCATTGTTTCCGACGGTCTTTCGACGGAGGCGGTGAACACACAGGCGGTGCCGCTGCTGGGGGCGCTGTTGCCGCGACTGCAGGAACGGGCTTTGATTCTGGCCCCGCTGGTTGTTGTGCGCCATGGCCGGGTGGCCCTGCAGGACGAGATTGGCGCCGCCTGCCAGGCCCGAATAAGCCTGATGCTATTGGGCGAGCGTCCCGGCTTGGGCTCGGCTGACAGTCTCGGCGCCTATTTCACCTTCGGCCCGGCTCCGGGTAAAACGGATGCGGACCGTAATTGCGTTTCCAACATCCGCCCGGAAGGACTAAACCCCATCGAGGCCGCAGCCAAACTGGACTGGCTGCTCGGAGAATCCCTCCGGCGCAGTGTCGGGGGCGTGGTGCTCAAGGATGAGGCCGGATGGATTGGTCGATCGGGGCCGGGTGTTTCCAGAACCCTCCCGGGCTGGGATGTTTTCTAGATCCGGTTCCGGACTGCGCCATCCACTGGTAATTATCGGTTTTTCTGCTTTGAATCAGCCACCTTTTATGAAAATCCAACGCCGCGATTTCATCAAACACTCCGCTTTGGGCTTGGGCGGCCTCTGGGTTGCACCCGGGCTGGGAGCAAAACAGGCCGAAGCAACCGGCCATTTCAACCCTTTCACACGCTTGGCGCTGGGCCGGACAGGATTGAAAGTTTCCCGGCTATGCATGGGCACCGGAAGCCACGGTTCGCGACGTGAGTCCAACCAGACCCGCCTGGGGCAAGGGGAATATGAGCGCCTGCTGCGCGAAGCCCACGAACGCGGTGTTGGCATGTTCGATCTGGCCGACCTCTATGGCAGCCATGCCGGCTTTGCAAACGCCATGCACGGCGTGCCAAGAGACAAATACTGCCTGGTCACCAAAATCTGGTGGCGCCCGGGCTCCAGCCTCCCCGAACCCGACCGCCCCGACGCGGACGTGGTCGTCGAGCGATTCCTCGGAGAACTCAAAACGGATCACATCGACCTGCTCTTGCTGCATTGCGTCAAGGATGCCGACTGGCCGCAGCGCTTGCGCCGGCAGATGGATATTCTCAGCCGGTTGAAGGCGCAGGGCAAAATCCGCGCTCTGGGCGTCTCTTGCCACACACTGGCCGCACTCCAGTCAGCCGCTTGCGAGCCCTGGGTCGAATCTGTTCATGCCCGGATCAATCCCTACGGCATGAGCATGGACGGCGCGCCGGAGCAGGTCGTGCCTGTCCTGCGCAAAATCCACGCCGCAGGCAAAGGCGTGGTGGGCATGAAAATCATCGGCGAAGGCCGGTTGCGCAACGATCCCCTACGCCGGGCTGAATCCATCCGCTTCGCCCTTAACCTGGGGTGTGTGGATGTGTTGAACGTGGGTTTTGAAAAAACCGCCGAGTTAGAGGATTTCATTGCCCAAGTGCGTCGCACCCAGATTGTAAAAGGGTGATGTCTTTAGCCCGCAAGGGGCGGGTCATTGAGCTTCAGGAACTCTGGCTCGAACGCGCAAGGAACTCAGGAGCCCGCTGGGGCGTCAAACTGGGCTGGCGGCCCTGCGTTTTTGATTTCTCAAACCGCACTTTTCCATTTTAATGGGCTTGTGATTGCCTTGCTTGATTACGGATCGGGGAATTTGCGCAGCGTCCACAAGGCGCTGCTCAAAGTCGGCGCGGAGGTGCGCCTGGCCCGCTGCCCCCAAGAGATCGGCGATGCCCGCGCAGTAGTGCTGCCCGGGGTTGGGGCGTTTGACGATTGCATCCATGCCCTGCGCAAGCAGGAGTTGCTTGAGGCTTCCCGCGCATTCATCCAGTCCGGACGTCCTTTCCTAGGCATCTGCGTCGGATATCAGGCGCTCTTCGAACGAAGTGAGGAGTTCAACAGTTGCGCCGATGGCATCGGAATATTTCAGGGCAGGGTGGTCCGATTTCCGGCCGGGCCCGGCTTGAAAATTCCGCAGATAGGCTGGAACCAAATTCAGCAAATCAACCCCCGCTGCCCTCTCTATGAGGGGATCCCGGAGGGGAGTTATGTTTATTTCGTCCACAGTTTCTTCCCGCAACCCGTGGACGAAACCATCGTCGCCACGCGCACCGTCTACGGTCAGAGCTTCGCCTCCTCGGTCTGGCGCGACAATGTTTTCGCCACCCAGTTTCATCCGGAGAAGAGTCAAGAGGTTGGTCTGCGATTGCTTCGGAACTTTGTCGTGCTGGCCGGCGGCAAACAATAATTAATCCACAACCCTCGTAGGGGGCCTCCGGAAAAGAACTCGTATAACCCCTCTATGCCCCCGCCCCGCAAGAGGTGCGCAAACAACCGGGCCCCTTGAAGCAAATCAAATCCGCGCCGGTCCGGCGCGCGCTTTCCAAGCCCCGGAGGGGCGGCAAAGCGGAACGGGGTAAGGGTAAGAGCAAAGAACACGCGCAAAACAAATTGGATCTGCTTGGATCGTGCATGCGGCGGATGTGCCGCTCCTACAGAGCTTGGAATTTGTTTTTGACTGCTTGCTATAGACGGGTCGCTCCTCTGGAGCTTAGAAATGGCTCGAGTGCATGAACCGCCCTCCGCCCGCTGATCTTCCGCGGCCTCCTCTTTAACCGAATGAACCAACCCCTGTTGTCCATTGACCATTGCCTTTTCCAAGCCCCGGAAGGGCGGCCTGTCATAGACCAAACACCAAAAATAAATCCTTCCAATCCTCATAGAGGCGGCTCGGCGCGGCAAAGGCCCCCAGTTTGATCTCAAAGGCGATTTTAGGTGGTCGGAGATCTGCGATGGATCCCGAGTGCGGTTTTTAGGATGAATCGCCCGCCATCGCTGATATCCGACCTTGGGGAAAATCACTCTGCCCGGCTGGCGCAAGGCCAAGGACTTGCGGCGGCAGCTTAAGGACCTTCAACTCGCCACCAGCCAGGTTGTCTATCGCGGCGGGCCCAACAAAGATTTGCGAGTGAAAAGGCTGTTCTCGACTACCTGGACGTGGGCCGTGCGCTTTGGGGCAAAGTCCAAGAAACCCCGCTGGCAGCTTGCGACCTGCCGATGGATGCCGCACGCTGGGAGCGGTTGCAATACTTCCACGCAATGCTCGACAAGCATCTGGACCTTGTGTCGCGCCGGTTATTGAACGAAGAGCGGATGGGCCTTCCGGCTTGTTCTGAGGCCCCGCGCCAAGCATTGCTGCCCTGGGTGGAAGCGTGGTCCGAACACGCCTTGGCCCGCCAAAGGTTTGATCAGATCAGGCCTGGACTGATTTCGATCTGCGACGCCTGCCGTTATTTTTCAGATTGAATAAGGCGGCGTCGGGCGGGTGGGACCTTGCGGTCACTGTGCGCCGGCGGCGTCCACTCCGGCGGTTTCGGATTGGTCATCGCGAGAGCCTGGTGGTCACCGTAACGAGCCATTTCCGCCTGAAGCAGCCGGGTCATCTCTTTAACCCTGGATTCGAATTCCGGTTTGTTCGCCAGATTCGCCAGCTCGTGGGGATCCTTTTGGAGATCGAACAATTGGGTTTGGTTCACGTCGGGGTAACGGATGAGTTTCCAGCGGTCGTCGCGCACGGCCCTTTGACATTGCCGGTAGCCGGTGTAAAGAGCCTTGCGCAGCGGCATTTCCTCTCCGTGCAGCAGGGGGGCCAGACTTTTGCCTTCGATGCCAGCTGGGAGGGATGCCCCGCTCAAGTCGCAGAAGGTTGGGAAGAGGTCCATCAGGTAGATGAAAGCCTCGCTGCGGCCGTGGCGGATACCGGGGCCTGCAATGACGCAGGGAACGTGCATTCCGCCAAATTCATAGAGATTCTGTTTGCCGAAAAGGCCGTGTTCGCCCAGGGAAAGTCCGTTGTCGCCCGTGAAGATGACAATGGTGTTGTCCCATTGACCGGCGGCCTTGAGTTCGGCAAAAACGCGGCCGACATGATAATCGAGGCCGCTGACGCAGGCGTAATAATCGGCCAGTTGTTGGCGGGTGTTTTCCGGGGTGCGCGGCCATGGTGCGAGTTGCTCGTCCCGGATCCCCATTTCGCCATTGTTAAACGGGTGCATGGGAAGGAAGGCCGCAGGCAGAGGAATCAATGCAGGATCGTAAATCTTGTGGAACTCGGGGGCGGCCACCCGGGGATCGTGCGGAACCGGCGGCGCGAAATAGATATAAAATGGCTGTGTCTTATGCCGGATCTTGAGGAACTCGATGGTGGCATCGGCATGGCGTTCGCTGCTGCCGCGCCGCAGTTCGGGCGAGGGATCGTTCACCACAATATTGCGGTCGAACGCCTCGATCCCCGCCTTGAATTCGTTGCCGCTCTTGCCGACGTGGAAGGTTTCATATCCAGCCCGGCCCAACACTTTGGCCAGGGTTTGAGAATTATCCAGATCCGGGGCCCGACCGTTGGGAATCCGCAGCCAAGACTTGCCGGTCAGCATCATGGTCCGACTTGGCAGGCATACGGCCGGCATCATCGAGCCCATGGTGTAGCAGCGGGTGAAGCTCATACCGTTGCTCACAAGAGTGTCTAGGTTCGGGGTTTGCAGAACCGGATTCCCCAAGGCGCGCAGACCGTCGGGCCGGTGATCGTCGGCATGGATATGAAGGATGTTGAAATGGCGGGGTTCCTCGGCGGCATCGGCCGATACCAAAAACAATACACAACATGCCAGTGCAATGCTGCCACGCGGAAGATTCATGCGTTCGCATATTAGATCAAAGCCGCACCGGTTCGCCATAACTCCTTTGCGCCGGGCGAAGGTTAAAGACAGAAAATTCCGCAACCCGATCCGTCGACCCGATCCGTCCCGGGGGAATTCGCGCCGGTCTGCGAATTGGGTGTCCCGCAGCAGATTTCATGGCCTGCCGCTTGATTTCGTGCGGGATCCCTCACTGCTTGGGTATATACGGTCGGACCTTGCCGGCGAGCAGTTGGTAGCCGGCAGGATTGAAGTGAAGGCGGTCGGCGACAAAGAGTTCCGGGCGAGGGCGGCCGTCAGAGCCCAAGACCATGTCGTAGGTTTCAATGTATTTCAGGTTCGGAGAATGTTCCGACTCCAACGCCACGAGATGGTTTAATTCCCGTTCCTTGTCATGCTGCTCCCAACGGGAAGGGCTGGGGCAGAGTCCGATGAAGAAGATTTGCGTGTTTGGCAGTCTGGAGTGGACTGCCGCCACAAAGGCTTGGTAGTCGGCAAAGACTTCTGCGACCGGTTTGCCGGCATTGAGGTCGTTGCCGCCGGCGCGCAGAAAAACGGCCCGCGGTGCGTAGGGAAACACAATCCGGTCCGCAAAGTGTGTGGCATCGGCGATGTGTGATCCGCCGAAACCGCGGTTGATTGTTTTTTGCCCGGGAAAATCCTTTGTCAGAGTGTGCCAGAGGCGGATGGTGGACGAACCAATAAAAAGAATCGCGTGACGGGGTGGGGGATTGGTGGCATCGCTCCGTTCAAATCCGGCGATCTCCTGTTCCCATTGGGCGAAGTTACGGGCGGTGCCGGCGTGGCAGGGCATGGTGGTGCCCCACGAGAGAGCGGTGGCGGCCATCAAAAACCAGAAAGCACGATTCATCCCAACAGTGTCGCCATCCGGGCTATTCAAGCAAATCAAAAGGTTGCTGCGTCGGGGGGCTTTGAAGCTGTGTGAGAAAGCCAAGCCGATATGAATCCTGTTTTGACACCTCAGTTCTCAGCCTCGTCCTCAAAGCTCCAGCGGAGTGGTCTGTTTATAGGCAACCTGCCCTTCACCCAGCCCCTCTCCCCGCCGGGTGGGTGAGGGGATATCCGCGGACAGACCGCTCGTGTCGCCCCTGCGGGGCTGGGGATTTATTTTAGGACGCCTTTGTATAGACATACCGCGCCCCTGACGCCAGAGATCGCCGCTTCATGGGCAAGGCGCGCTGCTGTCCCCCCATCCTGACTTTACTTTGCCGGCCTAGTTTGGCATTGCTGGAGTGCCTAAAATTGCTGCCGCCCTATGTGCCGGTGCCGGACACGGGTGGGGTTGCCCAAGCGCAATTGCCGTTGCAGAAACTTCCGGCGCGTATTCATTAAATCCTATGAAGCTCCTGCTCCCGCTCGCTCTCTCGATTTCACTGCTGGCCGGTTGCGCCATGAAATCCGCCAATGGCTCCTGCAGCGCCACTGCGGCGGCCACTTCTCAAAAACACACCTCTGCCTTTGCCGCCGGGAATTATTCGGGCCAATGGACCGGTGCGGACGGCGCGACAGGCAAGTTGAAGGTGGATTTGAAATCCCCAGCCGGAGCCCGCTGGGAAGCCAAGGTTTCGTTCACTTTTGAAGGTGAAGAGGTCCCCACCACCATGAAGTCCGTGGAGGTGAGCGGCGATCGGTTGCGCTTGACCTATGGCTATGATGTGCGGGGCAACAGCGGCGTGGTGACCATGACCGGGAATCAATCCGGCAGCTCGCTTGAGGGCACTTATCAAATCGAAGGAGCCAAGGGCGGCACTTGGAAGGCCAGCCTGGCGCAATAATACAGAGGCCCCTTCAGAACCCACGGCCTCAGCCATGTGCGGTAGTGCGTTGGGAAAAAACCGCCCGGGCTTTGATATGGTTTGAGCGCCTCAGCCCGAGGCCCCAACGCGGTTGTGTTTTTAGCCGGTCCAGCTACGCTGCGGCGCGAACTGGGGGGATGGTTGCCATTCCATCCCAAGGAATTGTCCTCAGCCCTTTTCTAAAAACCGCATCCGCAGCCCGGCACCGTCCATCCGGCAACTATCCGGACAGTGACAAGAGCCAGTGCCTGCGGCCTAACGGTCCCGTTCCCTACGGATTGGGGGGTCGATAATAATTCACGCCCAAAGCATTCAGACGTAGCAGGTGGGTCTGCAAGCGCCGGGTGAAACCGGCATAGTCGCGGTCAGCCTGAGCCGACCACGCCACCTCTGCGAGTGCTGTCAATCGAGGGTAGGCCATGTATTCGGCTTTTTTTCCATCCTTCACATATTCACCCCAGACCTGGCCCTGGGTGCCGAGGATGTGTTTTTCCTGATCGGGATTCTCGGCCACGAAAGCGGGATTGTAGGAATAGACTTTTTGCAGCGGCAGCAGGCCTCCGATGGCTTCGAATTGTTTGCCGCGGGCCAGTTCCTCCGAGGCCGGGGCCTGGTAGTAATCGAGGTAGGTGTGTGTCGTGGTGGCCATCACAACGTCGTTGCCCAGGGACAGAGCGTGCCTGGCCCACTTGGCGTCGCGCCACGCCATCAGGGTGGCGGTTTTGGGCAAGCCGCCTTCCTGGATCTCGTCCCATCCCACCAGGCGCCGGTGTTTGGAGGAGAGATAAGTCTCGATGCGACGCACGAACCAGCTCTGGAGTTCCTCCTCGGTCTGCAGGTGTTCGCGGCGCATCACGCTTTGGGCGAAGGGGGATTGTTTCCACTGTTTTTTTGGGGCCTCATCGCCGCCAATATGGATGAAGCGGGAGGGGAAAAGACCACAGACCTCGTCCAGGACGCCTTCCAGAAACCGGAAGGTTTCCTCCTTTGGAGCGAAGGTGTAGGGCTGCACGCCCCAACGGGTGACGACTTTCGGGGCGAAGTTGGTGACATCGTCGTTGCCAAAGCGCGGATAGGCGGCGATGGCGGCAGCGGCGTGTCCGGGCATTTCGATTTCTGGAATGACCCTGATATGAAGGGCGGCGGCATAGGCCACAATCTCCCGGATCTGGGTTTGCGTATAAAATCCGCCATGCCGCAAACTGTCGTCCGAGTGGCGGTCGCCATAGGGCGGAGATGTGTCACGCCAGGCCCCCACTTCAGTCAGGCGCGGATACTTTTTTATCTGGATACGCCATCCCTGGTCGTCCACCAGATGCCAGTGGAAGGTGTTTAGTTTGTGCAGGGCCATCAGATCGAGCATGCGTTTGATTTCATCGGCTTTGATAAAGTGACGCCCCACATCCAGCATCATGCCCCGCCAGGCATAGCGGGGGCGGTCATGAATTTCAACCGAGGGAATGGACCAATCCATGCCGGAGACCGGGGAGGACCGGAAAACCTCCGGCGGCAGGAGCTGCAGGAGGGTTTGGACTCCGTAAAAAAGTCCGGCCTGAGCTTGCGCGCCAAGCCGAATGGCGCTGGTCGAAACGGTCAGTTCGTAGGCTTCGGAGTCGGTTGAAATGTTGGAGGATTGCAGCGTGAGAAGGATGACGTCCTTCGGGTTTTTCGGGGGGGGCTCCATGGTAACGTGAAGGGGATAACCGGTGGCGGCGCGCAGGCGGCCGGCGAGTTGCCCTGCAACGTCGCGAGACGGAATGTCGGCAAAGATGCGGGTCGACGGGGTGACTCTGAACACACCGACCCCGCGTTCAATATGGCAGGGCAGGGGAATGACTGGGGGCGGGTTCGTGTCGGCCGCGGCAGTCCGGAAAGACAGGAGGGCGAGCAGAAAGAGGGTAATTGCGAAATTCATCGGGATCTTTAATTTGTATCCGGTGATTTTCCTCCTGAACCCCTCTCCAAGGCAAGCCTTACAGATCGGAATCTTTCCAGAAAGCCTCCGAACCCAAGATGCAATCATCTTGAGCCGGGGCCGGGCAAGGTTTCTAGGGATCGCCATGAAAAAGATTTCAAATAAACGTTGCCAGCGGGTCGTTCCTTGATAAGATCAGACTTCCTTTTTGACGACGAGCGGCTTGCGCGCGAAGTCGGTGATTAGGAGAAACGGCCTGAAGTTCTGATTCCTTGTGGGATCGGGCGGCCAAAACAACATCGAAACCAATCCCGTGTTCCGCGGGATGCCTCGAAAACCGGGGTTTTAACCAAAGGAAAAAACTGTGATCAGCATCGGCGTAAAAGAATTGTTGGAATCAGGTGTTCATTTCGGACACCAAACAAAGCGTTGGAACCCGAAGATGAAGCCTTTCATCTTTGATGCCCGCAACGGCATTCACATCATCGACCTAAGCAAGACGATTGTGCAGCTGGAAGCGGCCTGCGATTTTCTCACCTCCATAGTTTCCAAGGGTCAGCGCGTGCTGTTTGTCGGAACCAAGAAGCAAGCCCAGTTGGCGGTCACCGAGACGGCCAAAGAATGCGGCCAGTTCTACGTCACCGAACGCTGGCTGGGCGGCACCCTCACTAATTTCCAGACCATCAAACGGTCAATCGCCCGGATGAAAGAGATTGAGAAGATGGAAACTGACGGATCCATCAGCAACTACGTGAAGCAGGAGCAGTCCATGATCCGCCGTGAGGCGGCCCGTCAGGTGAAGTATTTCGACGGCATCCGCAACATGGACAAGTATCCCGGAGCCATGTTCGTCGTGGACGTCAAGCGCGAGCACAACGCGGTGGCCGAGGCCCGCCGCCTCAAGATCCCCGTGGTGGCTTTGACCGACACCAATGCCGACCCGGATCTGGTGGACTATCCAATTGCGGGCAACGACGACGCAATTCGCTCCGTGCGTGTGATCCTGAGCACCATATCCCAGACCGTAATGCGTGCCCGGGCCGAATTCGAGGCGAAGTCATCCCGTCGCAATCGCGTTGAAGATCCTGCGGCGCAAGGCGGTCATTCGCCCGACTCCTCCGTCCCGGTGGAACCGGCGACTGGTGCGAATGTGTCAAATCCGGAGATTTCCGCGCTTTGAAGCGTCTTTGAGTTTGGAGACGGTCGTTCCGGTGAATTCCGGAGCTGCCTTTTCAATCTCATCCCACACCTTTTAAAATCTTACCTCTAAGAATTTTTATGGCAGAAATCACCCCCGCACTCGTAGGCAAGCTGCGCGAAATCACCGGCGCAGGCCTGATGGACTGTAAGAAAGCCTTGGTGGAAGCGAACGGCGACCTGGATGGAGCCGTGGATGCGTTGCGCAAGAAGGGCACAGCCACCGCGGCCAAGAAAGCCTCCCGCGCCGCCAACGACGGCATCATTGCCCAGCACATCATGCCCGGCGGCAAGCTCGGCATGCTGGTTGAAATCAATTGCGAAACAGATTTTGTTGCCCGCAACGATTCGTTTCGCTCCTTCGGCGAGGAGATCGCCCGCAAGCTGGCTGAAAATCCCAATGCCAACCTGGAAGCCGAGCGCGAAGCCGCCGTGGCGAAGATTGGCGAGAACATCAAGATCACCCGCAATGCCCGGATGGAAGTCAGCGGCAACGGGTTGATTGCCGCCTACATCCACGCCGGTTCGAAAATCGGCGTTCTCGTCGAAGTGGGCTCGGGCAAGGAAACCACCCCCGCCTCCGACCAGTTCAAGCAGCTGGTCAAAGACATCACCTTGCAGATCGCGGCCGGCCATCCCTTTGCCGTCTCACGCGAGCAGGTTGCCCCTGCAGTGATCGCCAAGGAGCGCGAAATCGCCGCCCAGTCCGACCGGCTAAAGGACAAGCCCGCCGCAGCCATGGAGAAAATCCTTCAAGGCGTCATCGACAAGTTTTATCAGACCTATTGCCTAGTTGATCAGGGTTTCGTCAAGATGAACTCCGAGATCAGTGTGAAGGAACATGTGGCCAACGTGGCCAAGCAGTTGGACGACGAGATTGTCATCCGCCGCTTCGTGCGTTTCCAAGTCGGCGAAGTCGAGGCCTGATTTCCGGCAAGTTTTCAAAAAGGCGCCCGCAAGGGCGCCTTTTTTTATGCACTGGATTGCCGCAAGCCTCTTCTCCGCCCTGTTTCTGGGCATCTACGAGCTTTGCACCAAGCACGCCGTCAACGGCAACGACGTCGTCCCGGTGCTCTTTCTGAGCACCCTGACCGGAGCGGCGGTGTGGACTGTGTCATTGGCGCTCCAGGCGTTTCGCCCAGACCTCCTGCCCCACCCCCTCATCACCGATGCGTTGACGATCCACCAGCACCTTCAGCTGGCCCTGAAATCAACCATCGTTGCGGCATCCTGGATCTTCACCTACCTCGGCCTGAAGCATCTGCCGCTGACCTTAGGATCCCCGATCCGGGCGACCAGTCCGTTGCTGACACTTCTGGGGGCGGTGCTGCTGCTGGGGGAGCGCCCCTCCTGGATTGAGACGGTCGGGATTCTGACCACGCTGATATCCTTCATCGGACTTTCCTTGGCAGGGCGGCATGAGGGGGTGAACTTTCACCGGAACAAGTGGGTTGGGTTCTTGCTCGTGGGAATGATCCTCGGTGCGACCAGCGCTCTGTATGACAAATACCTGCTGGGGCCCGCAGGTTTTTCCGTGCCCACCGTGCAAGCTTGGTTTTCGATCTATCTGGTGGTGTTCTTCACCCCCTTTGCCATTGGTTGGCGGTTTCGGTGGTGGAAGCGCAACGGGTTTCATTGGCGCTGGAGCATTCCCTGCATCGCCCTGGCATTGCTGGTGGCCGACTACATTTACTTCGGCGCGATCCATCGTCCGGAGTCGATGGTTTCGATGGTGATGAGCCTGCGCCGAGGCAGCACGCTGGTGGGGTTTGCCGGAGGGTTGATTTTTTTGGGGAACGCAACGGCTTAAAAAAACTGCCGGCCGTCCTTGGCATCCTGACCGGGATCGCGCTGACGATTTTGGGGTGAAAAGGCTCCGGGCCGGTCAGGGGGAAAGCGGGTTGGAAAAAAATGGATGGAAAAGGGGATGCCGATTGGTGCAAAGTGAACGCATGTCTGAAACTGTGACGCTGCCGCAAAAAGCGGCTTCTATCGAGGAGATACAGCAGGGCTGGCATGACTTGCTTTTGCGGGTGGGCCAACTGGAAGCGGAGAAGGGCCTTCTGCAAGGTGAAAACAAAGCGCTGCGTTTCCTGGTGGAACGGGTCATCCAACACCGCCAGAAATCCCACTCGGAGCTGATACTGCTGCTTACCGGCCTGGTGAGCAAACTGCCCATCAACGACATTGGCGTGGTGGTGTCCAAACTGGTGGAGCACAACAAGCAGGTCAACGAGATGCTGGCCGCGCTGCTCAATGGGAAGATCGACTCCGGGTTGCCTCAACCCGGACTGCTTAAAGCGCTGGACCAGACAAAGCGCGATCTCCTGTCGGCCATCAAACCGGCTGTGGAGGAGTTGCTTGGTTTGAGGGTGCCGCTGGAAACCGATTTTTTGCAGTCGCTGCTCAGCCAACCGGAGGGATTCTTTTCGCCCAAGGCTGTCAGGGCCAACCGCTGTTTCATCAAGGGTCAGATCCCGCGTGAGCGCATCCTGCGTGAGTTTGGCGAGCCGGCCCTTTTCTTTTTCAACGACCTGACCACGGACGCCAAACTCAATCCGCGCCCCAAGGCGGAGGAGATTGCGCTCGGGTTCAAAGCTGATTTTCAAGTGTTGCTGCAGCAACAACCCTCGCTGGCATCGCACCGTGAGGCGGAGCTGCTGGATTTATTTCAGCGGGTGCAGGTCAGCAAGTCCGCCACCGAGGGTGCCCGGAACCAGCGGCGGGTCTTTCAAAAACTCTCCTTCATTCTCGAGCTGCTTCATTACTATAAAAATCAAGCCACCGAAGCGCCCGATGTTCTCTTTGCCCAGCGGCTCCCCGCGTTGGTCGAACAATTGGTCGTCAGCGGGGCGCAGGAGAATTTGGACGAGAAGTTGATTCAATCCGCCGAAGTCCTCCTGTCGTGCATCATGGCCCAGGACCATCGCGCCATGGTGGTCAATAATATCGGAAAGAGCGGCGGCACGGCCAAGACGCTCAAATACGTGCTGGCTCTGCGCGGGGAAAAGGTGTCCGACCTGCATCAGCTCATCCCGGAATACGTCCGCCATCTCATCCCGGGGAAAACGGTGCCCGAGGCGCCACCTCTGGCCGGGGTGGTGCGACTGATCCCTCCGGATATGCAGCGGCTCGTTGTGCGCGCCATCATGTCCTCGGATCGTTTGCGCAAAGAGGAAGCCGAAGGGCTGGGCAAGGCGGTCGCCCGCGAATTGAAAATCCCGGGGCTGGAGGCGGAATTGAACGCTCAGCCCACAGTGTCGCCGGAAACGGACCGGGAGATGGCCTGGGAAAAAATCAAAGGACAGCTATTGGGCCGCGCGGAGCCCGCGGTGATCGCCGCCGCCTTTCGCGACCGACTCCACGCCCGTTACGATGCCGATGAAATCAAACAAAGCTGGATCACGCTGATCGAAACCGATCCGATCTCCCTGATCCGTATTTTCTGCCAACTGCCGTATCTGCCCGATGGGAAGACGGACCCGATCGCCCGGGCGGTGATGGAAACGTATGTGACACGGCTGAAGCATGAAAAATATTCCGCCGCCTACAACAAGGTGGTCAACAGTCTTAAGAACATGTTCAAAGTCAACCCGAACAGCCCCACGCTGGTGAATTTTCTCGCGCTGGTCCGCTGGGTGGATGCGGACGGGGCCAATAAAATCGCTCTCGACATCGGGATGCCCGCCCAAGTTTGAACCTGGCAAGCGCTGCGAGGTTTTGGGGATGGACTCGAGGCCTGAATCGCAGGTGATGCCGGAGAGTCATCGGGCCTGTGGCGGGGAATGCTTTTGAGTGGTCGGGGTTTTGCAGCCCCCGGCGTTTCGATTCACTCAATTTTGAGCATTGCCCCTTCGGAGTAAGGAGGGCGTGGACACCAAACGCTTTACAAGCAGCCGATTTCCACTGAAGAATCTCCGCATGCCCACGACGTGGATAGCCCGATTTCTTGCCGCCCTGCTTTTAAGCGGCTGGGGTGACAACCTGTTCGGCTTGGCCGCGGGTGTCAACACCGGGGGATTTCCCTACAGCTTGAGATTTTGGGGCACCGAAGGCACGGAGGAGGCCAGACTGCCCCAAAGCTCGGTCATCTCCATTATCCAAAGCCGTCAGGGCTATTTATGGCTAGGCACGCTCAATGGCCTGGTGCGTTTTGACGGCCTGCGTTTCACGGTTTTTGACGAAGTCAGCAACCCCGAATTGGGCG
This sequence comes from uncultured Verrucomicrobiota bacterium, assembly GCA_903873415.1. Classification (GTDB taxonomy): domain Bacteria; phylum Verrucomicrobiota; class Verrucomicrobiia; order Limisphaerales; family CAIQOK01; genus CAIQOK01. Next base: position 30,369 of record CAIQOK010000121.1, on the reverse strand, counting down.
GGCGCAAAGTGGTGCACATCTTTGAAGATAGCCGGCAAAACCTCTGGATCGGCACCGATCCGGCCGGCATCACGGTGATTGATAAGAGCGGGGGCTTCCGGCATCTGGACCTGGGGACCGGGCGGCGGGGGGGCGTGCTGGGATTTACGTGTGAGGATACCAATGGCGTTGTCTGGTTAAACACGGCGGATGGCGAATTGGCCCGCTATGCGAGCAACCGCTTGGAAAGCATTAATGGCCGATTCCGGCCGGTGATGAGTGAGAGTTCGGGCATGCTCTGGCTTGGGACCGGCGGCAGTTTGCTGGGACTCTCAACTCAGGCGGGACTGGGCGCGCTGGTGGTCCAAGAGACCCTGCCGGTAAAACATCTGGATTTCCTGCTTGCCAGCCGTTCCGGCGGATATTGGCGGATGGCAGACGGCCGCATCGGCAAATGGAAAGGACCTGAGTTGGAGCGGGATCTTGGCCCTTATCCTTGGGGGGAAGGGCAGGTCAAATGCGCCTGCGAAGATCTGGAGGGGAATCTGATTGTGGGCACTCAGGATGCGGGTTTGTTCTGTTACGATGCTCTGGGCAAGGCCATCCGGATCTCCACATCTGAGGGGCTTTCGCACAACACGGTGCTCTCAGTCTGCGTTGACCGCGAGGGGAATGTGTGGGCCGGGACGGACGGCGGCGGTTTGAACCGCCTCAAGAAAAAGACCTTTCAGGTCGCCGAAGGATCCCTAGGGTTGACCCTGACATCGGTTTGCGATGACGGCCAAGGGGGGGTATGGTTCGGGGTTTTCGGGGGCAAGCTAAACCATCTTCAATCCGGTGTCCTCAGCCAATTTGATCTGGAACCCGGCCGCCAGAATCCTTACGTGCGCTCGGTCTTTGTCGACCGGGACAACACCGTCTGGGTCGGAACAACTCTAGGCGGGCTCTATGTGAAAGAGGGGGCGGCCTTCAAGCGCTTCGCCGGGTCCGAGGGGTTTGGCTCAATTACCGCGATCTTTCAGGATCATAACGGACGGCTTTGGCTGGGAACGCAACGGGGACTGGTTGGCTGGGGCCCAACTCCGCAACTCTACACGACACGCCAGGGCCTCTCAGCCGACAGTGTCCAGGCCATTGCCGAGGATGCCCAAGGCAGCCTGTGGATCGGCACGGAGCAAGGGGGACTCAACCGCCTGCGCGACGGAAAGTTCACAACCTATCGCAAACAACCCCGGGGACTGCCCTGCGATGAAATCTCCGCGCTGCTAATGGATGACAAGGGGTGCCTGTGGATTGGAACCAGCAGCGGGCTGGTGTGTTTTTGCAAGGGGCAATGGACCGTCTACACCACCGGCGACGGCCTTGCCAGCAACGGGATTGATTATCTGTTAGAGGACGGCCAGGACAATCTGTGGATCGGTTCGAACGCCGGTTTGATGAAGGTCTCGAAAAATAATTTGAACCGCTTGGCGCAGGCCAGGGTGGAGCCCCTGCCGTGCCGGGTCTTTAACGGGGCTGACGGACTGCCCACCAGCGAATGTAGCCAAGGTTCCCAGCCCGCAGCCTGCCGGACCAAGGATGGGAGTCTTTGGTTTCCCACAATCAAGGGACTGGTCTCTGTGAACCCGGCCCAGCTCAGGCCCAACACCAACCCCCCTCCAGTCATGATCGAGTCAGTCCTGCTTGAAAACGAGGAGCTGCTGACCAACCAACTTTGCCCAGGCTCCATTTCAGGCGTGAGCGTGCCCCCCGGGAAGGAGCACCTTGAGATTCGCTACTCGGCCCTCAACCTTTCGGCACCGGAGCGGGCTCTTTTCCGCTACCGCTTGGAGGGATTTGAATCTGCATGGCCCAAGGCCAGCAACCGTCGTGTGGCCTCCTTTCCCAAATTGCCGCCTGACCGCTATGACTTCCATGTGCGGGCCTGCAACGAAGACGGCGTTTGGAGCGAGTCATCCACCTCGCTGCGCGTCACGGTGCTGCCGGCCTTCTGGCAGACTACAGCGTTCCGTGGGGGCGTCATTGCCGCCCTGCTGGCCGGGGTGGTCGCCACGGTCTACCTGCTCTCCACCCAGCGGCTGCAGCGCCAGTTGCAGTTGCTCAAGCAGCAGGAAATGCTGGAGTCGGAGCGGGCCCGCATCGCCCGCGACCTGCATGATCAGCTCGGAGCCAACCTCACGCAGGTGGCCCTGCTGGGTGAGTTGGCCCAGAGCGACAAAGATTCGCCCGCCGACGTGGAAGACCATGCGCGTCAGATTTCCCAGACCGCCCGGGAGACAAGCGGGGCGCTTGATGAGATTGTGTGGGCCGTTAATCCCTTGAACGACACTCTGGAAGGGCTCGTGAATTACGCCTGTAAGTACGCCCAGGAGTTTTTAGCCCTAGCCGACATCCGCTACCGGCTGGAGCTGCCGCCACAATTGCCCTCCCTGACCCTGGCCCCCGAGGTGCGCCACAACGTCTTCCTTGCCTTCAAGGAATCCGTGAACAATGTCGTCAAACATGCCCAAGCCGATTCGGCCTGGATCCGGCTACGGATGGAAGCGTATCGCTGCATCCTTGAGATCGAGGATAACGGCCGCGGAATGAGTCCCGGGGCCGAACAAAAAGGCCGCAACGGCTTGCGCAATATGCGCAAACGGCTTGAAGAAATCGGCGGCAACTTCGAGGTCACTCCCGGCGCGGGGCAGGGGACCCTTGTCCGACTAACCATTCCCATTCACTCCCCTTAAACACATCTTATGCCCATCACTGTTTCCATCGTCGAGGACAACGACAAGCTGCGAGGAACTCTGGCACGCGTGCTCAGCCGGGCCGAGGGCTTCCAATTCATCAGCGACTATCCCAGCGCAGAAGATGCCCTCAAGGGGCTGCCCCGGGACCAGCCCGAAGTGGTGCTCATGGACATCAACCTGCCCGGCATCAATGGAATCGAATGCGTCAGGCAACTCAAACAGGTCATGCCCAAAGTCCTGGTGATGATGCTCACGGCCTACGAGGACACGGAGAACATCTTCAGCGCGCTGGCGGCCGGGGCGACGGGCTACATGCTCAAACGCACGCCTCAAGCCCAGCTTCTGGAAGCCATTCGCGAGGTGCAACGCGGTGGTTCGCCGATGACCACGCATATTGCCCGCAAGGTGGTCTCCTCTTTCCAGCAAAGCGCTCCCTCGGTGCCGCCCACGGAAAACCTCTCCGAGCGCGAGCAGCAGGTGCTCGACCATCTGGCCCAAGGCTTTCTTTACAAGGAAATCGCCGAAAAGCTCGGGATCAGCTACGAAACCGTCCATACCTACGTGCGCCGTATCTATGAAAAACTCCAAGTTCGCACCCGTACTGAAGCGGTGGCCAAGTTCCTGAAACGCTGAGTAGGGAGCCGGGCAGGGGACCGCCGGCCGTGTGAACTGCGTCAAACGCCCCGCTCACGGTGGTCAGCTGCTACTTTGGGCGAGGCAAGGGGTAACGCCACCTATACGGAAAGCCCAAGCCAATCGTGCAAGAGGAGGGTTTTGAGGCGCAATTGACCCGCCATGCCTTCCGAATCCTGTAAAAAAGCCAACAGTCACTGGCAGCCACATCCGCGGCGCCGGCGCTGCCGCAAAGCCAGATCCGGACAAAGTCGGATTGGTCTGCCGGTGGCTCGTTCATGATTGGGACCGGAGCGGGGCCGCAGGAAATTTCCTTTTCTTCAGGGGTAATCCTCCTATTCTGGGGGACTAGAAGTTATTTATTGAGATGGACGCCGCACACATTAGAAATTTCAGCATCATTGCCCATATCGACCATGGGAAAACCACGCTCTCCGACCGGTTGCTGCACCGCACCGGCACCATTGCCACGCGCGACATGTCAGACCAGTTGCTCGACGCCATGGATTTGGAACGCGAACGGGGCATCACCATCAAGGCGCATCCGGTCACCATGCTCTACAAGGCCAAAAACGGCGAGACCTACGAGCTGAACCTCATCGACACTCCCGGGCATGTGGATTTCTCCTATGAGGTCTCTCGAAGCCTGAGCGCCTGCGAAGGGGCTCTGCTGATCATCGACGCGGCTCAAGGTGTTGAGGCTCAAACAGTCGCCAACGTGCATCTGGCGATGAAACAGAACCTGACGATCATTCCGGTCATCAATAAGATCGATTTGCCGCATGCCAACATCGATCAGGCCCGGCAGCAGCTGGAGGACATTCTGGCTATTCCGGCGGACACCGCGGTGTTGGCCAGCGCCAAACAGGGCATCGGTATCGAGGAGATTCTGGAGGCGGTGGTCGAACGTATTCCACCACCCAAACCAACGGGCGAACCCTCCTTGCAAGCGCTGGGTTTCGACTCGTATTTCGACACTTACAAAGGCGTTGTAACCCACGTCCGGGTTTTCAACGGCGAACTCAAGGCCGGCCAGATGGTCAAGCTGCTCCACTCCGGCAAGACCGTTGAGGTCAAGGAAGTCGGCAGCTTCAATCCCAAGCCCTATGCGCGCGACAAACTTGAGGTCGGCGAGACGGGGTATTTCACCGCCAATATCAAGTCGCCCAAAGAAGTGAAAATGGGCGACACGGTGACCGATTCACGCAACCCGTCGAGTGTTCTGCCCGGGTTCAAGGAAATCCATCCGATGGTTTTCAGCGGGATTTATCCCATCAACACCGCCGACTATGAGGCGCTGAAGGCGAACATGGGGAAGTTGCAGCTCAACGACTCGGCCTTTGTCTATTCGTCGGAAAGCTCCATCGCGCTGGGCTTCGGATTCCGCTGCGGCTTCCTCGGGTTGCTGCATCTGGAAATCGTCCAGGAACGGCTGCGCCGCGAATACGGCATGGATATCATCGCCACTTATCCGAGCGTCATCTACAAGGTCACTCTGAGCGACGGCACGGTGAAGCTCGTGGACAATCCGGTGTTCATGCCCGACCCCAGCCACATTGAGAGGATCGAGGAGCCCATGGTCAAAGCGTTTGTAATCTGCCCCAACGAAAACATTGGGGATCTGATGTCCTTGATTTCGGAAAAGCGCGGCGCGGTGGATCACACGGAAACCCTCGATGTGCGACGCGTGATGCTTACAACCCGTCTCCCGCTCAACGAGATTCTCATCGACTTTCACGACCGGATTAAAAGCATCACCCGGGGATTCGGCTCCATGGATTACGAGTTCGACGGCGACATGGAATCCGACATGGTCAAGCTGGACATGCTGGTCAACGCCGAGCCCATGGACGCGTTCTCCTGCATCGTGCATCGATCCAAGGCGGAGAGCAGGGGGCGCATTCTGGCAGCCAAGCTCAAAGAGGTCATCCCCAATCAGCAATATCAGGTCAAAATCCAGGCGGCGATCGGCGGAAAGGTCATCGCATCGGAATCCGTGAGCGCCATGCGCAAGGATGTGACAGCCAAGTGTTACGGGGGCGACATCTCGCGCAAGCGCAAGCTCCTTGAGAAGCAGAAGGAGGGCAAGAAACGCATGAAGGCCTTTGGAACCGTCAATATTCCCCAAGAGGCCTTCATCGAGGTGCTCAAGGCATAGATTCCACTTAGCGCGCATCTTATGATCTTAAACTGGCTTTTCTCACGGACCGCACGCCATGCCCTGACCATGGCCAAACACGTTCAAAAACTGGTGGATCATCAGCGCGACCTGCTGGCACCTCAGGCTGTGAATGAGGTGACCGCAGCGATCCAGGGGCTCAAACAAGCCGCCGCCTCGGGGGGGAAACCAGAGATCGAAACACAGATGGCAACGTTGGAAACAGTCGCCAACAAATGGATCAAGCCCTATCCCTACTCGGCGTGGCGCGAAAATGTGGAGGTGTTGCTGGTTGCTCTAGCCGTGGCCATGGGCATCCGCACCTTTTTTCTTCAGCCTTTCAAGATCCCCACCGGCTCCATGCAGCCGACCCTCTTTGGGGTGAATTCCCAGAATTATATACGCAACCCCGAGGGTGGGATCCCCTCCGGCATGGACCGGGTGCTTTCATGGTTTGCTGGCGACTCCTATCTCCAATTGAAAGCCGGCCAAGACGGCGTTTTTGAAGGTGCCGAGCAACCCTTCCGCCTGCTGATTTTCAGCATTTACCAGAAAGTTCATTTTGCCGGTAAGGTCTATACGCTCTGGTTCCCGCCAGATTACGGAACAGCCACTCTGGAGCAGCGCGCCGGACTGCAACCCGGTCAGGAATTCCGCCAGGGCGAGGACATTATCAATCTGCGGGTCAGCGCCGGGGATCATTTGTTCGTGGATCGGTTTACCTACAACTTCCGCGCACCCAAGCGCGGCGAAATTGTGGTGTTTGAGACCAAAGGGATTGAGGGATTGCCGCAAGGCGAGTTTTATATAAAGCGGCTGGTCGGCTTGGGCGGTGAAACGTTGCAGGTGCCCGACGACCGGCATCTGTTGGTCGATGGGCACCGGCTGGATGCAGCCACACCCCATTTTGACAGGGTTTATTCATTCCCCCCTGAAACCGGCCCCCGGGAGAGCCGTTTTTCCGGCCACGTCAATTCCACAATGTCAGGACAGCATATGGCCTTTTTCCCGGACGGCACCGCCACCTACAAGATCTCCGAGAACCACTTCATGGTGATGGGAGACAACACGATGAACAGTTTGGATTCGCGGTTCTGGGGTGATTTTCCGGCGCAGAACGTCATCGGTCGGGCCCACTTGGTCTACTGGCCCATATCAAAACGCTTCGGATGGAACTGCATGATCCACTGATCGAGCAACCCACGTCAGAGCCTTCTTTTTTGTGCGCTAATATACGCCGCACAATATATGTTATATTCAAAACACGCCCTGTCGGATCATGCCGTCGACTCCAGACCGTCTTGTAGATTCACTGAGGTCCCGCAAAAAATTAAACTTCCGGTGGTAACGGTCGAAGATATCTCAGGAGCCAGAGGCTTCGTAAAAAATAAACATATGAAAATCCGAACACCGCGCAAAGCCGGCTTTACGCTGGTTGAAATCATGATCGTTGTGGCCATCATCGGCCTTTTGGCTGCCATAGCGATTCCTAACTTCGTGCAGGCGCGAACGACCGCCCAGAAAAATGCCTGTATCAACAACCTGAGGCAGATTGATGCCGCCAAACAACAATGGGCCCTGGAGACCAGTCAGAAACCCAGCGTCACTCCGACCTCGGTCAACATTCAGGCTTATCTGGGGCGTGGCAGCATTGGTTCGGTGAGCCAATGCTTCTGCCCCCAAGACAGCGCTAAATCGTTTGCCTCCAGTTATACCATCGGAAACCTGACCACCGCCCCGGTTTGTCAAATCCAGTCATCCTCACACATCCTGCCTTAACGGGCCAGGGGTGATTGAAAGCCCGGAGCCAGTGCTTCGGGCTTTTTATTTAACCCGCCCCTGGAAATCCATTTTCGGGACGGGAAAAACCCACAGCAAGACAGTAGTAGTTCCGAATTGCGACAGTCCCCCCCCTGCCCGCCTTTTAATGATTGAAAAAACCAGATGGCATGCGGGTTGCTTTTAACGTGATGTTGTCGCAGCAGATCAGCAGAACGTGAACGCACAATGAACTAATAAAAAACTGCTGCAAAGTTCACGCGCAGTAAAAACGAAAAGAAAAACAGATATGAAAATCAAAACATCCCGCAAAGCCGGATTCACCCTGGTCGAAATCATGATCGTCGTGGCCATCATCGGCCTTCTGGCTGCCATCGCCATCCCGAATTTCGTGAAGGCTCGCACCAGCGCCCAGCAGAATGCCTGCATCAACAACCTGCGCCAGATTGACGCCGCCAAACAACAGTGGGCCTTGGAGACCAACCAGAAACCCTCTTCCTCGCCAACTTCCGCCAATGTGCAGTCGTACATCGGCCGCGGCAGCAACGGCTCCTTGAGTGACTGTTTCTGTCCTCAGGACTCCCTCAAGGCTTTCGCCAGCAGCTATACTGTGGGCAGCCTGATTACCACACCTGTCTGCAAAATCGCCGGATCCTTGTCGGTCAATGCCCACGTTTTGCCCTGAACTCTGTTAGCGGCACCGACTTCTCGAAAGCCCGAAGGATTTTCCTTCGGGCTTTTTGCTGCCTTTTTAAAAAACAAACAATCTCAAACACCCGGCTTTGGCGGGTCACGGTTCAGCTCTGACAGCCTCCGATACCGAGCGCAAGCATGCGGCACAAACGGCCGTAATTCTCGGACCCCCTCCCGAAATCTCCGCCCGCAATCAGGTTTGATTGCAGGCTTAACACAGAGTCAAGTAAACGCTGGATTTTTATCGACGGCTCCGATCGGGTTGGCGTTTGGTCAACTGCATGGAACGGCAAGTCGGAGCGGAGCGTGAAAGAATTCCATTGAGAAAGGCCGCTGAACCCTTAGTTTGCGGGGCGGTATATTGGCAATGAACGCAGATGAGATTTTCGTTTTTGGAAATGCGGGCTGGCCGGCGCTGCTGCTGGACAGCTCAGGCACCATCCTGAGCTCCAACCCGGCGGCGAGTGAGACCTTCGCCCTGACAGGCAGCGGACCGGTTCCGCTGGCGTCTCTTTGGCCGGTGGACTCCCCCCTGAGCTCCCGGGACTTTCTTGCGCAGTGGGAAAGGTCTCCGTCCAGCCGCATCTCCCTCAAACTCAAGACCGTCAAGGGTAACCTGGCCGACTTCCCGGTGTCGATCTGCATCTTCCAGCGCGAGGGCCTCAAGTTTTTCCTACTGCAAGTCTTGCCGGAGGCCGTTCCGGCGACAAATGGCAAGTCCGGATCGGAATTCAACCTCGCCCAGAAACAGAAACTCGATTGCGCCCTGCAACTGGCCCGGACCGTGTCCCTGGATTTCAACAACGCGCTGACGGGCATTTTGGGACACACCTCGCTGCTTCTGAGCCAAGTGTCACCCGATCATCCCTGGCGTCACTCGCTGGTGGAGGTGGAGAAATCGGCTCATCGCGCAGCGGAAACCGCCAACGACCTTGCCGCCTTCAGCCGGGTGGATAGTGCTCCCCGCGGTCCGGGTGCCGGAAATTTGAACACCGTGGTTCAAAGCGCGGTGGCGCTTCTCCAAAACTCCTGCGGTGGCAAAGCCGAATGGCGTCTGGAACCCGGCCGCCAGTTGTTTGCCGTCCGGTTTGACGAGGCTAAAATGCAACAGGCTTTGGTCAAGCTTCTTGAAAACGCCTTCGAGTCCCTCACCGGCCCGGGCCGTATTACCATCCAAACCCGGAATCTCGAACTGACCGAGGATGCCCAGGACCGCAACCTGCGGCTGGCCACCGGCAACTATGTTTGCGTGGAGATCAGTGATACAGGCTGCGGTATCCCGCCCGATCTAATGCCTCGCGTGTTCGAGCCTTTCTTCACCACCAAGCAACGAGGCAATCACCGGGGACTGGGCCTGGCCTTGGTCTACGGCATCATCACCAACCATGCCGGCGGCGTCGCCATCTCCAGCCAGCCGGGCGGCGGCACCTCGGTGAGGGTTTACCTGCCCGCCGAGAAAACCTTTGCCCGGGAATCCACCCCGCGCACCGACAATCTCAAAGGCCATGAAACCGTGCTGATTGTCGATGACGAGGAGTTGTTGCTTACCATGGGGCGAACAGTGCTCACCGCCTATGGTTACCGGGTTCTGACCGCCGCCAGCGGCCAAAAGGCTCTGGAAATCATTTCACAGGAACAGACCCCGCCAGACCTGCTGCTAACCGATCTGGTTATGCCGTCCATGAGCGGCCGGGAACTGGCCGATGAGGTTTGCAAACTCTCTCCCAGCATCCGGGTGATCTGCATGAGTGGCTTCGTACGGCCCATGGGTCAGGGCGAAAACATCGGCTTTCTTCAAAAACCTTTTACAAGTCAGGATCTGCTCTCCGCAGTCAAGCAGGCCCTGACCCCTGTTTAAGCACTTGGCGTTGGTGGGCCATTGGCGAGAATTTGGCTTTCAGCGCTTCAATCCTGCACCCCTCTGGCGCCTAACTGATTTCAGACTCGAAACCATCCGTCGGCAGGAGCCTGCCGCAGATTTCCTCCAACCCTTCGTTTCTTGGAAGTGCGCCCGTCTCCGGGCGCACTCCGCAAGCGCACCGGATAAAAGCGCGTCCCCAAATCGCAAGCCAGCAACAAGATACAGATACAAAAGGACCCCCAAAGCCTCGTGGTCTCCACCGGTTGATCCATCCTTACATGGGAACTGAACCAGGCCGGAAAGGAAGCTCCTTTCCGGCCTTTTTTCAACCATTCCTCCGGATAGATACTGTCCCCGGTTTTGTGCGGATCCGAATCGGAAAAACGGCTGCTGGCCGCAGTGCCGGGACCCCACCCTTTGCCCCCTGCTCTTCCGCTGTAAAACCCCAACCCAAAAAGGCTTCCTGCAGGAGATACGGCGATCCGTAAACCCTGTATGATCACAGTTTATCAAACCGCTTTTTCGCCGCCTTTTGTCTGAACGGTTGCCAAAAAAACCTTGCCGGTTCATCCGTCACGCTGCGCCAAAGCGCAAGCCTCCTTGACACCGGCCCGTGCTGTCGCATTCTCCTGTTCTGGCGCAGGGGATGCCCGAACGATGCGCCCGTAAACCGATTGAAAACATTGCATCAATATTTACTGCGCCAGGTCGCCGTCTCCACCGTGATGACGGCCGGGGTCTTTACCTTCGTCCTGCTGCTGGTGAATATCCTCCGCGAGGTCCTTCCGTTGCTCATCAATCATCAGGCCCAGTTCAGTCTGGTGGCTGAGGCTTTCGCCCTGCTCATCCCCTATGTCTGGGCCTTCGCCCTGCCCATGGGGCTGCTCACCGCCACACTGCTGGTCTTCGGCCGCTTCAGCGCCGATCAGGAACTGACCGCCGCTCGCGCCAGCGGGGTGAGCCTTCTGGCGTTGATCGCGCCCGTCTTGCTGGCGGGCCTGATGTTGAGCATCCTCAGCGCGGCGATCAATCTGGAGATCGCCCCGCGCTGCCGGGTTGAATACAACCATCTGCGCAACCGGATGCGACTCTCTCTGGCCAACCTCCAACTGCCCGAGGGACGCCCCATCAAGGATTTCCCCGGCTACATTTTTTATCTTGGCAAAAACCGCAATCAGGAGCTGCAAGACATTCTCGTTTGCGAACTGGAAAATGAAACCAACGTCGCAAAAACTATCCAGGCCCCACGCGGGCGGATCGAGCATGATACCGCCCGCAAACAAATCCTGCTTCATCTTTATGACGCCTCGATCATTTACCTGCGCGGCGATCTGGCGATCACGGCCGGCGAGGTGCCTTACCGTCTGGACCTCAGTGATGCGAGGAAAAGCGCGGGCAAACCGAGCCTCTACGACATGACTTTCGAGCAGCTCCAAGGCGAACTGGCGGAGAACGAGCGCCAAACCGCGCTTCCAGAAAAAGTCCGGCTGGGCCTGGCCAGCAAGATCCGCACGCAGATGAGCCGCGAGCTGGCTTTTTCCTTTGCTTGCTTCGGGTTCACCCTCATCGGCATTCCTCTGGGAATCCGGGTCCAGCGGCGCGAGACCAACATCGGTGCCGCGATCGGACTTGGTCTGGTGGCGCTGTATTATGCGCTGACTCTGCTTGCGGAGTCCCTCTCCACCCGCCCCCAGTTTTCCCCCCATCTGCTGATATGGGTGCCCAATTTACTTTTTCAGGCTGTGGGTGGGATTCTACTGTGGCGCGCCAATTGTGGTCGTTAGATCCAAGGCGCCAAGCCCTTTTTCACCGTTAAGCTTCCGGGGTGCTGGAAACCCCACGCAAAATTCGGTTTCAACAGGCTGTTTTCAGACCGGACGCCGGTGGACTTTATGGATTGCGGCCTGATCCACCGGCTTGACCAGCAGCTCATCAATATTTACATGCGCCGGACGACCGGCCACCCAGACGAGAATCTCCGCCACATCCCGCGCCGTCAGCGCTTGCATTCCCTCATAAACCTTTTTGGCGCGCGCAGCATCCCCCTTGAACCGCACCAGCGAGAATTCCGTCTCCGCCAACCCGGGATCCACCGTGCTGACGCGGATACCGGTGCCGTTTAATTCCAGGCGCAGGGCCCGGGTGATCTGCAGTTCGCCGGCCTTGGCGGCGCAATAAGCCGCGCCCCCCTCATAAGCGACATGCCCGGCAATGGATCCGATATTAAGGATGGTGGCCCCTGCATCGCGAGGCAGCAGCGGCAGAACGGCCCGGGTCATCCGCAGCACCCCAAGCACATTGGTCTGCAGCATGGTTTCCCAATCGGCATCCACCCCTTCGGCCACGCTGTTCAAACCCTGGGCCCCGCCGGCGTTGTTCACAAGCACATCCACCCGATCCGTCCGGCCCCGGACCCAGGCGGTGAAAGCCTCCACGCTCGGCGTGTTAGAAACGTCCAAAACCTGCACGCCGACCTCCGGGGAACCGGCCTGGCGCGCCTCCGCAGCCACATCTTCCAACCGATCCAAGCGCCGTGCGCCCAGGAGCAGCCTGCAACCGGCCTCGCCAAAGGCCCGAGCCGCAGCCGCACCAAAGCCGCTGGACGCGCCCGTGATCAACACCCACTTATTTTCCAGGCCTGAGAGCATATAGCGTGATCGTAGACCCTGATTTCCAAGGTTGTTCTTTTTTATCTATGGTCAAGACACGAGGCAAAAGCTGAATCTCGTGACCGAACACTTCGAGCACGATTGTACCCGGCATCGAAACGGCATCCTGAAAAACGCACCGGCCGAATCCGGCCGCAAACGGCACCGTCCGGGCTTGGTCAAACAGCGGCATTCCCATGAAACTGGCGGCCGAAACCACGCAGTCCGGAAATGAAATCAGGACGTTGGTGATTCCGATGCCGGGCTGATTAATGTGTATCAAGGCCGATCCGCCGGGCTGGTTGGTGAAACAAACCTGCCAAGGCCCGTCCTGGGTCCGGCGCCCTTCAATCCCCTTATAGGCGAGGATATAAACCGCCAGAGCCCCCAGAAATATCCAGGAGAGTTCTTTGATCCATCGGCTCATCTTCATTTGCGGCCCTCACCATTTGCGGGAAGCCGCCCCGTGTCAAGCCGTGCCGCATAAAAAGGGGCGCAGCGCCGTGCCGCGCTCCAAAAAAACCCTCGCCTCCCATTTTGACCGGGGGTAAAGTTCGCTCATGATCAGTCCGGAGTGCGCCGAACCCGGTCAAACCATTTCATAGAACGCCATGAACCGAATCCTGCTCTGCCTTGCCCAAACCTGTGCGATTGCCTCCAGCACACTCCTAGCTTCGCCATCCCTCACGATCTACAACCAGAACTTCGCCGTGGTGCGTGACAGCGTGCCGCTCGACCTTAAAGCCGGCCTCAACGAAATCCGCTATGGCGGCGCAACGGCACACGTTGAGCCCGACTCGGTGATCCTGCGCGATCCCGCAGACAAGATTGCATTCCAGATCCTGGAGCAGGATTACCGCAACGACCCCGTATCGCAGGAGTTGCTGCTTTCATTTTTCGAGGGCAAAACGATTGATTTTGAAAGCGTCCGCATGAAGGACAACACCCAGGTGCGTTGCATCATCGCCGGCAAAATCCTTCGCAGCGGCTACGTTCCGGGCGCAGGCTCCGAACAACCCGTCATCGAGGTCGACGGCAAACTCCAGTTCACCCTGCCCGGCCTGCCTCTCTTCCCCAACCTCGGCGACGACACCATCCTCAAACCCTCTTTTAACTGGCGTATTCAATCGGCCCGGGCGGTCCGCTTCGACGCCGAGATCGGTTATGTCACGGGCGGATTCTCCTGGGAGGCGGCCTACAACCTGGTCGCTCCGGAGAAAGGCAACACCGTCGATTGGATCGGCTGGATCACGATGAACAACCAGAGCGGCAGTGCGTTCCGGGATGCGAGGATAAAACTGATGGCCGGGGATGTGAACAAGATCGAACCCCAACCCCGGGTCATGGCCATGCGGGTTTTGGGGGGAGCGGTGATGGACAAGTCGGTGGTGACCGAGAAGGCCTTTGATGAGTTCCACCTCTACTCGCTACCCCACCCCGCCACGCTGCGCGATCATCAGACCAAGCAGGTTGAGTTCGTGCGGGCCGCCGGCGTCATAGCCCCGGTGATCTATGTGTTCGATGGCGCGAGTGCCAACCGGTTTTATGGCGGACTGAACAACGACCCGGGTTATGGCCGGGAGGGCAACCGGAAAATTATGATCACCCGCGAACTGGTCAACGCGGAATCCAACCACCTTGGCATTGCCCTGCCCAAAGGCAAACTGCGCTTTTATCGCCGCAACGACGACGGCCAACTTGAGTTCACCGGGGAGGATCAGATCGATCACACGCCCCGCAACGAAACCATTCGCGTCACCACCGGCACATCCTTCGATCTGACAGGGGAACGACGGCAGACCGATTTCCGGACAGACAACGCGCAAAAGTGGATGGATGAAACCTTTGCCCTGAAGCTGCGCAACCGCAAAAAGGAATCCGTCTCTATCCGGGTGGTGGAACACCTCTACCGGTGGAGCAACTGGCAAATCCTGGAGGGGTCCGATGCGTTCAAGAAAACCGACGCCCAGACCATCGAGTTCCGTGTCACCGTCAGACCGGACGAGGAAAAGGTCGTGACTTACAAGGTCCACTACTCTTGGTGAAGACTGTAGGCCGGTCTGGGGGCAACCATTAGCGACGACCATAAATGGGTATGTCTTCACGACACCTTTATGGGGTTATCTAGCCATGTCTGCCTGCAAAAAAAGATCGCCGGTTTCACCTGCGACTGGATACCGCTGATTACGTCTCCGTCCACGGCGGTCAGGTGCTCATTTTGGGCGAATGAGCTGCGGGTTCCCCCCAATAGGGTTGAGGCGGTCATAGGTGCCAACCGGGACTTCGTGGCTAAAGTGGCTTTCTTGAAGCTCCAGAGGAGCGGCACAAACGACGGATGAGCAACCGAAGCAAATCCAATTTATTTTGCGCGTGTTCTTCGCCCTTACCGCTTGCCGCTTTGCCGCACCCTGCCGCCCCTACGGGGCTGGGGAGGATTTTTTGGATGGATGCGGATCTATAGAAAGGCCGCTCCTCCGGCGCTTGAAACTAAGGCAAGGATCAAGGGCCCACGGACCACGAACCGAGTAGGGAAAGCCCAAGCCAATCGTGCAAGAGGAGGATTATGACGCGCAATCTAACCGCTATGCCCTCCAAATCCTGGAAAAACAAAAGCCAACAGGAATGGCAGCCACATCCGCGGTGCCGGCGCTGCCGCAAAGCCCTATTGGATAAAGTCGGCTGAGTGCGCCGTGACTCCCTAATGATTCCAGCGCGCAAATCCCCCAAGAAAAAACCTTGTGCAACGCCTCTCCTTTGGGGCACTCTAAACCATCAACCACCGCTAAATTCCCGATCAAAACACCCTTGAAAACTGTAATGAGGATTGCGGAACTGATCTATAAACCAAATGAATCCAACGCCAAAACCAAGACTCAACTTTGATCCAACCCGGCCTTGGACCCGGCGCGCTTTCATCCGCGCCGCCGCTGCCGCCTCGGTGGCGGCCCCCGTGCTGGTTTCCGGCCAGATCAAAAAAAAACATGCCAAACCAACCACACCCGACACCAAACTCCAGCACGCCTGCATCGGCGTCGGCGGCATGGGTGGGGTGGATTTACAGAATTTCCTCCAGCACAAGCGGCTTCAGATCGTCGCCCTGTGCGACGTGGACTCCAACACACTTAACGCGGCTGCCAAACTGGTGCCCGGGGCACGCCTCTATTCCGACTGGCGCGAATTGCTTGAGAAGGAGGGGGACCGGATTGATTCCGTAAACGTGGCGGTTCCGGACCACACGCATTTTTCAGCGGCCTATAGCGCCATCCAGCGCGGCAAACATGTTTATTGCCAAAAACCCCTGTGCCACGACGTCGCCGAAGTACGCGTACTCACCGAGGCTTCCCTCAAACAGGGCGTCATCACCCAGCTGGGAACACAGATAGCCTCGACCATCCATGACCGGAGAGCGGTTCAATGGCTCAAAGAGGGCCGGATTGGGAAAATCAAACACGCCTATCTCTGCTCCAACCGCCCGGGAATCGAAGGCTATCGTCTCACCGGCCCCCGGCCCGAGGCTGCGGCCAAGGCACCCGAAACCCTGAACTGGGAGTTATGGCTGGGCAGCGCTCCGGCACGCGCCTTCGCCCCGGAAGTCTATCATCCCGCAAAGTGGCGCTGCTGGCAGGATTTCGGCACCGGCTGGTCGGGCGACATCGGATGCCATATTTTTGATGCCGTATGGAAAGGCTTGGAATTAAAAGCCCCCATCAATGTCCAGGCGGAAGTTCAGGAATCCTGGAAGAACTCCCCTGCCCGGCGCGCCGACAACTGGCCCCAGAGCAACCACATCACTTGGACCTTCCCCGGCAACGACAAGATCGAGGGCAACCAGCTCACGCTTGAGTGGTTCGACGGTGAATATTTTCCACCGGACCATATCCGCAAACTTTACTCGGACGATCTGAGCGAATACCCGGTTGAGTCTTCCATGCTCATCGGCACCGAGGGGGCGCTTCTGATCCCCCACCAACATGCGCCGCAGCTCTTGCCGGAACGAAAGTTCGCCTCAGTCCAACGCCCCGAGCTGGCCTCGCGCAACCATTACCACCATTTCGCCGATGCCTGCCTGGGCGGCGAGAAAACCGAATCTCATTTCGCGCAAACCGGGCCCATGACCGAGGCCATACTCCTGGGCACCGTCGCCATCCGCCGGCCTGGAAAGAAGCTCGAGTGGAACCACAACCGCATGAAAATCACCAACGATTCCGAGGCCAACCGCTACCTCAAGCGAGCCTATCGCCACGGCTGGAACGTGGGTCCCTTCTAGCATCGCTCTCCCAAAACAAACATTTTGCCGCCGATCCTTGATGCGGTGAGCACCGGCAAAGCGGAGCCTCTTGGGGCTCCACCCCCGTGGGCCAAATTCAGGAAATCCACCGAATCCTCCCGTAAGCATCAAGAGCAAATAAGTTATCATGAACGGCTTGTGTCTTTTATATCGGAATGTCCGCGGTGAAACGGCTTTCAGGGTTTCCCCTGCTTGGGCGGAAAGAGAAAACCGGTTTCCGATTACAAGTTGAGCCATTCCCCGCCAAGCGGGGAAAGGCCCTTTGAGCGGATTGATATTCACCTTACATGAAGCAGAGTTTGAGGCTGGATCCGCATCAAAATCGCCCCGCCAAACAGGGCTTTGAAAAACATTGCCCGGCCGCGGGCGCCGGCTTAAGGTGCGCCGTGGCCGTTCAACTCACCATTCTAGGCAGCGGCTCCTCCGGCAATTGCAGCTACCTCGAAACCGGGGAGACGCGGCTGCTGGTGGATGCGGGCTTCAGCTTGCGTCAGATCCGCGAGCGCCTAGCCTCCATCAGCCGGGTCCCGGAAAACCTCACCGGCATCCTCGTCACCCACGAACATATCGACCATGTGGCCGGGCTGGAGATGCTTACCCGCAAGCTAGGCATTCCGGTCTACTGCAACCGGCTGACACACGAGGAAATCCAGCTCGAACAAAACTTCAAATTCGAGGCGCGTATTTTTGCCACCGGCAGCAGCTTTGAAGTCGGCGACATCCTCGTGGACACCTTTTCCATCCCCCACGACGCCCAGGATCCGGTCGGGTTCCTGGTGCGCACCCCCACGGCCAATGTCGGGTTCCTCACGGATCTGGGGCACGCAACCAATCTGGTCTTGGAACGCATCCGGCCGGCGCATGCTTTGCTGCTCGAGTCCAACCACGATGTGAAAATGCTGCAGGACTGCCCGCGCCGGCCCTGGAGCTTGAAGCAGAGGATTCTCGGGCGTCACGGGCACCTCTCCAACGAGGCTGCCGCCCAGGCTGCCCAGGAAATCATGTCCGCAGGCTTAAGACATCTTTATCTGGGGCATTTGAGCAGCGAATGCAACCGTCCGGAAATCGCCATGCGCGTGATGACGGAACGCCTTGAGAAAATCGGCGCCGCCCATGTCCAGACCCTCTTGGCATGCCAGCAAGCCCCCTGCCCCACCTTGAGCTTGTGACCCGCCTCCCAGCCGGCTGATTTCCCGCCATGTTTCACATCCGCAAAATCGATTCCCTGGATCTGCCGGAACTCGCCCCCTACCGCACGTTGCGCCGGGCCGCCGAACATGAAACCCGGGGAATCTTCGTTGCTGAGGGGGACAAGGTCGTCCGGCGCCTGCTGGAGAGCCAATGCGAAGTGCTGTCCGTCGTATTGCCTGAAAAACGCCTGGAATCCTACCGCCCGCTGCTCACAGCGCGAAGGGAACCAGACCTCCCGGTCTTTGCGGTGACCGACATGAAAGTGCTGGAGGAGTTGGTGGGTTTTTCGCTCTACCAAGGCGTGCTGGCCATCGGTAAAATCCCCGCCCCGGCCACGCTGAGCGAAGTGCTCGAAAGACTGGCCCCGCCGCGCTTGCTCGCGGCTGTGGACGGATTGACCAGCGCGGAAAACCTCGGCGCCCTGGTGCGCAACTGCGCCGCCTTTGGCGTCCAAGCCCTCATCGTCGGAGAAACCTCCACCAGTCCCTTCCTCCGCCGGGCGGTGCGCAATTCCATGGGGACAATCCTCACACTGCCGGTCATCGAACTGGCCCGCCTCGGGCAGCGGCATCAGTGGACTGACAAACCCCAGGCCCATCACCAAACGCTGGCTCAATGCCTGCAGCATCTCCGCACCCGCGGCATTCGCTGCATCGCCGCCCATCCCCACACCGACCAGCGGAGCCTCAGCGATGCGGATTTCACCAGCGAGTGCTGCGTGGTCTTTGGCAGTGAAGGCCACGGCATCTCCCCCGCTGTTTTGGCCGCCTGCGACGAGGCGGTCGCCATCCCAATGCCGCCGGAGGTTGACTCGCTCAACGTCGGGGCGGCCGGCGCGGTGTTTTTTTACGAGGCGAAGCGCCAGCGGCGGCATCTTTGAAAAAAATCTCGTAGACCGCGCGAATTTCCGCGCGCCAACGGGCCAGCGACTGCCGGAACTCCTCCGGTCTGGCAAACCCGCACCGAACCGCGACACGATAGAAGGGAGCTGGATCCTCTGGCAGGACCGTTTCCCCCTGGTAACTCCACCTCCGCAGAACCCCCTCGACCCGCCGCAACCGCCTATAAGGGCCGATCAATCTTTGGGCTTCAGGCAGCACCCCGGCGGCACAAGCCCGCTCCAGAACCCGCAGCGTGCCCGAGTCATGCCAACCGTGTTGCAGGCACAATGCTTGGGCCACAAATTCCGCATCCATCAGCCCACCCCGCCCGGTCTGGATTGCCCCCTCATCCCAGCCCTTTTGGAAGCGTTTCCGCTCAATCCTCCCCCGAGCGTCGTTCATTTGCCGCTTCCAATCCGGAAAGCGCAGCGGCAGCGGGGCGGCGGGATTTTGAAGGCCGGTCACCTCCGCGGACAACGTTTGAAAGGATTCCCCCAGCTCCAAATACCCGGCAACAGCCCGACTGCGGGTCAACGCTTGAATCTCCTCAAGCGGGGCGTGATGGAAATAATAGTCGCGGCAGGCACTCAGGGTTTGAACCATGTGCTCCTGCCCCCCTTGAGTCCAAACCCTCGCTTTGGTGTTGAAGACCAGCCCCCATTCCGTCCGCTCCGAGAGCAGCCCCAGCAATTCGCGGGCAAACCCGTCCAGCGCGGTCAGATGCGGCGCGGAATCCGGCGCGACAAAAAGCACCTCCAGATCCGATCCGTAATCCAGCTCTCCGCCGGCAAGCCTGCCCAGCCCCAGAACGGCAAACGGCGCACTGCTGCAGTGGTGGGTTTGCATCACCACCTCGAGGGCATAGCGCAAGCAAGCCTCGGCCAGAGCTGTCAGTTCGATCAGATACTGCTCCTCTTCGGCCAGACCCAGAATATCCCTGAGCCCAATCCGCATCAGTTCAGCCTGATGATAGCGGCGCAGCCACAGCCGCTGATTGGAATCCGCCAGGCCATGACGCAAATCGCGAAGGGTTTCATCCGCCGTTTTGCGCTGACGCAAGCGACCGCTGACCACCAGCTCATCCACCACATCCGGGGTCCTGATGGCTTGTTCGGCGAGAAACTCTGAACGGTCAAAGAGGAGCACCAGCAGCTCGAAAACCGAGGCGTTTCGATACCACAATTCAAAAAGGACGGAGCGCGTACCGTAGGCGGTCAGGAACTCACCCAGCCGCTGCACGACCCGGTCGGGATCGGATAGCGCCTTGGCCGGCACGGGGCCGGAGGAAATGGACGGCCGGGGGCACAAGGCGAAAAGGCGGGGAAGAAGCAAGTAAGCCAACTCCGTGGTCCGAGCGGAGACATGCGCATGGCCCGGCCCCTCAACAAATTCCCGCAGGGTGCGCAGGGCTTGTTCCGGCCTGCAAAAGGAGTGCCCGGCCAGAAACTCTTTCCAGCGTGATTCCTCGCCCGAAAAGCGCGGCGGAAACAGCCCTCCTCCCGCAGGCATCGGTTCGGATTTGATGAGTCGATCCAAAACACGCCGGACGCCGGAGGTATGGGCCGAGCGCAGGGCCTCGAATTCCACGGCGCTGTTCACCCCCATCTGCCGGGCCAGGCGCAGACAGTCCGCCGGCTCTTCGGGGATGGACTCATTCTCCAGATCTCCATCCAACTGCAAACGATGCTCGACGTCCCTCAGGAAAAAACAGGCGTCGCGCAACGCCCAAGTGTCCTCGTGGGAGAGCAACCGGTAACGCGCGAGTTTTTCCAGAGTCGCCACGGTTTGGGGGCTTTGCAAAAAGGGCTGCCGCCCCCCCTGCAACAACTGCTGGGTTTGGGCGATGAACTCAATCTCGCGCAGCCCGCCCCGCCCCAGATAAACATTGCGTTCCCGTCCGCCGGAGGGAGGAGGACCGGTCTCGATCCGGTTTTTAAGTGAACCCATCTCGCTGAGCACCTCGGGGCCGATCGCCCTCGGGTAACGAAAGGCTTGAATCATCTCAAGAAACTCGGCCGCCAGACCGGTTTCCCCGGCCACTGGGCGGGCTTTGATCAACATCAAGCCCTCCCAGACCTGACCCCATTGGGAATAATAATTTTCATAACCCTCAAGCGAGCGGCACAACGGACCGGCCTCACCCTCGGGGCGCAGGCCTGAATTGATGCGAAACAAGATGCCTTGCGGCGTGACCTGAGACGATTCAGCCGAAAACACCCCGGCCAACTCCGTGAAAAACTGGTGGTTGGACAGTGTGGCACGCGGGCTCTTCCCCGGGGCGGGACGCGACTTGAAAACCTGCCCCTCCGCCGTATAAAGAAACAACAGATCCACCTCCGGTCTGTAGCTCAATTCCCGCCCCCCCAACCGGCCCACCCCGATCAGGCTGAAACCCGTGGATTGCCAGCGACCTGCAGAATCCTGATGCCATGGACGTCCGTGCCGCGCCACCAGACGGGCGTGGCAGATCTGATACAAACCCTCCAGACAGACGTCCGCCACATCGGAAAGTTCCCCTGTGATTTGCGCCGCATTACCCAGCCGGGCCAGATCACGGGTGCCGATGCGCAGCCATTCACGGCTTTTGAACTCCCTCAAGCACACCGTTGCGGCCGTGAAATCCCCGCCTCTGAGCGCCGGGGCCAACCGCTCCGCCAGCTCACTGCGCAGTCCCTGATCACGACGGGAAAAACGCAGCCGTTCAATCTCCAGGTCTGCGACCCAATCCGGCCGGGCGGCCAGGGTGTCCCCGAAAATCCGGGATCCGGCCAAAACGGCAACCAGCAGTCGGGCTTGATCGCCGGAATATTTTTCAAGCAGTGCGCCGGCCTGCGTCGCCGCCAGCAAGTCCCAATAATGGCGCGCCCGGAGAGGATCAGCCGAGCCGGCCACTATTTTATTGAGCGTTGCGGGCTTCACAAAAACTTTAGGGATTAATGGTCTCCAGAACCACTTCAAAGCGGGGTCGGTCCGCCCCGCGTTTCAAGGAAGTGAACAGGCCGAGCCAGAAACCACAACCATAAAAAAGATGACTGGCCACCAGGAGCGGCTGCGCCAGCAGACTCCGGCGCCACCCGTGCTCCCGCACCGAGGCGGTGGTCTGGACCGCAAGAGCCAACGCATAAATGGCCACCGGGACCGCGCTGAAACGCCTCAGCGCCGCGGCACCGGGACCGGCAAAGGGCGCAAGTTCAACCCCCGTCAGAGCCAGCAGATAGACGCAAAAAAGGGGCGGGATGAAATTCAGGGCCGAACCCGGGGTGGGATTGACGCGGAATTGCTCCGCCCGGCCACGGCCATAGGTGCGCAGCATTTTTAAAAACGAAGCCAGCGACCGGCGGGGCCGGCGCTGAACGCAAAAATCCGGATCATACACCAAGCGGCCGCCGCACTTCTGCAATTGGTCCATAAGGTCGTTCTCCTCATTGGGATAAAGAGCCTCGTTGAATCCGCCCAAGGCCAGGATGGAGTCGCGCCGGGCCATGAGATTGCAGAGAATAAGCTCCTTCTCCCCGGAATTGCGGGCCTTGCCCACCCGGGCATAGCGGGCGCGGCTCGGGCCAAAGGCCAGCCAGCTGGAAAGCACCACCGCAAACACCCGCTCCAGCAGCGGCGCATCGGCCGGACACAGATTGGGACCGCCGATCATTTGCACGGCGGAATCGGATAACAACACCTCGACGCGACGAAGATTCTCCGGGTCCGGCAGGGAGTCATCATCCAGAAAATAGATCCATTCGCCCCGAGCTTGGCGCAGGGCGGTGTTGCGCTGAACCGAAGGTTGGCGGCCGCGGGCCACAAGTATTTCCAGAGAGCCGGCCGGCCATTGAAGCCCTCGCGCCGCGGCAACCGCCCCAACCACGGCCTCGTCGGGCCGCGCGGCAATGATTACGGTGACGGTCGGTCGGAGTGTGCTCACTCCGGAAAATTAAGCGTGGGCCTGCCGGGTGCAAAGCGGAAAGTGGCCCGGCGAAATCTTTTGGCATTCCGGACCTGGATGCTCTAGCCTGTCCAGCAGCTCGTGGAACCACAGACCCGGGCGCTTTTTCAACATGCAAAAAATAATTTCCATCACCCTCCAACGCGACTGCCCGGCGGTTCAAATCCCCGCCGGCACCCAGGTCACGCTCCCCGCCGGCACGGCAATCGACATCACCCAGACTCTGGGGGGCAGCTTCACCGTGCACGCCCCGGGCGGCCTTTTCCGCATCGATGCGGCCGATGCTGACGCGCTGGGTCAAACCGTTTCCCCATCCGCCTCCGCGAACCAGTCCTCCGAGGGCGGAGCGCTGAACGAAGAAACAGTCTGGAACGCCCTCCGAACCTGCTACGACCCGGAAATCCCGGTCAATATTGTCGATCTTGGGCTGGTGTATGACCTGAAGATTGAGCGTCGCAGCGACGGGACCAACGGCATTGATGTGAAGATGACCCTGACCGCGCCGGGATGCGGAATGGGGGGAGTGATTGCCGGGGACGCCCAGGAGAAACTCTTGAAGCTGCCCGGTGTGGACGAGGCTGTGGTGGAGATTGTTTGGGAGCCTCAGTGGCATCACTCGATGATTTCCGAGGCGGGCCGCAAGACTCTGGGGCTGGATTAACCCAACCCTCAAGGCAGAAGGGAAACCTCACTGGTCTCGGTGGGACCGAGCAGGAATCCGTAGCCACCGCCGGATTTCTGCAACACCGCCCCCCAAAAAGGTCTGGCCATGCCGGAAAAGGGCTCCACAACCGTCCCCGCAAAAGTTCCGCGCGCCGCCGAGAAGAGCATATTCGCCCGCGCCCCCGCCAGGCAGGCCACCCTGCCGTTGGCACCCAACCCCATCAGGCTGGATAAATCCGAGGCCAGATTCCCGCCGCTGAACAGAAGTTGCGCAACGCTCATGTCCAAAACCCGGTTGGTTCCATGCGGCGGCAGGTAGGCAGACCCATACAACTCCAGCAAATTTGTAAATCCCCCGGGGTATAAGCGAGCGGCAGTGCCGCCCTGCCTCATCCAGCTCAAGGCCCCGCTCAAATCCGTACTGGGCTGATTGGTGAAATTGATCCAACTGGCGGCCAACCCCTTGCCGGCATAAAGGGAAACATAGAAAGGCCATTGACCGCTCTGCGACAACGGCGCGCTCTGGCTGATTTTTGTTCCGTCCGCGAGGCATCCGACAAAAGAAATCAAGCCGCCGCGTGAGACTGTGAGCGTCCCATAGCTGTGCCCTTGGGAGACGGAAGGCACCCCAGCCCGCCATAGAACCATCGTGTAAGCTCCCGACTGCGGAGCCGGGTTGGTGGCGGCATTGAAAAGAGCACGGTCGCCCTGCAGCCCCGCCTCCCACACCCCATCACTCAGCGAACCATGGATCTGATCGGAACCGAGTGCGAAGCGCAAAGTCAGGGGCGCGTTGGTGCCGCGGGCAAACGACTGGGCAGCCTGATTTTGAAGGCTGAGATTGCCGCTGAAAGAATATGTTGCGCCGCTGAGTTGAAGCTTGCCCGAATACCCCCCCCGCGAGTTGGCCCGAACAGACACCGCCCCAGCGCTTCTTAAACGGACGGCCTCAGCCTCATAAAACAGGCCGTTGTAGACCCCGCTCACGGCCGGATAGGGACTGGCAATGAAGTCGGCCTGCAGCATCAGGTTGGAAGTGATCACCACCGGCAAAGACGACGCGGTGGAATTGGTCCATCCGGTCCAACCGGAAAAAACCTGCCCCGCAGCGGGAATGGCTCTCAGGGTATAGCGGGCACCCAGAGTCAGATTCGACTCCCGGCTCAAGTCCGGGGAGACACTGCCCAGGCCGGTCACGCCAACCCGCACCGGAACGAAATTGGCCTGCAACTCCAGCCCGGGCGTCAAGCAAACCCGCAGCGCCACCCCCCGGGAATTGGTCGT
The DNA here is from genome assembly GCA_903873415.1 of uncultured Verrucomicrobiota bacterium. Classification (GTDB taxonomy): domain Bacteria; phylum Verrucomicrobiota; class Verrucomicrobiia; order Limisphaerales; family CAIQOK01; genus CAIQOK01. The sequence goes on along the minus strand of CAIQOK010000121.1, from coordinate 5,636 downwards.
GCCCGTCCAGCCGGTAAAGACTTGGCCGGGTGCCGGCACCGCGGTCAAACTATAAACCGCACCCGCAGTCAAATTCCGCATCCCGGACAAATCCGGAGTGATATATCCCAACCCTTTAATACCCAGGCGCAACGGAACAAAATTAGCCACAAGCATCAGATTGCTTGTCATGGTGAACCGCAAAGCCGGCGTGCTGGAGGTGATTCCGCCGCCCCAGCCGGCAAACATCTGCCCAGGCGCCGGCATCGCCGTGAGCCCATAGGTGTTGCCAAGAACCAGAGCTTGTTGATTGAGCACCGGCGTCACCGCACCATCCCCATTGGTGGCGACCAGCAGGACGTTGGCGGGAGGAGCTACCACCAGAAGTTGCGCGGGGGCACTGGTGCAACTGCCGTGGCTGTTGCTCACCACTACGCTGTATCCGGCCGAATCCGCAGCCCTCAGTCCGTCAATGCCCAGAGTTGCCGTGCCGCTTCCACTCACATTCCCAGTGTCACTGAGTGGCACTCCGTTTTTCAGCCACTGATAATTAATGGGCAATCCACCCGCAACGCCAACGCTCAACAAGGCGCCTGTCCCGAAAAGATTCGTCGCCCCTGCGGGCTGGCTGGTGATGACCGGATCATTCACCGCCAGGCCCGCGGTCAGGCTGGCAACGCTCCCGTTTGTTCCCGTCACCGTCACACTGTAATTGCCCGCATCCTGCCCCGTCAGGGCACTCAGGACCAGCCGGGACGCAGTGGAACCGGTGACATTCCCCCCGTCGCTGAGAGGGATCCCGTTTTTCCGCCACTGGTAGGTCAGCGGAGCGCCTCCCGCCGCGGCAACCGTAAAGCTCGCACCGCTGCCGGCGTTGCAAATCAGACCGGCCGGCTGGCTGGTGATGACCGGATCATTCACCGCCAACCCGACCTCCGAACTTGTCGCGGTGCCAAAGGCGTTGGCAACACTCACACTGTAGAGGGCCGAATCAGCACCCGTCAGCGGATTCAAGTTCAGCGTGCCGGAGCTGGAACCGCTCACACCGCCCCCGTCACTGAGCGGGAGTCCGTTTTTTCGCCACTGGTAGGTAAGAGGCCCGGTGCCGGCAACCACAACGCTGAAACCCGCCACGCCGCCGGCATTGCGCGTAAGAGCCCCCGACTGGCTGAGGATGACGGGATCATTGATCTGGAGTGTGGCGGCGGAACTCAAGACCGAACCGACCGGGTCGCCGACCGCCACCCGGTAGCTGCCGGCGGCGGCACCCAGAACATTTGTCAACATGAGCGCGGCCCCGCTTGAACCGGAAACACCTGCTCCGTCACTCATCGCCACTCCGTCCTTGAACCACCGGTAGGTCAACGAACCGGCATTGGTCGCCACAACGCTCAGGCTGCCTGCGCCACCGGCATTGAGCACGAGGCCCACCGGCTGGCTGAGAATCAACGGCAACCCCTCCACCGTCAGCAGAAACCGGTTGCTGCAGGTATTCCCATAAATGTCACTGACACTCACCGTGATCCAGGCCGTGCCGCTTTGGTTCAAAACCGGCGTCACCTGCACCGTCCGATTCGAATCCGACCCGCCAAAAACCACGCCGGCCGCGGACACCAGCTGCGGGTTGGAAGACGCCGCCATCAGGCTCAGAGTGCCGGCTGCAAACCCGGCCTCCCCGACCGTGAACGCAAGCGGCGCAGTCGGAGTGTTCTCCACCACAACTTGATCTCTCATGGGACTGATCACCGGAGCGATCGTTTGCACCGTCAACTGAGCGGGATCGCTGATGGCAGTGCCATAGATATTGCCAACCGCCACGGTGTAAGCGGCTGAGTCGGCTGCTGACAACCGGGCCAGACTGAGGGCGGCCGTACCGGTTCCTGTAACATTCGCGCTGTCGCTAAGCGGCACTCCGTTTTTCCGCCACCGGTAATTCATTGGCCCGCCCCCGGCGGCACTGACCGTGAACGATGCACCCGCCCCGGAAAAATTCGTCAGGCCCGCCGGCTGCCCGCTAATCATCGGATCATTCACCGCCAAGCCCGCACCCGAACTGGTCACAGTGCCGAAGCTGTTTGTGATTCTGACACTGTATACCGCCGCATCCGCACCCGTCAGGGGATTCAAGTTCAGCGTGCTGGAGCGGGCCCCTGAAACATTGGCGCCGTCCGTCAAAGGCGACCCGTTTTTGAGCCACTGATAGCCCGCCGGTGCGCCACCCGCCACCGCCACGCTAAACAAAGCACTCGACCCCGCATTCCGGACCAGCGCCGCAGGCTGCGTCACAATCGCAGGGTCGTTCACCACCAACCCGGCAGGCACACTGACCACGCGGCCGAACGCGTTGCTGACGCTCACGCTGTAGGCGGCGGCATCCTGACCCGTGACAGGATCAAGAATGAGCGTGGCGGAAGCCGAGCCGCTCACGTTGCCCCCATCACTCAACGCCGCGCCATCGCGCAGCCACCGGTAAATAAGCGGCCCGGTGCCGGAAACGGCCGCCGAAAAGACGGCCCGACCTCCAGCACTGCGACTCAGCGCCACCGGCTGGCTATTAAGAAGAGGATCATTCACACCAAGCGTCACCACGGAACTGACCACCACCCCGGCCGCATTGCCTACCCTGACGGAATAAGCGCCGGAGGCCCCGCCCTGGTTATTACTCAGAGTCAAAGTCGCTGTGGCGGAACCGGATATGTTTAATCCGTCACTTAAAGCCGCCCCGTTCTTGAGCCATTGAAAAGTCATCGGTAGTGGACTGTCCGCCCCGACACTGAGCGAAGCCGTCCCGCCAAAACCCACCACCAAAGCGGACGGCTGACTGAAAATGACCGGCGGCCCTTGAACGCTAACTTGAAAAAAAGCCGTGGTGCTCCCTCCATTGGTGTCGGTCACCGCCACCGTTATCAGCGCCACGCCCGACTGTCCGACCAGCGGCGTGACCTGCACGGTGCGGTTGGAATCCGATCCACCGAAAACAATGCCGCTCCCGGTCAACAGCTGTGGATTGGAGGAGCTGGCGGATAGGAGGAGTGCCCCTGCCGGCATGACCGCAGACCCAATCAAAAACGGGATGGGTGCCGTGCTGCCGTTGACGGCAATGATCTGATTCTCAATCAAGCCTATGAACGGCGGGCTGGGAACCGTGTAGACCACCTCGGCGGACGGGACACTCTCCAATCCGGAAGCGTCGTAGGATGTGGCGGCGAAGTAATACGTGCCACCGGCCACCAACCCGGTCACGGTCAGGTTTGTGCCTGCCTGGGCGTTGATGAGGTTTGTATAGCTCTGGCTGCTTCCGCCGCAGTAAACATTGTAGCCCTTGACCGCCGGATCGGGACTCGGATCCCAAGCGAGCACGGCTTGCTGCTGGGCCGACATGGAGAGAGACAAGCAGACCATTGCCAGAACAAGCCAGAAGGCCCGCACCGCAAAAAAGGTTCTGAACCGCGCAAAATCTCTTTCCATCACGCATCCCCATTACGCAGGAGAGCTGCCAACCCCCGGGAGCCGAGCCAGAATCAACGCCTTAACACACGCCAACCCGCATGCCCTTCCCCGATCCTATCGAATCTCTCTCAGTTTCAGGGAGCTAGCCCGATGCCGACCACAAGCCCGCCCCCGCCGGGCAGTCCCTTGGTTTTCAAGCGAAAATCCTGAAACGTCATCTTCCGGGCGCAGGTGGGACAACGGGTGTCCCAGAACTGGAGAGTCGCCACCCTGCACACGCAGTGGAAAGCTGCTAGCTGCGATGGGATTCCTCTTTCATCCCAGCCGCTGATCGCTATAATGGTGCTTGATGTTTCGGACCCAAGACTTGCACGTGAAGGAAATCATCCGGCTGTTGGCGCCGGTCACTTTGAAAGCGGCCCTGCCCATGAGCGAGGCCGCCGCCGCCACCGTCGTGCGCAGCCGCCAGGCCGTCACCCGCATTCTTCGACGCCAGGATCCGCGCCTGCTCGTCGTCGTGGGCCCCTGCTCCATTCACGACACGGCCGACGCCTTGGAATACGCCCGCAAACTCAGCGTCCTAGGCCACGAGTTCGCCGACCGCATGGAAATCGTCATGCGCGTGTATTTTGAAAAACCCCGCACCACCATCGGCTGGAAGGGATTAATCAACGACCCGCATCTGGACAATTCCCAAGACATCGAGTCGGGGCTTAAACTGGCCCGCCGCCTACTCCTGGACATCGCCGATCTGGGCCTGCCTGCCGCAACGGAATTTCTCGACCCGATCATCCCCCAATACATCGCGGACCTGATCACTTGGGCGGCCATCGGCGCGCGCACCACCGAATCCCAAACCCACCGGGAATTGGCCAGCGGACTGTCCATGCCCGTGGGCTTCAAGAATGCCACGGACGGCAGCCTGCAGGTGGCCGTGGACGCCATGTTTTCCGCCCGCACACAGCACAGCTTTCTGGGGATCGATCAGGAAGGATTCACCAGCATCGTCCGCACCGAGGGCAATCCCGACGGCCACATCGTTTTGCGCGGAGGACGCGGCCAGACCAATTACGATCCAAAGAGCATCCAAGAGGCGGAAAACAAACTGGCCCAGGCAGGAGCACCGGCGGTGATGATGGTCGATTGCAGCCATGCCAATTCCGGCAAGCAACCCGCCCGCCAAGAGGAAGTCTGGCGCAGCATCATCGATCAGCGCCTGGGCGGCACACGCTCGATCATCGGCGCGATGCTCGAGAGCAATCTTCACGAGGGTAGCCAACCCATCGGCAACAACCGCGCCGACCTGCGCTCCGGCGTGTCCATCACGGACGCATGCATTTCCTGGGACACCACCGAGCGCCTGCTCCGATGGGGCTATGAACAACTGGCCCAAGCTCCGGTGCTGCCCTGAACAAAAGCCCAAACCTTTAAGCGCAAATCAAGGCCAAGCCCCGGCATCCGCCGCCGATTTCATCCCGCAACCGGTTTTTTCCGCCCAATACACCGTGAATTTGCCAACTGGTATCCGGTAATGTTTGGAATGGGGAAAAACCACTGACTCGCCGGATTATCCCTCCTGAAAATCACATTCTAAAGCGCGGGGCAGTTCGAATGGGAAACCAAAAATTCTGCCACCGATAGGTTTCAGCCTGTTCGGGAATCTTTCGGGAGAGTTCTATTGAGTCAAGTGGGGCCGTCTGCCCCAAAATATTTGAACTTAAAAGCCGCCCTTGGGATCAATCCCAGATCTCCGACCACCCGAAAGCACCCTTGAGATAAAATTCAAGTAGCCATGAAGTGTTGTGTGAGGCGGAAGAATCGTAAGCCCATTTCTGTCTTCACGGTCTCCATGAACTCCATGGTTAATTTGGTTTGGGGCGGGAGGTTCACCATGAAGCCCATGGATTCCGATTCCACCTCGCGACCTACACCCTTGCTGTTCGGCTAGCTCTTCCCTTTGCCAAGTGTGCATCGGACTTTGACAAAAAGGTTAATGCGCCCTGCCGGACGCACAAAAAGAAAAAGGCGGGAGGTTTTCACCTTCCTTTTGCCTTTTCTCAAAATCCATGAAAACATTGGATAAACCACAATATTAGGCACTTACGCGGATTTCTCACTTTCATTAAAAAGCAGCAAAATGCAGCGAAACGACAAAACGGCGATAGAATCTGATAGAAGAAAAGGGGCGCGAGCGTCGTGCGGCTGGT
>CAIQOK010000120.1 GCA_903873415.1 uncultured Verrucomicrobiota bacterium | reverse complement strand
TTGGACTTTTTACACACAGTTTACACACAGTTTGGAAGAAAAAAAGAGAGTGGATTCACTCGAAACCCTTGATTTTATTGGGGAAAAGTTGAAGTGGCGGAGAGAGGGGGATTCGAACCCCCGATACCTTTTAAGGGGTATACCGGTTTAGCAAACCAGCGCCTTCAGCCACTCGGCCATCTCTCCAACCAGCTAACTTATAATGATTTACGTTGAGCTTTGACCACTTAAAACCCGGGTCAGCCGACAGCCGTCAAAACCAGACGCGAAGAACGTTTGACAATTGACAACGCAACCAAGATCAAAACCACGCTGAAAACTTATAGACGGGAAAGTCCGGCCACACAAGTAAAATACCGGACCATTTTCAATGTTCATGATACGGCCTCGGACAAGCGCCGCCTTCGGATTTTCACCGACCATACCGAGGCCCTCTGCCAGGCCGAGAAAGCCGCGAGAACGCCCTCAACCGGCGACGGCACGTCCGCATCAATACACGCCGCCGGTTTTCAATTGCGACACCGCTCCGGCTCCACCATGGCTTTCACGGCAAACGAGACCTCTTCGGACTCATCCGTCCAGAAACAACTTTCGGCAATTGGTATATCATGCCAGCCGGGTCATGCCGTTGGGCTCCTCCTCAAGGCCCGCCCCGTCGTGGCAAACCGGCACGTAGTCCGCTCCACAGCCCGCGAGATAAGGAGTCGCAACCCCTCCATAACACATAGACATTGCGCCCCAAAGCAAGCTGAAGGCCGGCCCGGCAGACGGAGTTGAGGCTTCAGCCCGAGGGACGTCCGGAAAGCGGCCATGGATTTTGTGTTTATCATGGGCTCCAAATGGCGGTCTGAGGCCGTTTCGGGGACTGTCGTGCACATACTCGACTTCGCCCTGGCCACTGTTAGGCTGGGTCCCGTGAGCAATGTGCTTGTTGGAATCCTGAGCGCGCTGGTGGCCACCAACCAGGCCGGCGCAGTGAGCAACCTCATAACGCAGGCCACCGGCCTGAGCGTGGCTGTTCCCGCCCCTAACGATGCGGTGTCGGGCGAGCTGCAGTCCATTATGAAGGAAGATGATGCGGCGCAGGCGGAGGTGGACGGTTGGATCCGGGAGAATGAGGGGTTTGCCGCCAAAGGGGCGGGGCTGCCGGCCAAGGAGATGCGCGAACGCATCCTGCGACGCTTTGAATCGACGCGCAAAGCCTATTCGGAATTTGTCCTGCGCCATCCCGGCGACGCCAAAGCCCGGGTGGCGTACGCGAGTTTCCTGCACGATATCGGGGACGAAGATGGAGAGGTAGCCCAATTGGAAAAGGCGAGGGAACTTGATCCAAAGAACCCGGCGATCTGGAACAATCTGGCCAATTTTTACGGGCACACGGGAGATCTGACCAATGCTTTTGTCTCCTACAGCAAGGCCATCGAGCTCAATCCGCTCGAGGCGGTCTACTACCACAATTTCGCCACCACGGTTTATCTCTACCGCCGGGACGTGATGGATTTCTACCATATCAACGAGCAGCAGGTTTTTGACAAGGCGCTGGGGTTGTATGAAAAGTCGCTCCGGCTTGACCCCGCCAACTTTCCACTGGCCACCGACGTGGCGCAGACCTACTACGGAATCCGCCCGCTGCGGACCAATGCCGCTCTTGCTTCCTGGACCAACACGCTAAGCCTGGCGCATGACGAACTCGAACGGGAGGGTGTCCACATCCATTTGGCGAGGGTGAAAATCAGTATTGGCCGCTATGAGGAGGCTCAAGCCCACCTCAATACGGTCACCAACGGTTCCTACGCAGATGTAAAACAACGACTGATCCGGGTGTTGACTGAGAAGCGGAGTGGGACCAATGAACCGCAACCCATGGTGCTGAAAAAGTAAGAGTGCTTTAAAAACATCCTATCAGCCGAATCTCCGCAATTGAAGCGGTGGTTAAGGGGGGAATGGGTGAATAAAACCCGGGGCGATGAGCACTTTTGGATCGCTGGTTCCGGTTCACCTGGCGGGTGATAGCAAGGATGAGAGTTCCTTGGACACCTTGCCGTTAAAATTCACGGTCACACGAACGGAGGAATCGCTGACACCGCAGGGAGGCCCGACCGCGTGGAGCGGAGTTCTCACGCACCTCGGGATTCCTGGCAGGATCAGTTCCAGAAGCGCCCGGGGATGAGATTGAGGTGCCTGTGACGGATCCGGATCGGGGCGTGGCGACGGCCCCTTTGCCCTGCCCCTTTGCCCTTCGCCCCCCGCGGGAGCAGCTCCTTACGTTGGCGGCGACTGGGCATTGGCTAGAGATGTTGCGCCATCAGAAAAATCATTCATCCCACTTCATGCCCTTGATGCGTTTCATGGTGAAACTCCCAACCCAAGCCAAATCGAACTTGAAGTTTATGAAGACCCTTGAGAAATAAAAGCGAATCTAATGGCTCCGCCTCATACAGCACTTCATGGCTACTTCAGTTATATCTCAAACGTGCTTTCAGGTGGTCGGAGAAAAGGGATTAATCCCAAGAGCGGTGTTTAGAAGTCATTCAGAGCCGAGAGGCATCTGAATTGTAAAGGGCAGATCAAGGCGGAAACAAACCCGGAGGACTGGATCAATCGGCGGCGGGAATTTTCAGCAATTCGTCCGCTGTGAAGGGACCAGGATGGCCTTTGATCTTTTCACGCACGGCTTTGACCCTGTCAGCGGTGACGGCCGGGGCGTTGTTACCCCAGTCCTTATTTTGGCGGATATAAGTGATGACGGCGGCTATTTCCTCATCACTGAAGACGCCCCCCCAGGCGACCATGGCGTTGTTATACTGCTGGTTTTTGACGGAGATGGGTCCCTGAAGGCCGTTCAAGACAGCGCGAATGATGCGGCCCGGCTCGGGTTCCTGTACCCACTCCGAACCGACCAGAGGTGGAAACTGTCCGGGAGACCCAGCGCCACTGGCCTGATGGCAGGAGACACAAGATGGCTTGTGATAAACCCGGAACCCAATCTCCAGAGGATTAGGCGGTCCGGTTATCTGAAGGTCTGCGAGCTGGGTGTAAGAGCTGTAGGGAGCATAGACCTGAGGATGAAATCCGGAGCCATGCCCGTCAAAATAAACGGCTCCCGCATAGAGGAGGAGGGTAAGAAAGACGATCAGCCAGATGGGGAAAGCCGGTTCCTTCAGCAAAGGCTGGGAGGAAGACGGACTGGCAGGAGCGGAACGTTTGATCGACTGGCTCATTTCGCAGGTGAATTGGTTGAGGTAGCGCTGGAAGCGAGAGTCATCGGGGTTTCAAAAACAGGTGTGGACGAATTCAGGCTCACAAGATAAGCGGCAAGAGCAAGAGCCTCCGGTTTTGGAACAACCTCATAACCCGGAGCGGGTGCGACCTCTGGGGGAACTTGCAGCGCGTCAGGAGAAGGATGTTGCCCGGCTTTGGACACGTTGAAAAGAAAGCGGTGGGGCGGCATCAAGGAGCCTTTGACCACTTGCTGCGGAGCATAGAGATGGAGCAAGTGCCAGTTCACATCCGGTAGACGGGCTCCCACATTCGAGAGATCGGGACCGACGCGTTGGGATCCCAGCATGACAGGCTGGTCAAAAAGATAGTCTGCCGCGACCGAACCACGGACGCCCCAATGGCGGGCTATATCCGGTCCTTGGGGGTTAATACGTATCTGGGCCTTGGCCCCCGCGGATTGGGCACCTTTGAAAGCGCGTTTGGCGGCTTCAATCGTGGTTCCGGGAAGTATGTTTTTAGGAAGGTTAAGAAAAAAGCCTGGGTCGTCGATTCTGGTGAATCCGACATTGGCATTGACCAGAGCGGTGGCAACGGCGGCGGCGTTGGTCCCGACTTCAAGCAAATAAACGTCAATGGAAGTGCCCTCTTGAACGGTCTGCTGGGTGTGACAGGCGGCGCAGCCATTGGCGCGATACACCTGAAGGCCTTGGGCGGCCTGCCCCGGACGCGCTTTCGGATAGAGTTCAGCCGTGTTCAGGGTGTTGGTCGACTCCGTCAAACGTCCGATTTGAATTTGGGGGGTCAAGACAAAACCGAACCAAGAGGCTGAGAGAGCCACAAAAGCGGTTAAGAAAACAAGCGGTCCGTAGTTCATGGTTTCACCTCCGCCTTAGGCGTTTGGGCGGTGATCGCTAAAAAAGCGGGGAGAAAAAAGGTGGAGGCGCATCGGGTAGTTGTCATCAACAAATTCATGGCAAACATGAGGTTACAAACCAGAATCAACACCTCACCGAGGGAGCTTACACGCAAAAATGAAAGCGTGGAGTGGCTAATGACCATGAAGGGAATCGAAGCGTCAGCGAGTTTGAGTCCCTGGGCGACACCTCCCAACGCCCACGGCAGGGCAACGAGCAGGCAACCCACGGCAGCCAGCCAGAAATGGCGGAGGGGGGCCTTGGTGCAGCTCAATCCGGTTCCCATGAGCCGGGGAAAGATGAAGTAAACGGCGCCCAGCATGACCATGCTGAAGAAGCCAAAGGACTGGAGCTGGATTTGAGCCGCAGCAAACCATGTGAAGCTGGTTATATGCCCAAGAACAGGCAGGCTAAGGACGATCCGCATCAAGCCGGCAAGCTGGAACATGCCCAAACCGAACAGAAGAAAACGAAGCGGGGCAAGGTTGCCGGGTAACGGCTGGCCACCGGAGTTGGTTTGGCGAAGGTTGGTCCATGCTGAAAGAAGAGTCACCAATGTCAACAGAGTCATCACGGCACTAAGAGCAGGAATCCACGCGGGCACCGGGGCTGTTGATGGAATTCCGGTCCAACTACCAAAGAAGAGGAGAGTCCAGAAGGTGAAGAGCGCCATCTGACGGCTATGAAGTGGACGTCCTAGGATTTGGGGGATGAAATGGAACAGGGCAGCCAGTCCGACTAGGCTCAACCACACAAAAGTCAGGTTGCCGCCAAACCACCAGACGACCATTGATTGCATGAGACCCCGCACAGGCCAGACAGTCAAGAGAAGATAGGCGCCGGATAAAATCCATGGGAACCAGAAGAGTGCGGCGATGAGGAACCAGTGGGCCGGGGTGAGGGAACGCTCACGGCGGGAGTGGATGGCGAGCAGCGCGCCGGAACCCACAACTAGAAAGCCAAGAAACAAGAGAAGGGCTGAATAAAAGGGGAATTCGAGGTTCTCATAGCCGGTGCCTTGACCGGCAAGGATAGCCACGATGCCTGAGAGGACACCTAGATTCCAGACAGCGGCGCCGATGATAAATCCCAATGGGTGAGGCAGTGGGGAGCGGCCGGTTTGGGCAATGATCCAGAGGGCGACGCCCAGACCGGCTTGGACAGCAAAACCGTAGAGTTGGGCGTTGACTGCGGCGGAATGAACGCGGCCGTAAGTGAGCCAGGCGCATCCGGAGAGGAATGCCGGCGAATGGAATTTAAGCGAGGCAACCAAGGCCAACACCGAGGCCGCCACCAGCCAGAAGGCGGCGTGGAGGAAAAGCATGACCAGGGGGCCACGACACGAAAGGGAAATTTCATCCGGCGCCGTGGCGGCCGACTGATTGGAAGAACGTTCGTTCATCGAGTCGACGTTGTTTTTATTCAAACGCACTGGGCTTGGGCGCAGGCGGCGGGGGGACGAAGGAAGCCTTCTCCTGCCTGGAGATCAACTCTGCTCTTGCGGCGGCAGGATTCTGCCAAAGCTTGACGGCAAGTTCCTTGGCGACCTCAATCGGAAGGCGAACCATTCCCTTGCTCTTATCGATCCAAGCAACGGTCTCCAAGGTGTCGGACTCGGAGGAACGGAGTTCCTTGAGGGCGGCGGCCCGCTCTGCGGCGCGGTTGGCATTGAGCGGCGCGACTTGGGTGTAGTGACGCATCGCCCACACAAGACCCGCCACGATCAATGAGGCTCCCAGAATCCCGCCGGCATAGGCCATCCAGGATTTACAATTGGTGCAGGGTTCAGTTTGGCTGCTCATGGGAAATTACTTGGAGCGTGGGGCATCGGGCATTTCGTCGGTCTCGTCGAGTTCGCCGCCCGAAATCTGGGTCGGGACAGGGTGATAGAGCCCCATGGCTTCAGAGAGGCGGGGGTCTTTGAGAGGGTATGGGGGATGAGCCACGAATTTCGACAGGAAGATTTTGGAAAGGAGACCGCCCATGAAAGCCAGGCAGCCCAAGTCGAGCCAGACCCACTGCCACGGGAAACCCTCCGGATGACCGACCGGCTTGATGTTGAAGGTCATATCAAAATAATGCATGGCCCAAGCCCAAGCGGCAACCGCGGTCATGTAAGAGAATTTGCTCTTCAAGTCGATGCGCAACAGGGCCAGAAAAGGGATGAAAAAATGGCCGAAAATAATAATCATCCCCACCCAAAACCAGGTGCCTTTCTCGCGAACGGCATACCAGAAGGTTTCCTCGGGCAGATTCGCATTCCAGATGATGAAGTATTGAGAGAAATGGATGTAGGCGTAGAAGACGGTGAAAGCGAACATCAGTGATCCAAGATAATAGAACTGATGCTCATGGAGCACGCTGGTCAGGATGCCTTGGCGGTTCAATAGCATTGTGATCACATAAGCCATGGCGAGAGTCATCCAGACACTGCCGGCGAAGTAATAAACGCCATACATTGTGGAGAACCATTCGTGCTGCATGGCCTTCATCCACATAAACACGGCAAAGGTCAGAGTGACAGCGAAGGCGAAGATACCCCAGTAGGCGTAGGATCGCATTTTGTGGGTGGGTTTGGCGCCACCGGTGCGGTCCTGCTCAAGGGACCAGAAACGGAGGCGGTGGGAGAGCAGCCACCAGATGGCAAAACAGCCGACAGCCACGACGTAAAAACCGGTCATTGTGAAGAGAGGCTGTTTGGCCTTGAGCGCGTGATCCGTTGCGGCAGTGTGGGACATCCACTCGTAGAGGCGGTTGGATAACAATGCCACCGGAATAAAAAGAATAGCCATCCATGGAAACAGGAGGGTGGAGATATGTTCCAGGAAGCGGCGGATGGGCACGGACCAGCCGGCATCAAACAGATGATGAACCAGAACCAGAAAGAGTGATCCCAGACAAACGCTGAGATAAAACATAAAGGCCACCAGCCAGGAGGAAGCGAAGTTATGAAGGTGGTCGTGCTTGTAACTCACGACGAAGCCCGCGGCCACAATTAGGAAACCAATGCCCAGCAGGAGGGTGGGGAGTTTGCGCCAACGGGACAAATCCATTGGAGTCAGAGCCGGTTTGTTTGAATGCGAACTCATAGTCTACTTCTTCAAAGCTCCCTGAAGGGGTTGAGGCACGTCCTGCACAAGTCCCAACTGGCTTAACTGCAAGGTCCGCAGATAGGCCACGATGGCCCAGCGGTCGGGCACCGGAACGTTAGGCCCATAGGGGCCCATCAAATTCTTGCCATAGGTGATCGTATGATAAATCTCACCATCCGGAAGCTCCACGATCCTCTTGTCATGGAGGTTGGCGACGACGCCCATGGCGCCGATTTTCTTGGTGATACCATTACCTTCACCGGTCTGCCCGTGACAGGGGGCGCAATAGATGTTGAAGCGTTCCTGACCGCGCTTAAGGAGAACGGCGGTGACAGGCAGCGGGTTGTTTTGAACGTAATTAGTCGAGCCAGTCTCAAGCCCCGTAAGCACCGGAGCGTCTTGATAGGGAGGAATCACCTGATCCCCGACCTGAAGCCCGGGAAGATGAGCGATAGTGCCGGGAACAGGCAGCTGCGAGCTGACGCCGCTGGCAAAGAAAGCGTTGGGTGTCTGGGGGCGCAGCTTGGACTGCCGCTTCATGTCGGCGAAAATCTGCAACGGAGTATTGCGCGAATGGGCCCCGCGGCGTCCGGCTATGCCTGTAACGGCCAGAACCCCCACAACAAAGATAAGTAAAAAGTAACGCATTATTCCTCCACAACCTCGATGTGGCTGCTGCCCGTTTGTTCCAATAATTTATGAGTCGCTATCTCCGAATATTTCGGGTCGGCGCACTCGACCACCAGAAAATAACGGTCGTGGGTGACGCGCGCGAAGCGGCGGTTTTTCAAAAGAGGATGGTGCAGGCGCGGCAGACGGTTCAAAAACATCATTCCGAACAGCGAGCCAAAAGCGCTAAAGAGAATGGTCAGTTCGTAGGAGGGTGGGAATGCCGAAAAGGGGCTGAACATGGGCTTGCCCCCTATCACCAGGGGATAATCGACAGCGTTGAGATACCATATCATCAGCATGCCGGTCGTGTAACCGGTAACCCCGCCAAGAAAAGCGAACCAGCCCACCTTGGAGTTGCCCAAACCCATGGCCTTGTCCATGCCATGCACCGGAAAGGGCGTGAACACATCCCAGCGTTTGTAGCCGGCGTCGCGGACCTTTTCGGCGGCGTGCATAACGTCGGCCGGAGTTATGAACTCCGCTATCACACCATAAGGTTTTGGGGAATTGCCATTCATCGCTTGAAATCAGGTGTCGGCATCAATGGCCGTTGTTTTTGGGTTTTGCGCCGCCCAAGGGATGATGCGGGTCGGCCTGCGGTGTCACGCCCTTGACTTCCGAGATAGCAATCATCGGAAGGAACCGCAGGAACAGCAGGAACAGGGTAAAGAACAGGCCGAAGGTGCCCAGAAAGGTGCAAATATCCACCCAAGTCGGCTTGAAGTATGCCCAGTTCGACGGGAGGAAATCCCGGTGCAGACCGATCACAATGATCACAAAACGCTCGAACCACATCCCGATGTTGACCAGAATGGAGATGATAAAGACATACTTGAGATTCTGGCGGAACTTTTTGAACCAGAACAACTGTGGGACCAGAGTGTTGCAGGACATCATCATGATCCATCCCCACTGGTAGGGACCGAAAGCGCGATTGAGGAAATGGAACTGCTCGGAGGGATTGCCGCTGTACCAAGCGATGAAGAACTCCATTCCGTAGGCGTAACCCACAATGGACCCTGTTGCCAGAGTCACTTTGCACATGATATCGATGTGGCGCATCGTAATCACATCTTCCAGCTTGAACATCGAGCGCAAAGGAACAAGCAGCGTCAAAACCATGCCGAATCCGGAAAACACCGCACCGGCCACGAAATAGGGAGGGAAGATGGTCGTGTGCCATCCGGGCAATTGTGACACGGCGAAATCAAGGGAGACGATTGAGTGCACGGAGAGCACCAGCGGGGTGGAGACCCCGGCGAGAATAAGATAGGCCTTCTCGTAATTGCGCCAGTGCCGGTTGGACCCGGTCCATCCCAGGGAAAACAGACCGTAAAAAAACTGGCGGACCTTGGTGGTGCAGCGGTCCCGCATCACTGCCAGGTCGGGAATCAATCCCATATACCAGAAGAGAACAGAGACGGTGAAATAAGTGGACACGGCGAACACGTCCCACATGAGCGGAGAACGGAACTGGGGCCATATCCCGTTGGAATTAGGGATGGGGAAGAGCCACCAGTCATACCAGACACGACCGACGTGGAGCGCGGGATAAATACCGGCGCACATCACCGCAAAAATTGTCATTGCTTCCGATGCGCGATTAACTGCAGTGCGCCACTTCTGGCGGAGCAGGAACAAGATGGCGGAAATCAAGGTCCCGGCGTGACCGATGCCGATCCACCAAACGAAGTTGATGATATCCCAACCCCACATGACGGGGTGCCGGTTGCCCCAGACACCTACACCGGTGGTGACCTGATAAACCAGCATGGTCCCCAAAAGACACAAAAGCATGAGGCTGGGGATGAATGCGGCCCACCACCACATGGGCAGCTTGCCCTCCATGATGGCGCAGACCTGATCGGAGATCCAGCCTATGCTGCGCTGGTTGCTGACCAGAGGGATGCGCTCCAGTTCGGCCGGAGTCTCCGGCAACGCCATGGTTTTATCAGTGGAGGCCATTACAGCTTTCCTTTCTCCGCCGCGTGTGCGGCGCCTTCGGCCTCGCCATGAGGTTCAAACGGGCTTCCCATCTTCTTTATATATTCTTCGAGGCTCAACGGAGACTCGGTGTAATCGGGCATCTTAGGATTTGGATTGCGCACTTTGGCCAGATAGCTGGTGCGCGGCTTTGTCAACAGGAAGTCGAGGACCGAGTAATCCCGCTGCTGGGCCTTCAACTTGGAAACGCGGCTTTCGGGATCGGCAATGTTGCCGAACACGATTGCCCCGGCCGGACAAGCCTGCTGGCACGCCGTCTTCAGTGCGGCAGGTTCCTTCGACGCGGCACCATCGGGCACCAGAATGTCCCCGGTATCCCGGGCCTTGACCTTCTGGGCGATCTCGGCCTGCTGAATGCGCTGGACGCAGAAAGTGCACTTCTCCATGACGCCGCGCATCCGGACGGTGACATCCGGGTTTTTGAGCATCTTGATGAGATCCCATTCGTCGCTCGTGCGCATGCCTGAGTTGGGATCCCGCCACCAGCGCAACAAGTCCCATTCGCCGTCGGTCTTATGGGTCACTGCGTTGTTGTAAAAGGGCCCCTTGAGCTCTTGAAGGGGGCGCTTGTTGTAATCGAGATAATTATACCTGCGGACCTTATAGGGGCAGTTGTTGGAGCAATAACGTGTGCCGACGCAGCGGTTGTAAACCATCAGGTTCAACCCTTCCTGGTCGTGCACGGTCGCATTGACCGGACAAACGTTTTCGCACGGCGCCGATTCGCAGTGCTGGCAAAGCATTGGCTGGGTGACGACCTGAACGTCATCAATCCATTCCTCAAACTGCTGTTTCTCATCCACCTTGAACGTGTCGAGAAACTTCTCCTTGGCCGGATCTCCCGAGTAATAACGGTCAATCCGGATCCAGTGCATGTCGCGGCCGCGATTGACTTGGTCTTTGCCAACAATCGGGACGTTGTTCTCGCTCTGACAGGCCACCATGCAGGCCGAACAGCCAACGCATGAGTTCAGATCAATCGACATCCCCCACTGGTGGTGACCCGTCTTCTTCAAGTCGTCGAAGGGACTGGGATAGAAAGGTCCTGAAGCGGGGGGCATCTCCGCATTCATCGACTTGGCGAATTCGGGATGGGCCTGGAACTGCTCCAAATTTGCCTCGCGAATAATCGGGCGGCCCTCCATCGACCAATGTGTCTGGGTGCTGACCAGCTCGAACACACCTCCGGTTTTGGCGACTCCGGCTCCTACGGTGATGTTTTGGGCGGCGGCTGTTCTCAAGGCATAGGTGTTGAAACCAATCCCCTTCCCTACCCGTCCGCTTTTTTCACGGCCGTAACCAAGAGCCAGGCCAAGGGTGAAATCAGCCATCCCGGGCTGGATGAACACAGGGCCGTGAACGGATCGACCGCCCAACTCGATTTTGACGATGTCGTTGTTCTTGACTCCCAGTTCAACGGCGGTCTTGCGACTCACTAAAACGGCATTATCCCAAACCAGTTTTGTGACCGGATCGGGCAACTCATGGAGCCAGCCGTTGTTGCCGTAGCGCCCGTCGTCAACACTGTGGTCGCGATGAAAAACCACTTCGAGCTTTTCCTTGCCGACCGCCACCACCGCCACGCCAGACAAGGCTTTGTCGACTTGGCTCCGGTCCAACCGCACTTCCACCGGCTGGGCGGCCGAGTTCTCAAGATACCCCGAGTAAAGAAACTTGCGCCAAGCCAATTCCACATCCCCGCTTGCCAGCTTGCCAAAAGTGGCGCGGACGATTTCATAAGGACTCGTCACGGTCTCCCCGGCAATGCGAGCGAGCAAATCCAACTCGGTCCACCCGCTGAACAAGGGAGCAATCAGCGGTTGCACCGGGACAAGGGTCCCATCGCTGGTCCGCACATCACCCCATGATTCCAGAAAGTGAGCCAAGGGAATATGCCAATCGCAGTCGGCAAAAGTCTCGTCCTCGTAGTAACCCAACCGAATCACCGTCTTTGCTTTACGCTGCGTTTTGGACCAGTCCAAATCGACAGGGGCGGTATAGCCGGGGTTGGCCCCGAGGATCACAAGGGTGTTGACCTGACCGGCATTCAGTGCTGCGGCTAATTCGACAATCCCGGCTTCGCGAAAATCGGGTGCCGGAATGAATTCAATGGTCTTGCCCAAGTTGCCTAGGGCGGCATTGAGGGCGTGGGCCAGCAGATGCACTTCCAAAGGTTGCCGGTGACCGGCCACGACTAGGGAAGCGCCCTTGTTGGCCAGAAGATCCTTGGCGCATTCCGCCACCCAAGCCGGCTTTACCCCGGACGGCAAACCGACTGCATTCACACTCCCTGTGACCTCAGCCATCAACGCCGAGGCGATTTGCCCGACCGCACTGGCAGGCAAACGCAGGCGGTGATCGGCGTTGACCCCGGTCAACGACATCAGCGCTTCCACGATATAGAGGCGGCTCATGGAATCGCCCGCCTTCTCCATCTTGCGCCCTTGGGTGAAGCGGCGGATGTGATTGTGGGATTCCTCCTCCGAACCGATAAAATCGCAATCGAGTGAGACGATTACCTTGGCGGCCTCGAATTTAAAGCGCGGCTGCACAGATTCACCGAATGCCTGGGAGGCCGCGCGCCGGTGGATGTCCGTGTCGATCGCCTCGTGCAGGAACCAGCGGGCTTTGGGGAGTCTGGAGCTGATCAACTGCTGCAGTCGCGAGCGGGATGGCGAGTTGTTGCTTTCGATCAGGAAAGCCAGCCCTTCACCACCGTTGGCCTGGGCCTTCTTGGAAAAACCCGACAGAAAATCGATTGCCGACTCGATGGAGGTGGTCGTGCCACCCGAGTAGAAATGACGGCTGCGATCCGGATCGTAGAGGTTCAGTATCGCCGCTTGCGCCCAGCGGTCAGTGCCGCCATTGCTGTCGGGATGATGAGGATTGCCCTCCAGCTTGACCGGCCGGCCGTCATAAGAGCGGGCCACTAGGGGCACGGCCCCACCGCGGGTCGGCATCGAGGTGGCGTAGTAACGCGAGGTGCCGTAGACGTAATCGTCAGGCTGTTTGCCAAAGGGCTCAAGCTTCTCGACCGGCCGGCGGCAACCGGTCGCCCCCAACCCCACACCCGCCAGCAGAAAGGAGGCGGACATGATCTGCACAAAATTGCGGCGTGAAACCGGATCAGTGAACTCGCCGGCACCTTGGGGGAACTCGCGTTCCAGCCAGTGGCGGAATTCGGGTGTCTCGGCCAGTTGATCCAGACCGCGCCAGTATTTGCGGCCAAATTCAGGTTCGGGACAGGCGGGAGGAATGGTTTTCATCGATGGCAGGCGGAGCAGTTTTGCAGGGATTCCACCTTCCAATGCTCCAATGCTTGGGTTCCGAAGGCATGTTGCGCTTCCACGGAAGGCTGCTTCCAGCCGAGGTCGGTGATTTTTTCAAGCGGACGTAGCTTGGCGGCGGGGTTGCGATGGCATTCCAAGCAAAAGGACATGCTGAAGGACTTGGCATGATACACCTCGTCCATCTGGTCGATACGACCGTGGCACTCCACGCAACTGACACCCCGGTTCACATGCACGGAATGGTTAAAGTAGACAAAGTCGGGAACACGGTGGATTTGGACCCAGGGGATCGGCTTACCGCTGGCGGCGCTCTCCCGCACCAAGGCCAACTTCGGGTCGTCTTTGAGAACCTGGTTGTGACAGTTCATGCAGGTGGAACTGGCCGGTATGTTGGAGAACCAGGACTTCTCCACTCCGGTGTGACAATAACGGCAGTCCATGCCGAGTTGGCCGGCGTGGATGTTGTGGGAGAAGGCCACCGGCTGAACCGGTTGGTAGCCCGCACGGGTGTACTCGGGGGTGAAGTAATACCACACCCCGGCTATCACCGCACTCCCGGTGAGCAGCAGGCCGCAGATAATCATCAGCGGCAGCCGATTGGTCCACTTGGGAAAAATCGCTGACATCTCAGTTCATTGTTAGCCGTCGATTGACCATTAAATTCAAAGACCACGCTTCGCTGCGCGACGCGTGATCGCCTTCAAACCAAACTCATCCACCGCATCCGACCCAACTCCGGCCGGCGGGCAAATCTCCGCTTTGCGGCCCCACGAAAGACCGTTAAAACGATGGGACATAAAATAGTGGCAGGAGCCCGGGAGGCAAGCAAAGTTTGTGAAATATTTCACGATTTCGGCCCGGGGAATGAGAGTAATAAGTTTTATTTACCGCGCGCTGCTCCGCAGACCCCGCCCGCAGTCCGCTCTCAGCACGCCGGCTTGGCGGCCGAAATCGGCTTGCCCACAGCCAGATTCATGATGTTCTCCTCCGTGCAATCAGGCCGTTCCAGCAAGCCGCTGATGCGGCCCTCGTGCATGACAGCTATCCGGTCGCTCACATGCAACACCTCTTCCATGTCGCTGCTAATCATCAGAATCACCCCGCCCCCGTCCGCCAGAACCCGCATGAGCCGATAGATCTCCGCCTTGGCTCCCACGTCAATCCCGCGCGTGGGTTCGTCGAGAATCATCACCCGGGGATCCAGCGAAAGCCACTTGGCCAACACGACCTTTTGCTGGTTGCCACCGCTCAAATTCACGACCCGGGCCTCGGTGCCTGGCGTTTTGATATTGAGCGACTCGATCTGTTCCCGAGCCACCCGCCGCTCCCGGTCCCGGCGGATGAGGAAGCATGAGGAAAAACGCCCTAGCGAGGGCAAGGTGATGTTCTCCCGCACGCTCATCGGCGCGACCAAACCCTCACTGCGCCGGTCCTCCGGCACCAGATAAATTCGGCTGGCGATGGCGTCCCGAGCCGAATGGATCGCCACTCGCTCCTCCCCGATGCTCACCTCCGCCCCGCCCTGCTCGTCCAAGCCGACAATGGCCTTGGCGATCTCTGAGCGCCCCGCCCCAACCAGCCCGGCAAAGCCCAAAATCTCCCCCCGGGCGGCGTCAAAGGAAACCGTCGCGGCGGGATAGCGGCTGGACCGCGCATTCCGGACCTTGAAATAACCCGGCACCTTGGGAATGTGGGATTCCTGATAGAAACTCTTGATCTCCCGCCCGACCATGAGCCCCACAATGCGGTCGTGGCTGATCGCCGAACGCTCCAGAGCCCCGGCATTCTTGCCATCCCGCAGCACCACCACCCGATCCGCAATCCGATCCACCTCGCCGAGCCGGTGCGAAATATAGACCACACTTACCCCCTGATTACGAAGCTCCACCACCAGGGACAGCAGGCGGTCGGTCTCCTGCAAAGTCAGGCTGGAGGTCGGCTCGTCCATGATAATCAGCCGGGAATTGAGTGAAAGCGCCTTGGCAATTTCAACCATCTGCTGCTGCGCCAACGACAGCCGGTCCAGCCGGGTCCGGCTGGAAACCTCCAACCCCAAGCGGCGCAGTAGCGGAAGCGTGTTGGCATGGATTTTCGCGTTGTCCACCAGGCCCAGCGCCGTCCGGGGCTCCCGCCCCAAAAACACGTTCGAGGCCACGTCCAGGTTCTCAAGCACGTTCAACTCCTGATGAATGAACGCCACCCCCAACCCCATCGCATCAGTCACATCCTCGATCGACACCGGCCGGCCTTCGATCTGAATCGACCCCTCGTCCGGCTGATACACACCGCCGAGGATTTTCATGAGCGTGGATTTACCCGCGCCATTTTCGCCGCAAAGCGCCACCACCTCGCCGCGCCCCACCTCCAGGCTGACGCTGTCCAGAGCGATCACGCCGGGAAATCGCTTGTAGATCCCAAGCATCGAAAGAAGGGGTTTAGTGCTCATAATTTCAACGGATTATCCCACTCCGGCTTAGCCCACGCCTCATGCCCATAAACCCCGCCCCCCCGGCAAGGGCGAGGCTCTTAAACCCAAAACCGCAAAACTATTGGGTGGAAAACCGGTAAATAATGGTGTTCTGATACGTCTGCCCGGGCTTGAGTTCCGTGGTCGGAAAGGCCGGATGGTTGGGGGAATCGGGATAGTGCTGGGGCTCGAAGCAAAACCCGTTGCGGAACTGATAAACCCAGCCGCCCTTGCCGGTGATCGTGCCGTCAAGAAAATTGCCGCAGTAAAACTGCACGCCCGGCTCGGTCGAAAGCACCTCCAACACTCGACCGGTGACCGGCTCCACAACCCGCGCCATCAGAACCAACTCGCCCCATGGCTTGTTGATCACCCAATTGTGGTCATAGCCCTTGCCAAAATTAAGCTGTTCGTCCTGCTGGCTCACCCGTGCCCCAATGGCCGTGGGCTTGCGGAAGTCAAAAGGCGTCCCCTCCACCGGGCGCAGTTCGCCCGTCGGAATCAGCGTGGCGTCCACCGGCGTGAACTTGTCCCCGTTGATCTGGACGACATGCCCCAGAATATCCCCGCTGCCTCGCAGATTGAAATAGGAATGCTGTGTCAGATTCAGCACCGTAGGCTTATCTGTCGTCGCCTTATAATCCAACCTCAAGGCATTGTCCGCCGTCAGCGTGTAGGTGGCCGTCACACTGAGGTTGCCCGGATACCCCTCTTCCCCGTCCTTGCTGACATAGTGCAGCACCAGGCGCGGACCGTCGGGCCCCACATCGGCTTTGAGCACCTTCCATACAACCTTGTCAAACCCCTGCAAACCACCGTGCAGCGCGTTGGGAGGATTGTTGGTGGCCAGAGTATAGCTGCCCCCGCCCACGCTGAATTGCCCCTTGGCGATGCGGTTGCCGTAGCGTCCCACAAGGCAACCAAAATAGGGAGTCGACTTCAAATAGCCGTCCAAGTGCTCATAGCCCAGCACCACATCGCCCGGGTTGCCGTTCCGATCGGGCACGCGCAGCGATGTCACGATGCCCCCGTAATTCATGATCGTGGCCTGCATCCCGCCGGCGTTGCGCAGGCTGAACATCTCCACGGACTGACCGTCCGGCGCTGTGCCGCAGGGCTTACGGCTGATCCGATCAACATGCGGGCCGCTTGTCGCGCAACCGACCAGACAAGCTCCAGCACCGAGAAGAAGCATCCATTCCATCATTGGGTTCATTGTGAGTTTGGTTTTTTGTTTTTTAAATCAGACTCCATCTCTCCGGCTTGAACGCTTCAACCCGGCCCATACAGCCACGGAAAAGCCCCCGGAAAAGCGGCTCACCGCTTCCAGGCAAACTGCAGGCCCGGCGCAGAGAGCGATGGAGTTCATTGGCCCACCATATCGGGAAGCAGGCGGGGGTTGGAAGAAAATTATGAGCGCAATCAAAGGCCGACCCCAATCAGGAAACCAACCCAAACCCATGCGGCCGGAAAAGGACGCAGTCATGACGTTTGAGGATCTGGCGCTAGGGAATCGGATGCCCTGCTCAATGAAGAAAATGAAACCAAGAGGTTCCACAGGCCCGCCGGTGCTGCCCGCAAAGCCGGAGCGGACAGAGGTCCGCCCGCTCCGGCTTGGGGCACGCGTTGCTCAGATGAACTCGTTGATGAGGTTTTCCAGGAATTCCTGACGCCCGCTGGTGTTGGCCGCAGCCTCACCCTTCTTGAGAATGTAGGTCTCCAGTTCCTTCATCGTGGCTTTGCCGGATTCGATCTTGGCGCCGATCCCCTTGTCCCAAGACGCATACCGGTCCGCCACAAAAGCGGCCAGACGCCCGTCCTTGCGGATGGCCGCCGCCAGTTTGAGCCCGCGCGCAAATGCGTCCATACCGCCGATGTGGGCATGAAACAAGTCGACGGGCTCAAAGCTCTCGCGCCGCACCTTGGCATCAAAGTTCACACCTCCGGTGGTAAACCCGCCGTATTTCAGCACCGACAACATCGTGTAGGCGGTGAGATAAATATTCGTCGGGAACTGATCCGTATCCCAGCCCAGCAGCTCATCCCCGGTATTGGCATCGATCGAACCGAGGGCGCCGGCCGCGCCGGCGGTTTCCAGCTCATGCTGCACCGTATGCCCGGCCAGAGTGGCGTGGTTGGTTTCGATATTCAGCTTGAAATGCGGCAGCAGGTCAAACTCGCGCAGGAAATTCAGGCACGCCGCCGCATCGGAATCATACTGGTGTTTGGTGGGTTCTTTGGGCTTGGGCTCGATATAAAACTGGCCCTTGAACCCGATCTTTTTCTTGTAGTCCACGGCCAGATGAAGGAACCGGGCCAGATGCTCCTGCTCGCGCTTCATGTCCGTGTTGAGCAGGGTCTGGTAGCCCTCGCGCCCGCCCCAGAAAGTATAGCCCTCGCCCCCCAGCTCATGCGTCACTTCCATGGCCTTCTTGACTTGGGCTGCGGCATAAGCAAACACGTCGGCATTGCAACTGGTGCTCGCGCCGTGAACATAGCGGGGATTGGAAAAAAGGTTCGCCGTGCCCCACAGCAATTTCACCCCCGTGCGCTTCTGCTCTTCCTTGAGCACTTTGGCCACCGCATCGAAATTCTTGTTCGACTCGGCCAGCGTCGCCCCTTCGGGGGCAACATCCCTGTCATGCCAGCAGTAATACGGCGCCCCCAGTTTTTGGATAAACTCGAAGGCCACCCGCGCCCGGTTCTGGGCGTTAACCACCGAGTTACTGCCGTCATCCCAAGGCCGCTGCATCGTGCCCGCTCCAAAGGGGTCGCTGCCAGTGCCACGGAAGGTGTGCCAGTAAACCACGGCAAAACGCAGATGCTCGTGCATTGTCTTGCCCTCCACAACTTCCGCGGCATTGTAATGCTTGAAGGAAAGCGGGTTCTTGGATTGCGCCCCTTCATAGGCGATCCGTGTGATGTCTGGAAATGCTGATTTCATTGGGTCAACTTTAGGTCTTGTTTATTATTTTTGTATGCAACTGGCATCGAATCGTCCCGGCAAAACGCCGGCGTGACTCTGGACTTTACTATTTCTCCTTCGATTATGCACGGGGAGTTGTGACGGATCAAGACCGATGGTGCCGGGTATGCGCCAAACCGAAGCTCTAATGACTCCAGCCTCCGGCAACATATATATAGCCGTGAGTCAACAAGCAGCCCACCCAATACCACCGTTGTCCCAGGATCCGACCATATGAAAAAAAGCCTTTTCCAAACTCCGGTTCGGCGTTGACAACCCGCCCATTTTGGCTAGGCTGGACTGCTCGAAATTGCAGAACTGAATAATTTATGCCGAACACCAAGTCCGCCGAACGCCGGGTCCGCAGCAGCGCCCGCAAGCAAGCCCGCAACACCAGCGTCAAATCGCGCCTCCACTCCCTGGAGAAAAAGTATCAGACCCTCGTCACTGCCGGTAAAAAAGACGAGGCAGCTTCTGCGCTCAAAGACGTCGCCTCCGCATTCGACAAAGCCGCCAAAACCGGAATTGTTCATAAAGCGACCGCCAGCCGAAAAAAATCCCGTCTCACCTTGCAGCTCAACCGCGCTAAATAAGCAGCACTCCGACCCTTTTCCTCAAGACAGCCGGCACACCGGTTGTCTTTTGTTTTTCAACACCGAAAAACCGACCAGCCCTAATCTGCGGTCCTCCAACCGCCAGGGCGGATTCTATCTGCCCAAACGCATCGGACAGTCACCGCCCACTGGGCGCTTTTCTTCCCCAAAGACACTTCGGCGCCCAACGCATTGCTTCGGCCACAGTGGTTTGCCCTCAAAACCGCCACTCACCCCCGCAAAAACACGCCCAAACCAGCAGACTTGGTGCCTTCAAACCGAAACTCTGCAGTCTTCCCCCCGCTTGCAACCAGCCACCGCTCCTTGCACGAAACCCCTAGATCGGCCTTCCGTTGCCGGTAAAAGGCTGCCAAGGCGCACTGCGCGCCCCCTCATTCGGCGGGGCTAACAGTCAGGCCAAACATCCGCTGGATTCTCCGTCCAAGCTGCCAAACCACGGCAATCCTGCCCCTCAGCAAGGCTGCGGCCGTCGCAACTCGCAGGCCTCCGCTCTGCCCGCCAAAAAAACAAAAAGTATCATGTCGCCGCCACCGCACTCCGGATAACCTGCTTGCAGGAACAGTGCCTATGCCAAACAACAAAAACCGAACCGCCCTCGCCCTGCTGCTCTGGACCGCCCTGCTCTGCACCGACCGCAGCCTCAATGCCCACCCCGCCCCCGCCCAGCGCGTGGACTACAAAATAGGATTCCTGGGCGCCCCCTGTCATCCCGAGGTGGATTGGAGCGAGGCCAACCTGCAACGGATGAAGAAACTCGGGTTCAATGTCCTGCAACTCAACATTGCTTGGGGGTACCGGCCCAACGATGAACCTCTCAATCTGGAGGATGTCGTCGCCCTGCCGCCAGGCTTCACCCCAACCCCCGGCGACCGGGACCGGAAAGAGCTGCGCACGCCGGAAAAGATCGCCGCCCGTAGCGGGAAATTGAAGGAGCGAATCGCCCTAAGCCGGCGCTTGGGCTTCGGAACACTATTTCATTTTGGCGCGCCCAATGTGCTTTACCCCCCGATGGAACCAGAGGTGCCGCTGGACCAATGCGTTTCAGATGAGGCGACGTTGGCGCGCTACACGGCTCTGATCCAATCATTTGCAGCGAAGTTCCCCGGGGTGGATGATCTTCTGTGCTACACCTACGACCAGCATGCCTGGCTGTGCAGCGAGGCCGGATCCTGCCCTCGTTGCCACGGGGTTCCCCTGCCGGAACGCGTTTCCAAGTTCGTCAACACACTGGGTCGCACCTGGCGGCAACTCCATCCCAAAGGCGTCCTGTTCTGGGAACCCTGGGAGCTCTCAGCCGGACAGGTTTACCAGTGCATGGATCTGCTGGACGCTTCGTGCGTGGCGCTGTCCATCCACTCGAACATTGCCGAGGTGCAGGTTGCCTTGCCAGCGGACCGCTGGTTCAAAAACGTCCTCACCAAAGCCCGAGACAGGAACATCCCGGTCTTGGGAGAATTATGGACCGGGGGATTGACCGAAGAAATGGAACCCTTCACCCACATTGCCACGCCTCTGGCAACGCTGCGAGCACTGCGCGCCGTCAACAGCGCCGGAAAACTCAAGGGCATCAAGGAATATTACGGAAACGTCCCCGACCAGGAAGATCCCAACCTGAGAATGACCGGCCTTTTCTTCAGGAACCCGGACATCAGCGATGATGCGGCTCTGGCCACCTTGGCCAAGCCCTACGGAGCGGCAGCCAAGACGGTGGCCGAATACTGGAGGCTCGCCTCAGAAGCCATCGAAATGTATCCGTGGGATGTTTCGTGGCTGGCACGCGAGGTGGGACGAAGCGATCCTTCCCATCTGCTGACAGCCGCGGTTCTCAAGGGGGCCAGTTGGCAGACCCCCGGATGGCAATCCACCCGCCGCACTTTCTTCATGCGAAGCGACCAGACTGAGCCTCCCAATTTCTGGATGCGGGAGGACATCCAACTGCGTTTCGAGCAGTGCGCCGCGAAGATCCAGGCAGCCAGACTGGCGGCGCTCACCGTGCAAACCAAAATCCCCGCGCTTTATCGCTCTGCCTTCGACCAGAGTGTCAGTGAGTTGGGGGCCTTTGAAATCCGTGTCCGGGCTTACGCCTGCCACCTGCGGGAAACGAATCTGGCGGACCTGCTCCGCAGCGCACCAAAAGACGCTGCCGGCGGCAGGGCCCGCAACCTGGACGAACTTCGCGCCCTGCTCGTGGCGGATCAAAAAAACATGGGCACGGAACAACCCATCGCCGAGGCGCTCAAACTGTTGGATACAGATTTGAACCGCTTTCTGAAAACGTATTTTCTCCCGACCGCCCCGTCGGGCCAGAAAAACGGCTGGACCATCACATCACAGTGAATTTGCCGCCCCATCCCGCAACCGCGTGATCCAACGCAAAGGTCATTTTCCCGCAGTCTCTCAGGCGATAATTACGACTCGTGCCCCTGCCCTTTACGATCGGAGACGTCAGGAATTCGATCCGGTTTCTATAACGGCGCAAGAAGGCCCTTAAAATCGCAACAGGCTTAAGCCTTGGCCGCCGGCACGATTTTTGAGGATTAGGCATATGCACTTGACGCGTGTCAGCTCACTTTGCTGAATGGAAATTTCGATGTTTCCTTTAACTCGCGGGACAGTATCGGCGAAAAATGCACGGCTTGACCCACGAGCCGATGAAACAACAGTCCACGCGAACCAGCTGTGCGGCGGTTGAAACGGGATGCGAATTCGTCCAGATAATAATCCAGACGACCCGAACTCACCGCCCCATGATGTGTTCCCAGCAGCCAAAGCTTCAATGGCGAGGCCACGCGATTAACCCGCGGCAACAGATTTCCTCCCCACCTGCGCTTTCTGCCGCGCTGCGACAACGCGCACGGAATTGCGCGCCCTCCCTGTTTACTTCACATCCATCCCATAGACGCTCGGTTGCGCCACTGAAAAACCATTAATCACCCCCTTGATTCCGTCCATGCGCTTCAGGGTAAACCTCCCGTCCCAAGACAAATCAACCATGGAGTTCATGAAGACCATGGAGACAGATAAGGGCCTCCGATTCTTCCGCATCATGCAGCGCTTCATGTTTAGTTCAATTATATCTCAAAAATGCTCTCGGGTGGTCGGACATCCTCGATGGATCCCAAGTGCGGTTTGCAGGTTGATGAGACGAGTCTGCAAACAAGCCCTGCCTGCGGGCCTTCAACCCGCTGCCCGATCCAGTTTGAAGATTGCGACGTTTTAGCCTTTCATTTCTTGGAGGCGGTGTTTGCTACGGTTGCGGACTTGCGTCCGATTGACTTGGCCCAGCCGCATTTGTAGGCTTGGCGCGATGAACATGCTTCAGGATTCATTGCTTGAACTAATCCGACGGACCTCGGTGGAAATACCCGAGGACGTCCACCGCGCCATCCTCAACTCGCTGGAGCAGGAAAAGAAGGGATCTATCGCCGCAAGCGCGATGCAGATCATCGATCAAAACATCGCACTGGCAAAAAACAAGTCCCAACCCATCTGCCAAGACACCGGGAGCGTGATTTTCTACGTGGAATGCCCGCCCGGTTACGATCAAATCGTCTTTGAGGAAACCGCCCGGAAAGCGGTGAAGACCGCCACAAAAAAAGGTTTTCTCAGACAGAATTCCGTCGACTCGATCACCGGTAAAAATGACGGGACAAACCTGGGCCCCGGCGCGCCCGCGCTGCATTTCCATCAGCACCGTTCCGCCGAAGTGGGCGTGAAACTTATTCTCAAGGGCGGGGGCTGCGAGAATGTGGGGGCGCAATATTCGCTGCCGAACGAGAAACTGGCCGCGGGTCGCGATCTGGAAGGTTGCCGCAAGGTGATCCTCGACGCGGTGTTGCAGGCGCAGGGAAAAGGCTGCGGGCCGGGAATTTTGGGAGTGTGCGTGGGAGGCGACCGGGCGACGGGCTACGAAGCTTCCAAGCAACAATTCCTGAGGAAAATTGACGATAACAACCCCAATCCCGAACTGGACAGGCTGGAGAAGGACATTGTTGCGACGGCCAACAAGCTGGGCATCGGGCCGATGGGTTTTGGCGGCAAGACAACGCTGCTGGGTGCCAAGATCTGCGTGCTCAACCGCGTGCCGGCTTCCTATTTTGTGAGTGTCAGCTATATGTGCTGGGCTTACCGGCGACAGGGCGTGAGCCTGGAGGCTGATGGAAAAATCAGCCAATGGCTCTATTGAAACGGGGCTGATGTTTCATCCGAAGGGGACCGGAATTTCGCACCGCTCTTTTGAGTTGGGATTTTGTTTTGCCAACCCGCTCGGGAATCTGCTTTCCTAAGAGACTGTTAACCTTTAAGAACTGAAAATTTATGGCCGTAGAAAGCACCATCGCCGTCAAGCCTGTGGACGCACCGCCCCTGAGTCCACTTCCGCTCAAATGCAGGCTGGCACCCACGCCGAAGCAGGCGCCCAAATACAGCGTGACCATCCGCAATGCCGCCGGAGAGGGGGTTTTGCTGGCCGATCCGCAAGCCAGCCGCGCGCTGGTGGCCTTGATGAACGTGCACGCCGTCAATGGCGGAGCTGCCTGCCACTGGGGCGGCCCGGCGGGGTTTGCGGAAATCATCGCCGCGATGCACGGACTGATGTTCCGGACCACCGGCCGGCAGTGGCATGAGGCGTTTAATTTTGTCAACGACGCCGGCCACGCCGAGAACGGCATTTACGCCTTGCGCGCCCTTTACGGTTTCGATGGGCTGACCTTTGAGGATCTCAAGGGGTTCCGCAGCATCCTCAGCAAACTGACCGGCCACGGAGAGTCCCATATCAACCCCGAGGGCATTCTGCTGAGCAACGGACCGCTCGGGTCGGCCCTGCCCCAGGCGCAGGGGTTGGCGATGGCCGACAAGCTGATCGGCAACGACCGGGTGACGCTCGTCGCCATATCGGATGGGGCGTCGATGGAAGGCGAGGCCAAAGAGTCGTTCTCGGCGGTGCCGGGCTTGGCCGCAAAAGGGCGCATGAACCCGTTCGTGGTTCTGATCTCGGACAACGACACAAAGCTCTCGGGCAGGATCAGCAAGGACGCGTTCAGCATGGGGCCCTCCTTGCTTGGAATCGGAGCGCTGGGGTGGGAGGTGATTGATGTGGCCAACGGAAACAATCTTCAGGAAGTTTATCTTGCGTTGGAAAACGCGGTCGCCTTGGCCAAGTCCAACCCCGCCAAGCCCGTTTGTCTCCGGCTGAAAACCATCAAGGGTTTTGGGGTGAAAGCCACCATGGAAAGCGCCTCGGGCGGACACGGTTTCCCTCTGGCCAACGGGGAAAAGATCGTTGAGTTTGTGGACGAAATCTTTGGCGGCCAGACCCCGCTGGAATTGGCCGGGTGGGCGAATGCTTTGCGGGCCGAGTGGGAGCAAAAGGAATCGGCCAAAAAAGCCAAAGCATTGGCGCCTGCTTCGAGCTTGCCAGCCGTGAAAAAAGACAAGGTCCAAACCGGCCTGGCCAAAGCCGCAATCAAGGCCGCCCAGGAAGGCTATCCGGTTTACTCCATCTCCTCCGACGTCCAGGGCTCGACGGGCATCAGCCTATTCCAAAAAAGTTTTCCGGACCGCTGGGTGGAAGTGGGCATCGCCGAGGCCAACATGATCAGCGTGGGGGCGGGCTTTGCCAAAAACGGCCTGATACCCATTGTGGACACCTTCGGGCAATTCGGTGTGACCAAGGGCAATTTGCCCCTGACCATGGCCGCACTGTCCCAGGCCCCGGTCATCGCAATGTTCTCGCATGTGGGGTTTCAGGATGCCGCCGATGGGGCTTCGCATCAGGCGACCACTTATTTTGCTGCCACAAGCGCCATCCCACACACGGTAGTGATCGCGCCCAGTTGTTCGGATGAAGCCGAGTCGCTCATGCATCAAGCCATTCAACGGTATGCGGCGGATAGAAGCAGCGGCGGAGACGGCGAGAGCTACCTTTTTTTTGTCGGCCGTGAAAACTATCCTCTCACGTGGATCGAGGGCGCGACTTATGCGTGGGGCAAGGCCCAAGTGCTGCGCAGCGGTGTGGATGTTGTTCTGATCGGCTGTGGCGTGCTGGTAAACAAGGCCATCGAAGCCGGCATAAAGCTGGCCAACCTCGGGATCAGCGCGACAGTGATCAACAACCCCTTCATCAACCGGGTCGATCTGGATACCATCGGTGCTGAGGTAAGGGCCTGCGGCGGCCGGGTGGTGACCATCGAGGACCACCAAGTGATCGGGGGGATGGGCGCGCAGGTTTCCCACGCCTTGTCCGACGCGGGCATCGCCCACACCCTGAAGTCGCTGGGCATTCACGGGGAATTCGGACAGTCGGCCTATCTGGCCGAGGAACTCTACGAGAAGCACGGTCTGACGGCAGACAAACTGGTTGAAGCCGCCCGGAGTCTGACTGGAAAATAACCGGGCGCATGCGGAGACCTGAAACAATACGCTAATCCCTATGCTCAAACTAAGCCCCCCCTTTACCGCAGAGAAAATGCGGGCGCTCAAGGTGGGCGACGAGGTGCTCATCACCGGCACACTGTTCACCGGACGGGACGCCGTACATAAGCACCTGCACGAAGGCGGCAAACTCCCCCCTCAGGTCAACTTGCAAAATGGAATGCTCTACCACTGCGGCCCGGTCGTCATCAAGGACGATCAGGGGCGTTGGAAATGCGTTGCCGCCGGCCCCACCACCAGCATCCGCGAAGAACCCTATCAGTGGCAGGTGATACGGGATTACAATCTGCGGGGTGTCATCGGCAAGGGCGGCATGGGGGACAAGACACTGGCCGCCTGCAAGGAACATGGCTGCGTCTACCTACACGCCATTGGCGGCGCGGCGCAGGTGCTGGCCGAACGCATCAAGCGGGTTTGCGGCGTTTATATGATGGAAGAGTTCGGCGCGCCGGAGGCCATCTGGGAGTTTGAGGTGGAGGATTTTCCGGCGGTTGTGACGATCGATTCACACGGCAACTCGCTCCACAAGGACGTGTTCGCCGCCAGCCAGGCCGAACTGGCAAAACACCTGTAAATCGGCAAGCAATCGCGGCCGGGGCAGGAACTTGTTCAGCCAGAAACCCGACCCGATTCGGATCGAGTGTCGGGGCGGTTTTTAAGCGTTTGGAAAAGAAGCCCCTTGGCATTATAAATAGCGGGTGAAGCGCGCGTTCCCGGTTGCAAATCCACCCGCCAAACCATTGCTTGTTTTCGATGGCGAGTGTCACTTCTGCCGGCTGTGGATGGGACGCTTGCGCCATACGACCGGCCCCCGTGTCGACTACCTCCCGTTTCAAGATCCGCAAATTCCCATTCAATTCCCAGGGCTGACTGGCGATGAGTTTGAAACAGCAGTCCATTTGATCCTGCCCGACGGGACGGCTCATATCGGAGCCGGGGCGGTATTCCGAGCTCTGGCCTCCAACCCAGACGAACACTGGCTGCTGGACTTGTATGAGCACTCGGCGGCTTTTGCGTCGGCCAGCGAGGCGGGTTATCGGCTGGTGGCGCGGAACCGGACGTTTTTCTCGGCCGCAACGCGCGTGCTGTGGGGACGGCAGGTGAAACCGCCGACGCATCACCTCGTCCGCTGGCTTTTCCTGCGGGCGCTGGGAATCGTTTACCTCATCGCTTTTCTCTCGCTGTGGACGCAAATCACGGGCTTGGTGGGCCATCGTGGAATAGCCCCCGCCGAAAACCTGATGCGTTTTGCAAGCGGTCAAGCCGCAGCAAATCATGCCGGTCTGGAGCGTTACCACTTGTTTCCCACCCTTTGCTGGTTCAGCGCCAGCGACAGTTTTCTGGAATTCCAGTGCGCGGCAGGAACGGCTCTGGCTGTGCTGGTGATTATAGGTCTGGCGCAGGCACCCTGCTTGTTTCTGCTTTGGCTGATCTACCTGTCCCTGACGACGGTGGGCGGTGTTTTCCTCGGGTTTCAGTGGGACAGCCTGCTTCTGGAAACGGGTTTTATGGCGGTTTTCCTCGCACCGCTCCAACTCCTGCCGCAGCCCCCCTGGCGTGAGGCAGATCCATCGCGCATTGTTTTGTGGCTGCTGCGCTGGCTGCTGTTCCGGCTGCTGTTCGAGTCCGGAATGGCAAAGCTCGCCGTCAAAGATCCGGCTTGGAGCAGTCTGACCGCGCTCAAGTTTCATTTTGAAACCCAGCCGCTGCCGGCCTGGACAGGGTGGTATGCCCACCAACTTCCGACACCGGTTCTAAAGACAGCCACACTCCTGGCTCTAGGCATCGAACTGGCAATTCCTTTTCTTATATTCCTGCCGCGCCGGCCCCGGCTTCTGGCCGCCACCCTTACAGCCGGGCTGCAGGCTCTCATTTTACTGACGGGGAATTGCGGTTTTCTCAACTGGTTGACGCTGGCGCTCTGCCTGCCACTGCTGGACGATGCGGCCATTCGCTCCTTCCTGCCAATACGTTGGCAGGGTGGACCGGCCCGGCAGTCCCCCGCCCCGCCACCCCGCTTGCACTGGCCGCTTCCGGCAACTCTCGCCCTGGCGGCGGTTGTGGCGAGCACTTCGATGATCCAGTTCTTCGCCCTGGCCCGAATCACCCTGCGGCATCCGGATCCCGCCTTCGCGATTTATCGCTGGGTCGCGCCGCTGCGTTCATTCAACAGTTACGGATTGTTTGCAAGCATGACAACCAACCGCCAGGAAATCATCATCGAAGGCAGCGATGACGGCGTGAAGTGGGCTGCCTATGAGTTCAGATCCAAGCCCGGGAACCCGGAGCGTTGTCCGGGATGGACCGCGGCTCACCAGCCACGGCTGGAGTGGCAACTGTGGTTTGCGGCCTTGGGCACATGTCAGCAAAACCCTTGGTTCATCCAGTTTTCCACCCGGCTACTTCAGGGCTCTCCCGAGGTTCTGGCCTTGCTGAAATACAATCCATTCCCCTCCGCCCCACCGCGGTTTATCCGTGCCGAACTCTACGACTACAAATTCAACACACATGCCGCTCAGAGCCAAACGGGCTGTTGGTGGCAGCGCAAACGGCGTGGAATCTACCTTCCTCCTTTGTCGTTGCCTCCGGGGCAGACTGCGCCCGGTTAGGTGGTAAAGCTCACCACCCTGGGCTGCACCAAGCGCTCAAAGTCAATGAAATCCATCTGGATCACTTCGCTGTGAGTGCCGGCATTAAAAGCGATGGTGTCAGACATGGCCAGAGGATCAGCCACGTAAACCTGCATCCCATAGAGATTGCCGAACGGAGGCATGGCACCGATTTCACAATCCGGAAATCGGTCTTTGAACTTGGATTCCGAGACAAACCGGACCTGTTCCGAGCCGGTCACCTCGCGCAGATCCTGCAGCACCACCTTCCGGTCGGCGGGCAGCACGGCCATAGCCGTCTCACCGTCGAGTTCCACCACCACCACCTTGGCCATCTTGCGCCCGGCGATATGCGCGGCGGCGGCCACCTCCTGCGCGGTGTAGGCATCGGAGTGGATGATGCTGAAATATTTCACATGCTGCTCATCGAGATATTTTTTGAGTTGATTGACTGGCATAGATAGCTCCTTTCCGTGAATTGTGTCCTGCAACCCTACGCCATTCCCGCGACTTGGCAAGCGGCAGGCCGATCCGTGCCCCGCCCGCCGGAGCCGCGCCGCGCAGCTTCGCCCCGTCATTGCCTCGGTTCGCTGCCGCGTGCTAGTCTTCCCGGATGCCGGACATTATCCTGACGACCCTTAACGCGAAATACATCCATGCGGCGTTTGGATTGCGCTACCTGCTGGCCAATCTGGGCACGTTGCGCCCGCGGGCGGCTCTGGCCGAATTCGACATCAACCAGCGACCCTTGGACATCGTGGAGGCTCTGCTGGCGCGCAACCCGAAGATCATCGGGTTCGGCGTTTACATTTGGAATGTGGGGCCCACAACCGAGGTCCTTGCCGCCATCCGGCGGCTCCGACCGGAAATCAAAATCATCCTGGGCGGTCCTGAGGTAAGCTATGAGACTGAGAGTCAGGCTATTATCGCTCTAGCCGACCACGTGATCACGGGCGAAGCCGACTTGAAATTCGCCGAAGTCTGCCGGGGATTACTCGATGCCGGGCAGGCCGGCGCCGGGGACGGGCTTTTCCCGAGGATTATTCACGCCGGGGTGCCGGACATGAACGGCATCGTCCTGCCCTACGATCTGTATAACGACGATGACATTGCGCACCGGATCGTGTATGTGGAGGCGTCGCGCGGCTGCCCTTTCACCTGTGAGTTCTGCCTCTCCTCGCTGGACATTCCGGTCCGGCAAATTCCCCTTCCCGCCTTGCTGGAACACCTGCAGGTGCTGCTGGCCCGGGGGTTAAAACAATTCAAGTTTGTCGACCGGACATTCAATCTGAATGGGAACGTCAGCAGGACGATTTTGGAATTCTTTCTGGAACGCTATCAACCCGGCCACTTTTATCATTTTGAAATGGTACCGGACCGGCTGCCTGAAGCGCTACGGGAGGTGATATTGAAATTCCCTCCCGGCAGCCTCCAATTCGAGGTGGGCATCCAGACTTTCAATGAACAGGTCGGCAGCCTGATCAGCCGCCGGCAAAACCATGAAAAAATGGCCGATAACTTTCGCTTCCTGCGCGGCTCCACCGGCGTGCACCTACACGCCGACCTGATCATCGGGTTGCCGGGCGAGACGCAGGCCGGTTTTGGAGCCGGCTTCGACCGGCTGGTTGGACTGGA
Organism: uncultured Verrucomicrobiota bacterium; assembly: GCA_903873415.1. Taxonomy (GTDB): domain Bacteria; phylum Verrucomicrobiota; class Verrucomicrobiia; order Limisphaerales; family CAIQOK01; genus CAIQOK01. Next base: position 31,124 of record CAIQOK010000120.1, on the reverse strand, counting down.
TCCGCAGGAGATTCAAGTGGGCATTTTAAAACATCTGCGCGGCACGCCCATCGTGCGTCATGACACGGAATGGCAGATGATTTACAATCCCCACCCCCCCTACGAAATCCTGCAGAACAAGCTGATTGATTTTTCCGCCATGCAGCGGCTGCGTCGTTTCACCCGCTACTGGGATATGATCGGCAACAGCGGCAATTTCGTGGAAACCAGGCCCTTGGTCTGGGGCGCAGGTTCTCCATTTGCAGGGTTCCTGCGGCTCAGCGATTGGCTGCACGCCCGCACCGGCCGCACCGACAGCATCGCGCTGGTCCGGCTGATGGGCCTGCTGTTTGATTTTCTTAAAGACGAGCTCTCTCTGGATCCACGACTCGCGGCGGGGGCGTTGTGGCGGGATTACCAGCGCGGCGGACGTCATGATAAACCCTCGTTCCTGAAGGATTTTCTGCCGGCCGACGATCCGGGCGGATTGCGGAACGGAAAATCCTCCCTGCCAAAACGCCAAGCCCGCCATCTGGCAACCGCCCCTCCTGCCCAGACAAAAAGCCTGCCGCAAAACAGCGCAGACCTGGACCATTCCGCTTTGGCCGATGGAAAAACTTGCGCATTAATGCCGCAGCCCGATAGGGTAATGGAATGAGTTTTATAGGATCAATCCTGGTTTACTTGTTCATGGCGGTGGTGCTTGGTTGGGGCATGCTGCAGGCCGTGGGCGGTCATTTCGGGCTGCTGATTGCAGGCGGCTTGGCTTATTGTCTGGCCTTGGCCAAACTCGGATGCCTGCCTCCTGGAAAGTCCCACTAAAATTGCGCACCGTCCTCCAAAGGGTCGGCAAAGCCTCGGTATCCATCGCCGGCACTCTGCGCGGACAAATCGAAAACGGCCTACTGCTCCTCCTCGCGGTGGAGAACGGCGACACCAAATCCGATGCAGATTGGCTTGCCTCCAAGATCACCCGGCTGAGAGTTTTCGAGGACGAGACCGGTCTGATGAACCTCTCGATCCGGCAGATATCCGGAGACGTCTTGGTCATCAGTCAATTCACCTTACTGGCCAGCACGCTCAAGGGTAACCGTCCCTCTTTCCTGCGCTCCGCCCCTCCGGAATTGGCACGTCCGCTTTATGATGGGTTTGTAGCCAGCCTGACCAAGGAGCTGGGGAGACCGGTGGCGACAGGGGAGTTTGGCGCCACAATGCAGGTCTCTCTGGTCAATGAAGGTCCCGTAACAATGATCCTCGACTCCAACCACCGCGAATAAGGGTGAATGCTTTGAAAAACGGGGGTGGGAAAATTAAGGAACCCCGGATCCACACAGTTTCCCCTTGCAACCAAGGGCTCAGTGTGATGAACTGACCAACGCGAAGTTTGCCCCGCTCAGCCCGTTGCGATGTAACCCGCCTGAAGCACCCCTCTGGCCGGCGCTCAGAAAGACGAATGAGCCCAAAAGCCGGGGTGCATCAGCAGAGACAGTTGAATCTGAGAGTGTTTGGTGTAAAGTCAAACACTTTCACTTTATTGGGGAGGGCCTCAAAGGCCTCAACTTGTAAAGTTTGCGCGAACGGCATGCATCAGGCTTGCCTACCATTTTAATAAAACAAACCGGATGGCTTGTGTCTGAATAATATGTTGAATCGAAAACCGAACAAATCCGCAAAACCGCAGGTGGTCGCCCCGACTCCCCCGACTCCTCCGGCAGCCCCCGCAACTTCCCCGGCCAAACCCGCGCGCCGGAGATTCATTATTTCCTCCAGCTCCACCAAGGCCAAAGCCGCGCCCACCTCAAGCGCTCCCCGCCCGGCCCAAGCCAAGACGGCCAGCCCGGCCAAAGCAGCCAAACCGGCCGGACAACCCGAAGCCAACGTCACCTTCACTTTGGCCTCCGCCGTGGACTTGACTGAGGTAATTAAGACCCTCCTGCACCTCTCCCAGGAAAACGGCTATGTCACTTACGACGACATCAACGATGTTTTGCCGGACAACCTAAGCCCCGAGGACCTGGACGAACTCTACACCAAGCTGCGCACCCTCGAGATTGAGATTGTTGATCAGGCCGAAGTGGAGCGCGCCAAACCCGCCGCCGCCCAGCCCGAGGAAGAGGACGACTCACGTCTGGAAATCCTCGACGACCCGGTGCGGATGTACATGAACCAGATGGGCAAGGTGCCCCTGCTCACACGAGAGCAAGAAGTTGAAATCTGCAAGCGCATTGAGGATGCAGAGGTGGAGATGAAGCGCATCGTCTACAGTCTGGGCTTTACTGCCAAAGAACACATTGCCATCTCGGAAAAGCTGCTCTCCGAGCCCCCCAAGGAACGCTTTGACCGGGTGGTCGTGGACAAACAGGTGGCCAACCGCGACAAACACCTTCGCAACCTGCGAGCCCTCATCAAGAAGGCCCGCACCGCAGACGCCGAAGTGGACTCCAAATTCCAGTCCTGGCAGAAGTCCGCCCAGAAAGGCCGCCGCGAACTGCTTCAAAAGGAGTTTCAAAAGCTCGATAAAAAACTCCAGTTGATGTTCCCCAAGTTCTTCTACAAACAGCGCGTCATCGAAGAAATGATCGTCGTGGCGGGCAACGTCCACGAGAAATTCCAGGCAAGCCTGCGCCGAATACAGGAATTGGAGGCCCTCCACAAAACCACCGCCCGATCCTCGGAGATCGATGCCGAGCGCTCCAAGATCGGCACCCTTGAGCTTTTCGTCCGCATGGGGCGGGAGGATTACTACAAGCTGTTCACCGATTTGAAACGCGCCGCCGACCAGGCGCAACAGGCCAAAACCCACATGGCCGAAGCCAATCTGCGTCTGGTTGTCTCAGTGGCCAAAAAATACACCAACCGGGGCCAGTCGTTTCTCGACCTGATTCAGGAGGGCAACATCGGCCTGATGAAGGGCGTGGAGAAATTTGAATACCGCCGCGGCTACAAATTCTCCACTTACGCCATCTGGTGGATTCGCCAGGCCATCACCCGCTCCATCGCCGATCAGGCCCGGACAATCCGCATCCCGGTACACATGATTGAAATCATGAACAAGCTGTGGCGCGCGCAGAAGCAACTCACCCAGGAACTCGGGCGCGAACCCACCCCGGAAGAACTCGCCGACGAGATGCACATGCCGGTGGGCCGCATCAATTCGCTGCTCAAAATGGCCCAGCAGCCCATCTCCCTCCATGCCCCCGTGGGCGACGACGGCGATGTGAGCGTCGGCGATTTCATCGAGGATAAATCGGCTGAAAACCCTTCGGATGTTACCAGTTACAGTTTGCTGAAGGAGAAACTGGGGGATGTGCTCACCACTCTCACCGAACGGGAGCGCAAGATCCTGGAAATGCGTTTCGGCCTGCTCGATGGCTACGAGCGGACACTCGAGGAAATCGGTAAAATGTACAACGTCACCCGGGAACGCATCCGGCAGATCGAGGCCAAGGCGCTGCGCAAATTGCGCCACCCCACCCGCGTCCGCCATCTTCAGGGATTCCTTGAGGCCGAGGAGGAGGCTGCGGCCTGATCCACTGACTCAAGCAGAATAACTTTGCAAACCGGCGGATCGGCCCCCTCGATCCGCCGGTTTTTTGCGCCCTAACGCTTGGCACCGCGCTTGGGCCCGACACGCCGTGAAAGCAATATCCGATGCACCGACTCCGGGATAAAAAGCCAGCGGGGGAGGCCGGTTGCAAGACAGCCCTCGCGTCCCCGGCACCACGGAAATGCCCCCAGGACAGACGCATCTGTCTGCCCTGTAATTCGAGCTAATAAGCATGATTCCAGCCGGCATTGAGCTGTTTCCCTTTGATGTTGCGCTTCGTGGCTGTCTCTTTGTTCCGCATCTTCAGGGCGGACCGGCGGAGGGTGGCGAGGTTTTCAGCGGCGCGACCCGCGCAAGCCCGGCTTTGATCTTCGTGGAAACAACCTTCCATGACCCAGTGCACTTTGTTTTCCAGTCCCCAATGTCTGCGCACCGCCCGCGCGAACAACACCACATCCAACGTCAGACTGGCCAAGGAATACCGCCGCTCGCTCGTCTTCTTCACCGCAATTTCACGGGTCGATTGTATCCAACCGGCAGCCCCTACTCCCTCCGCACAGATGGGTCTGGCGGTTGGATACCTCGCAGTCTCATGGATTTTTCAAACGCATCCTTCGCTCTTTCAATTGCTCAATCGCCCTCGGTCCTATCTCATTAAGGCATCCAGGGCAGCCGGGTAATACGCCGCCCCGGGCGCAATGCCTTCCAGATCACCAATATTATCCGTGCAGCAGAACAGACCCGAGACCGGCGCGTTGGTCGTCCAGATCGACACCCAACTGGCCGGACTCACGCTGGTGCTCCGCTGCACGCTATAGAGGCTTACAAAAATGTTTCATACGGACCGTCGGATTTTAAAAAGTTAAATTTACTCAAAACCATGAGGCTGTCGAATAACGAGAAAAATATTAACTTTGCGCTAAAGCCCACTATCCTTAGCGAAGATCGGAAACCTTGAAATCAGTCTAATTTCCCTCCTGATTTCATTATACCATTATGGCGTCATGTATTGCTGGCTGCGTGCAAGACAAAAGATTGCCGGTTTCACCTGCGACTGGACACCGCTGAAGGTGTCTCCGCTCACGGCGGTCAGCCGCTCATTGATTGCCTGGCCAGGCGCTTTGATGACTGGAAAAACCTAGCTAGGATCGATGGCATCGATCCGCGGAACCAGCAGACCTCGGGCTTTTCCACGATCTCTCTGATGTCGCAGATCATGCCGGGTTTTGCTTTCGGGGCCACCTCTCTGGCGGACATGAAACGGTTTGCTCAAGACCAAGTGCTCGTCGAGCTGGTCGGGCTGGCCAAGGGCGCCGATCAAAGCAAGATTCGGAGGATGGCTGCGGGCCCAATCCCCCAAGAGTGTTAAGGCGGTCATGACTGTCAACCGGGACTTCACGGCTGAAGTGGCTTTCTCGAAACCTCATAGGAGCGACACATCCGCCAGGCGCGCAATCCAGACAAACCCAATTTGTTTTGCACGTGTGCTCAGCGCTTTGCCGCTTTGCCGCTTTGCCGCCCTGTGCCGCCCCTACGTGATTTATTGGATAGACGCGGATCTATCAACAGGCCGGGCCAGCGGCGCTTGAAACCAGGGCAAGGGGCAAGGACCACGGACCGTGTGTGCATGGAAAGCGCAAGCCGATCGTGCAAGAGAAGACTTTTGATGCACAATTGACCCGCCACGCCCTCCGAATCCCGGAAAAAACCAACACCACTGGCGGCGGTATTCGCGGTGCCGTTGATGCCGCAAAGCCCATCCGAACAAATTCGGATTAGCGTGCCGGTGACCCGCTAATGATTGAGGATCCTGCAGTGCCACGGCTTCACGGCTTCACATTGACATCCACCCCGTAATTGCTTCAATCTGAACAGATGTTAAAACCAGCTTTGGGCCGTGGCTTAGGCGCGCTGCTGGCGGGATCTCCCGCCGGCGGAAGACCGCCTGCCTCCGCGGTTTCTCTGCCGGTTGAGCTTGCTCCCCAGCCTGTGGATGACCGGGAACATGTGGAACGGGTCGCACTGAGCCGCATCCAGCCATCCCCCTTTCAGCCCAGAAAGGATTTCTCCGAGGAAGCGTTGACCGAACTGGCCGACTCCATCCGGGAGCAGGGGATTCTCCAACCGCTGATCGTGCGCGCCCGAAACGGGCATTTGGAACTCATCGCCGGCGAACGACGTTGGCGCGCCGCCCAAATCCTGAACTTGGCCGAGGTGCCAGTCATTGTGCGTGAGGCCGACGACCGCACGGTGGCCGAGCTGGCGCTGATCGAGAATCTCCAACGGGAGAACCTCAACGCTCTCGAGGAAGCCCAGGGTTATTTCAAACTGATCGGCCAGTTTCAACTCACCCAAGAGGAGGTCGCCACCAAGGTCGGCAAGAGCCGGGCGGTGGTCGCCAACGCCCTGCGCCTGCTCAAGCTCCCCCCCCCCGTTCAGGACTATCTGCGCATGGGCCGGCTGAGCGTCGGTCACGCCAAGGTCATCCTGGGACTACCCGATGAGCGGCAGCAGGAACTGGCTGCGGAACGGGTGCTCAAAGACGGGATGAACGTGCGTCAGACCGAGGGTCTGGTGGCCAAGTGGCAGGCACCTGTCACCCCACACTCCAACCCGGCCGCGGCCCCCGCCAAACAGAACACCCACATCTCCCATCTGGAGGGCAAACTGCGCGAGCGGCTGGGCACCCGGATCCACCTGCGCTATCAGCAGGGCAAAGGGGCTTTGGAGATTGCCTTTTTCAGCGACGACGAGCTGGAACGCCTTTTACAAATCCTCGGCGTGAATGCCGATTGAACCTTTCCGATTCCCAACCCAAGAGATCCCCAGAATGAACACACCCGAACTTCGCACCCGCGTTGCCCGGCAACTCACCGAGTCTGTCGACCGCGCCAAGCACATCACCGCGTTTGTAGGCTTGGACGGATTCGTCGACGAGATCTTCCACGTCGTGGACAAGCGGGAGAGTCCGGACAAATACCAGCGCCTGCCGACCATTGCAAAGTTTGCAGAGCGCCTTGGCGCGGCCGCCGGCACCAGCACCAACGTGGAACTGGTCAGCCAATGGACGAAACTGGGCGGCAACGGGCCGATCATGGCCAACGCCCTGGCCAGCTTCGGGTTTCAGGTGACCTATCTGGGCGTGCTCGGACACCCCAACCTGCATCCGGTTTTCGCGGAATTCGCCAAACGCGCCGAGGTTCACTCCATCGCCGAACCGGGCTATACCGACGCTCTGGAGTTTGAGGACGGCAAAATCATGGTGGGCAAACACCAGTCGCTGCGCCAGATGAATTGGGAAAACATCAAGTCCCGCTTCGGAGCCGATAATTTCACCCTGCAGACCGAGCGGGCCCAACTGGTGGGCTTTGTCAACTGGACCATGCTCACGCTGATGAGCGACATCTGGGCGGCTTTGCTCCAGGAAGTCTGCCCATTGCTCAAAGGCCCGCGCCGCAAGCTGTTCATCGACCTGGCCGACCCGGAAAAACGCACCCCGGCCGACATTGCACACGGCTTGGAACTGGTGTCGCAATTCCAGAAGTATTTCGATGTGACTCTCGGGTTGAACGAGAGTGAATCGCTCCAGATCGGATCGAACCTGGGACTTTCCTGCCAGGGACGCCAGCCCGAGGACTTGACGAAGCTGACCAGCGACATCCATACCCGGCTCAAACTCGACTCTGTCGTGGTGCATCCGACCACCTATGCCGTGGCCTCCGGGCCGGATGGGGTGCATCTGGTCAAGGGTCCATTCACACCGAAACCCAAAACCACCACCGGTGCAGGAGACCATTTTAACGCCGGCTTTTGCTTGGGCAAGATGCTTGGCTTTGGCACCGCGGAGAGCCTGCTCACCGGCGTCTCCACCAGCGGCCACTACGTCCGGACCGCTCAGAGCCCCGCCATCGCGGATCTAGCCGCCCTGATGCAGAACTGGCCCGCTTAAGAGAGGATTTTCAGCCCATGATTTTGGAAGTGGTCAACTATGGTCATCCCGCCCTGCGCAAAAAAGGCGAGCGGCTTGAATCGGTAACCCCAGCCGCCCGCAAATTCATCGCCGACATGTTTGAAACCATGTACGACTTCAAGGGAATCGGACTCGCAGCCCAGCAGGTGGGCGTCGCCTGGCAATTGGCGGTCATTGACGTGCGAGGCGTCACCGACCGCCCATCGACTTTGGAGTTGAACGGCAAACCCGCCCCGGTAGATGACTTTATGCCCTTGGTCTTGATCAATCCCGAGGTCAAGCCGGCTGGAAACGCCGTGCCGGGCCCCGAGGGGTGCTTGAGCTTCCCGGAAATCTACGCCGACATCACCCGGCCGGAGTCCGTGGATGTCAACGCGCTCAATGATGCGGGAGAAATGGTTCGATTCCGATGCGGCGGACTGCTGGCCCGAGCGGTGCAGCACGAGGTGGATCACTTGAACGGCATCCTGTTTATCGACCGGATGACCAGGAAAGACAAGGAGGAGCTGAGGGCGGAACTGGATTGGCTGCAATCCGAGACCAAGGCGGAGCTGAAAAAGAAAGGCCCATCCAAAACGGGCCGGCAGTCAGCTCAATAAACCTTGCGGAGATTCGAGGGCAGAATATCCAGTTCGGTGCGGTATTTCGCCACGGTCCGGCGGGCTATGAAAATCCCTTTCTGAGTGAGCCTCTTGACCACTTCCTGATCCGAAAGCGGTTTGGACAGGTCCTCCCCGTCGAACATTTCCTGAATGATATCCTTGACGCTGGTGTTGGACATTCCGTCGCCGCTGGCGGTTTGAATGCCGGCAGTGAAGAAATACTTCATCTCGAAAATGCCCTTGGGCGTGTCCATGTATTTACCGGACACCGCGCGACTGACCGTGGTTTCATGCACCCCCACCACCTCGGCCACCTGCACCATGGTCAGCGGCCTGAGATGGGAAACCCCCTTCTCCATGAATTCGCGCTGACGGCTGACAATTTCCCGGGCGATGTTCAGAATGGTCTGCTGGCGCTGATGCAGGCTTTTAATGAGAAACTTGCCCGCGCGGATTTTCTCGCGGATATAATTGCGGACTTCGCCGGCATTCTCGCCCTGCGCCATCAGCTCCTTGTAGGTGTTGCTGATTCGCAAATGGGGGATGTGCTCGTTGTTGGTGGTGACGATGAACTCCCCGTTGGAACGCTGGACGAACACCTCCGGCAAAATATACTGCTGGTTGTCAGCCACAAAGGCCCGCCCCGGACGCGGCTCCAGACGGGCTATGTTCTCCATGGCGTCCTGCACCTCATCCACCTCAACGCCTGTGCCGCGGGCAATCTCGGGAATGCGCCGCTTGCCCAAAGCGTCCATGTGATCCCGCACAATGCGATACTCCAGAGACTCCTCCTGGTTGCTGCGCCTGAGTTGAATGAGCAAACACTCCTGCAAATCCCTCGCCCCCACCCCTGGCGGATCAAAGGTCTGAACAACCTTGAGCACCTCAAGGATTTTTCCAACCGCCTGACCGCTCGTCACGCTCAGCTCTTCCACCGTCGCCTTGAAATAACCATGATCATCAATGTTTCCGATGATCAATTCGGCAACGGGAAAATCCGGCTCGGACAGGGTGGAATCATGAGCCTGTTCCATGAGGGTTTCCTGCAGCGAGGTGGGGGCCACGATGGAATCAAACATGAACTGGCGCCGCTCCTCATCCTCGGCGGTGGCGCGAATGGGGGAGTTGGACTGTGAAAAATGGTCCCGCCACTCCTGATCGAGCTGGGACAACCGTTCAAACTCCGCTTGAAAATCATCCACCGGCTCCGGCGGATTATTGCCCTCCGTCGCCGGATCGAAATCCACATCCTCCGGGGGTTCGGCCAGATCGGCGACCGGCTCAGGAACATCACCATCCCGTTCTTTGGGATCCACCATCTCCATCTCCGTGGTGGCATCCTCCTCCAAAACCGGGTTTTGCTGCAGTTCCTGTTCCACCAGCGCCTTTAATTCGAGAGTCGGCGCTTGGAGCAAGGCCAGCGATTGTTGTAGTTGCGGCGCGAGCACCAACGACTGCGACAGGCGATGCGATAATGTCAGACCTTGAGCCATCTTTGATTGTGAAAATAGGCAAGACAGCGCAAAGCACAAGCAAAACTTGGCACAATACTCGCTTTCGTGAGAACGACCCACCCTTTTTCAACCAGTTCCTCCTCATACGGCTGCCCAGACAACATCCCGGATCTCCGCATCCCACAGACCCCAGTCAGCACAGGCTTGGTATCCCCACCGCAAGAATTTCTCCGCAGCCTAACCCTTGCCGCAAAGAACTGTTGAATCAGGCCAGAATGGGCTGAATCAACTCCCCGTGCACGTCGGTCAAGCGCATGTCCCGGCCGGAAAACCGGACGGTGAGTTTTTTGTGGTCTATGCCCAGCAGATGCAGCATGGTGGCGTGCAAATCATGAATGGTGCACTTGTCTTGCACCGCCTTGTACCCGTATTCATCCGTCGCCCCATAGATTGTCCCCCCTTTAACACCGCCGCCAGCCAGCCACACCGAATAGCCAAAGGGATTGTGATCCCGTCCGTCCGCGCCTTGGGCGAAGGGGGTGCGGCCAAACTCACCAGCCCAAACCACCAGCGTGCGCTCCAAAAGACCGCGGGATTTGAGATCCTTGAGCAGTCCGGCGATGGGCTGATCCACGGCGCGGGCATTGGTTTCGTGCCCCACTTTTAGATTGCCATGCTGATCCCAGCGATCATTGCCGTTGACCGCCGGGCAGGTGAGTTCAATGAAACGGACCCCGCGCTCGACCAAGCGCCGGGCCACGAGACATTGCGTGCCGAAAGTGCGCGTGAACTTGTAGTCCGCGTCCAAGCCATAAAGTTTTTTCGTCGCGTCCGATTCGCCCTTCAGATCCATCAAGTCCGGCACCGCCGACTGCATCCGGAAGGCCAGCTCATAATTGGATATGGCCGACTCAAGTTGATCAAGTTTGCCGTTCCGCTCCATTCGTTCCTGATCCAGCTTGCGCATCAGGGCAAGCTTGTTTTGCTGCAGGCCCGGATTGGCTTCGGTCGGATTGATATTGGCCACAGAATGGGCGCCGGCCCGGAAGAGGGAGCCCTGAAAGGCGGAGGGGAGAAAGCCGTTGCCGAAGTTTTCCAGCCCGCCGGGCGGGATCAATCCGCCGTTGAGCACCACAAAACCGGGGAGGTTTTGATTCTCGCTCCCCAAGCCATAGCCGACCCATGCCCCCATGCTGGGGCGCCCCGACAAGCCAAGACCGGTGTGGAGAAAATAGTTCGCGTTGGTATGCTCCGAAAACTCCGAAGTCATCGAACGCACCAATGCCAGATCGTCGGCACACTGGCCAATATGGGGAAAAAGATCGCTGACGGGCATGCCGCACTGGCCATAATTCTTGAATTGCCAGGGGCTGCCCAGCGTGCTGCCGTTGTTGTTAAACTGGGTCGGCTCCATCTTCATCTTGAAAGGCTGGCCGTGCTCCTTGGTCAGGCGCGGCTTCGGATCAAACGAGTCCACTTGGGAAACCCCCCCGTCCATGTAAAGGAAGATGATGTTGCGGGCCTTGGCCGGATAATGCGGCGGACGCACCGCCCAGGGAGTTGTGGCTGGGTCCATCGCCCCTTTCAAAACGCCGCCAAACGCCTTGTCACCAAGCAACCCCGAAAGCGCCACCGCCCCGAACCCGGTGGCGCAACGGCCCAGCATCTCGCGCCGGGTCAGCGGCCGATGAAGAAAATTCCCGCAATGGTGTTGGAGCATGCTCATAATTCAGACGTTCAATTCAGAAAAATAAATTCCTTCACGTTCATCAGCACATGGCACAAATCGGCCCAGAGCGCCGGGTCGGTGGCGCGTTGCGGCTCTGCCAGACCGTAGGCCTGCCCTTGATGGTCGAGAAAAGCAACCGCAGCGGCCAGTTCATCCGCGCCGGGCGGGCGGCTGAAAACCGTGCCATACATCAGACCGATCCGCTGCTCGGCACTGAGCCCGCGCCGCGCCAGAACCTGCTTGGCCCAGAGCTGCGCCTGAGCCGTCACAAAGGGATCATTCATCATCACCAGCGATTGGGCCGGCACATTGGACGCGGTGCGCCGGCCGATGGTGGTGTAGGGCACTGGGAAATCAAAAGCGCGCATCATCGGCGGCAGAAAGTTGCGCCGCACCTCCTGATAGATACTGCGCCGCCCCGCCCCGTCCAAAGGACCGCTCTGGCCGGGCCGGCCGCGGCCATCCATGAACTCGGTCAGATGCACCGGCACCGGCGGGCCGAACATGGCGGGGTTCAACTGGCCGGACACGGCCAGAATGGCGTCACGAATCGCCTCGCCCTCCAAACGGCGCAAGGGCATGCGGTGCAGCCACAGGTTTTGCGGGTCTTTTTCCTCCGCCGCCGCATCCTGGGGACTACAGGACATGCGATAAGTCCGCGAGGTCATGAGAAGCCGGATCAGCTTCTTGTTCGACCACCCGCCCGCCGTCCGATACCACCCGGCCAGCCAGTCCAGCAATTCCGGATGGGTCGGGGCCTGCCCCAGCACTCCAAAATCATCCGGCGTCGGCACTATCCCGCGCCCGAAAAGATGCTGCCAGACGCGGTTGACCATCACCCGCGCCAAAAAAGGATTGGAGGGGTCGGTGAGGTCCTGAGCCAGTTCAAGCCGGCCGCTGCCCCTTGTGAAACGGTTCTGATCCGAACCGCCCAGCGCCTCCAAAAAGCGGCGCGGCACCACCTCGCCCAAGGTCTTATGGCTGCCGCGGATGAACACATTCTCATCCACCCCGTTGCCGTCTATCATTCCCAACACCCGCTCCCGCTCCGGCAGGGCATCCTCCAGTTTTCGGAACCGCTTCAGAGCGGCCGCCAAACGCACGTCCGAAGGCGCCCCCGGCCCGGTGGAATCCAAGAGGGAGTTGCGCAGCATCCAATTCAGCCAATCTATCTGCCCGGTCGCATCTCCCGCCCAGCGCCCTGCGATCCACGCCTTCACGGCAGCGACGGTGGCGCGCTGATAAAGCCCCGCCAACTCGGCTCCGCACCCCACCCCGCCCCACTCTCCGACTCGGGAGAGAACAGGGCGCGACTCCTCCGCGGGCGCCGTTGACTCATTGGAAAACACCACCCGGCTCACCGCGACATAAGCCAGTCCATCAAACTTCCGGCTCACCGCATCGGTCGGATCAGGCATGCTCAGATCGTCAAACTCGAGATAAGCCCGATGCCCTCTCCACGCTTCCAGATCCACAGTGATCCACTGCAACCCCCCGCTGTTAAGCATCCGTCTCAACGATCCGTAGATCGGATCCATGATCATCGTGAAATTGTCGACACGAATGTTAAGCCTGCTCTGATGGCCTGCGGCACGGATATGAATATAACGCTGCTGGATGGTGAAAGTAGGGGAACGCAACACTCCTTCCAAGCGCCGTGAGAAAATCGCGCTGCTCGCTGAAGGCTCACTCAGCAGCGTGATCACCGGCTGGGCCGGGTCGCCAACGATGAAATCCCCGACCGGAGCGGGCGCTTGCCCGAAAGCCTCGTCCTCCACCGACCAACCCGCGAAATCCCGTCCGCTGAACACGGCGAAAACCCCGCCAGTCGGAGACGCCGGGACCGGGCTGGTTTTTCCCAACGCAGCCAACACCCCGGGCAGGCGCTCCCGAAAGACAGCGGCATCGCATAGCCCGGACCCGCCGGCAATCGCCGACCAGGCAAAAAGAGGATGGGTGGCGGAGGCAACCCCCTTGTCGCCCAAGGCTTGCACCCAATGCCCGAGCCTGGCGGCATCCAGATGGCGGTCCAGAGCGACCGACTGAACCAGGTTGCTGACGATAGCGGGAGAAAGGTTCGTTGCGACTTGAGCCGCGGCCTGAAGATAAACCGCAACACTGGATGCCTGCTCGAGCCAGACTTTACCAAGAAGCGGGCGGATCTCTTGTTTGAGCGACGCCAGTGCGGCGACCTTGGGAGCGATTTTAGCCCCAGGACATATCGAGCGTTGAGTGTAGCGCGAACTGCCCATGACTCCGAAGAGCGCATAATAATCCTTGGTTGAAATGGCATCGAACTTGTGGTCATGACACCGGGCGCACGCCACGGTTAGGCCCAGAAAGGTCTTGGCGATGACATCGATTTGATTGTCCACCACCACTGTTTGCTCGGCCCGAACGTCCACCGGAGAATGCACTCTCTGGCCCATCCAATAAAAACCGGTCCCAATCACCGACTCGTTAAATCCTTCGGTCGGATGAAGCCGGGGGTTGGGCAGCAGATCACCGGCAACCTGTTCGGTGACAAACCGGTTGTAGGGCAAGTCCGCATTGAAAGCGCGGATGACATAATCGCGATAACGCCAGGCATTGAAATTGGCGTAGTCAAACTCGTGTCCAAGGGTTTCCGCATAACGCGCCAGATCCAGCCAGTGCCGGGCCCAGCGCTCGCCAAATTGGGGCGAGGCCAGCAACCCATCCAAAACCTTCTCATACGCCTTGGGGGAAGGATCCCTGACAAAGGCCTCCACCTCAGCCGGCGCCGGGGGCAATCCGATCAAATCAAAATAAGCGCGGCGAATGAGCGTCCTGGGTTCCGCGGCTGGCGCCGGCTTGAGCCCCTGCGCCTCCAGTTTCGCCAGAACAAACTTGTCGGCACCATTGGCGGGCCAGCGGCTGTCCTGCACCGCGGGGGGCTTGATTTTGCGGATGGGTGTCCATGACCAGTGGGTCTGCCGGCGCTTTTGCAGATCAAAAGCCGACATCTTGGCGCTGGAGGTGGAATCAACCCCCTTGGGCCAAGGGGCACCCATTTTCACCCAGAGCGTCAGATCCGAAATTTCCGCGGCGGCCAGCTTGCCCCTAGGCGGCATTTGCAGGTCATTATTAGCGTAGCCCACCGCTTCGATCATCAGGCTCTTGGAGGGATCGCCTGGAACCATGGCGGCACGGGTGTCCCCCCCCTGCAGCAATCCTTCCCGGGAATCCAGACGGAGACCTCCCTTGATCTTCTCACCGGCGGCACTGTGGCACTTGTAGCAGCGCTCGGCCAACAACGGCCGGATTTTTTTCTCGAAAAACTCCAATCCCTCTGCTGTTGGCGTCAACTCCACAGCCCGCGCCGCGCAGGCCATCCAGCAAACCAAGGCGGCAAGCCGCAGAGACCATCGCAGGAAGGCGCAATACGGGTCAAAACGAGGTTTGATGAGTTGAATCATTGTGGAGGGCTCCACGGGTTTTCCGAAAACACAGGAGAATCGAACTGCCAAGGCACCGGGTGGATCGCGCCTTTTGCCGTTGCTGAAGGATTGACGGAAGTCCGCCGGCGACAGCTCGATCCCATTACCTTTAAAAGCCAAGCCCAAACCAGAACAGGCCAAGGCACGGCAAATCCGCGGAGCTACGGGAAAAAAAATCGGTCGTCCCGACTGCGAATGAGCGCCTTGCTTTGTCATTTTTTTAAAGGTGTCCGGATCGGATTCCATTTGATTGGATGCCATAACTTTGCACAAGGGCAAAATCTCCCCACTTCCATTGCGTGGCAGCCGGATAAATTGCACGCACTGGAACAGCCCAGCTTCTGTGACGGAGAAAGCCGTTCGATATTCAATCAAGGCGCAAGTTCGATGCAATCCCCTGATAAAAAACCGGCCACCATCTGGGACCCGGCCCAAACCAAGGCACCGTCCCGGACCGGGAGCTTTCACATTCACCAGAATTGCCGGAAGAAGGACCGGCAATGCAACAACACCAGAACCAGCGCAGCAGGGCTTTCCCCTTCCAAACCCATTGCCTACGGCGTCACTTTTAGCGACGAACCTCGGATGGGACTTGGCCGACGCTCAGCATCGCCGCCCCCACTTCTTAGGGGTTGAAGACATCGCGGCGCGGTGCCTACAGCCAGCTCAGAGTGAAAAGAACCGGAGGATCTCCACCTCGCGTTTGAACACGAGCCGGATAAGGTTTTGATCAAATGCCATCGCGACGGGCACACGCTCCTCGATCCTCGCCCAAAGAACCCGGCCGGATCCCGGATCAATCCTCCGCAGGCGGAAATAAGGCGGAGTTTCCACACCTATGTCCATCTGCCCGGTTTGGTCCCCGGGATCGTAGGTTTCAACAGTGTAGATGAATTTGCCAGAGAGGGAGGAAATGAATCCGCCCGGCTGAGCGGTCCAAAGGATTTTGCCCGTAGCCGCCTCCAGTTTCAAAATCACAGGCTGAACCTTTTCAGTGATATCAATCTGACGGGAATATTTGATGCTCTCCGGGCTGGCGGTGGTGGTGTTGACGTAGAGAGCTCCGGCGCCGTCAAAAAACAGCCCAACCACACCGACCGTTGGCAGACGCCAGCGGACCTTTCCGGTGGCCAACTCAAAGGCCGTAAGAACGGCCTGATCAAAAACATAGAGCTCACCGCCGTATTCGGCGCAGGGACCATCCCCAATAGCGAAAGGTTCCCCTGCCCGTCCTGCGGAAACCCGATAGGCCAAGCCGGCCTGCCAGATTTTTTGATTCTTCCGGTTTAGCACGAGCACCGTTTTGCCGGCGGCAATCACGTCAACGGTTTGCAAAGCGACCAACTCCGGCGGCCCGGTCAGCTCGCCGGTCCACTCCGGCAGCTCGGGCATACCGGGCCGGCGCACAACGACCTGATAGCGGCTTTCATCTTCCGCGACCGTGTCATCGCCCCGGTTGCGCTGGATTTCATTGAGGATTTCATTGGCGGCATCGGTGGAATTGGCCCCGGACAACTGATTGAGCGCGGATTTTTCCGGCGCGGCTTTTATCGCCGAGCGCGTGACAATTCGGGACTCCAGCAGCCGGGCAGAGAATTCCACAAACCCATCGGCAGCCGGAAGGATAGACCCAAACGCACCCGGATCAGACGGAGATGCCAACGGGCCGGGGCGTCGACCCTGTGGAGAATCCCTCATTTCAGCCAGAGCGCGCTCCTGATTGGCGTTGACGGCGAGTGTAAAGGGCAAGGCTATTCTGGCTGCAAAGGGCAATTGCTGCGCCTGCGCGGTCACTTTGGCCGGATCCAGCACCGACGGGGCGGCGCTTACAACCGGCGCCACGCCGAAATTTGAGATCTGGGAAATGCGGCCGGGCGGACCTAGTTCCTCGGTTCTTGCCAATCCACCGATCAAATCCAAATGCGTCACGATGGCCTGCCCCGAAACGGATTGGCTCGCCACTACTAATTCATTGCCACGCAAACGCTCGTGACCTCCACCGTTTGGCAGGGGCATTTCCGATCCGGGCTTGCCGCTGTCCCAGTCATAACGAACGAGCCGGCCGGGATGAGCGACCCAGAGATTGCTCGCGACAACATAAAACCGCAGCGCGGAGGACAATTGGCGGATAGCCCCGTTGGTCAGGTCCTCGGATGCCGGCATTTTCGGGACCGCGGCGCTGGCCTCGGCATTGGCCTGATGGATCGCCTGCTGAATGGCTTTCATCCGAGTCTCGACGATCCGGCCGACCTGGGCATGATCGGTCAAGTCCCGAGACCAGATGTTTTTTTTACTTTTGAGATCGCAGCGGGCCAGCGTGCCGCCGTGGAGGAGAACAAGCTGACCTCCGCAAAATTCCGTTTGGCCCGAATAAGCCCGGTCTTCGAAACGGATGGAAAAAACCGCTTTTGGCACCGAGGCATACCAGGCATACCAAATCCAAAAAACCGCCAAGCCAACCAATCCAAGACCCAACCCCATGCCGACCATGCCCAATCGACGCCAGCGTTTGGCCTCAATGACCGCCCGCCGGCCCGCGTAGAGCGGAACATGAATGCCGGTCGACTCCGCGCGCCCCTGACAGAACACGGAACAGACATAGCCAAAGGTTTCCATGCACTGCCGGCAGATGGGTTTTTGACAGACCAGACAGTGCCTCATGACAGGTTGCATGGGATGTTTCGAGCAGGTTTCGCAGCCAACCTCCCAGGCCGGGACGGCGGGCTCCGGCTTGTGCAAATGCGGCCGCGCAACCAGTTTGGGTGCCAAAGACGGTTCCGATGCGGCCATCGGCCCGGGCGTGAGCGGGCCGGCACACGGCAATTCCTGCTGAATCAACTGGTTGACAAAAGGGGAGCAGTCCACGCCGCACCGGGGACAAACAAAGAGCACCGGCTCCGCCTCAATTGAATGTTTTATTTCCAAGAAATGCTTGGCACCGCAGGAACATTGGATTTTCATCGCGGTCTGGGATTCAACAGCACAATTCCGGAATCAACAGGAAGCGCTGCCGGCGTGAGGGAGGGAAAAGACTCGAGATGGCCGTCGCAAAAAAGAAGGTTGCCGCCGAATTTGGAGTGATTATTCCCCGGCGGTTGGCCGGCGGTTGAAAACAAGGAATCCCCCGGCGCCTTGGACTGCACGTCGACCTGCCTGTCCGACATGAGCGCGGCGGCGGGGTGGTTGGCAAACCGGCCCATGTAATAGGCATAGCTGATTTTTTTGCCCGCGAAGTCTTCGCCGGCGGGCAGCGGCGAATCCTTTCCGCCCGGGCAGATGAAAACCGAGGTGTCAACCGTGTAGCGGGGCACGAGCAAAGCGAGAACCGGTTCGGAGGTTCGGGCGGCAGCGACCACGGGGAATTTCCCGGAAGAATCCCCACTGTAGATTTCAAGAGAAACAAAGATTGTCTGGAGGTTTTGACGGCAGAGTTTCAGCTGTTGCCGCTGGTGACTGGCCGAGTTGAATCCGAAAAACATTGTGGTCAAAACCAGAATGATCGCCAGCGTAACGAGCAGCTCGATCAACGAGAACCCCCTACGGCAGGGATACAACACCCCGCTTTGCGGAGGATCTGAGGAACAGGTGGGGTTTTCCCGCAGCGCTGGCACAGGCTGTTGTTAGCCGAGAAGCGGAGCGGAGGCAAAATAAAACAGGCCGGCCGGAGCGACTGGCCGCTGGATCATTCACGCTTATGGCATCAAGCCGGGGACATGGAATACCAGCAATGCGGGCCGGATTGGGGTGTGTGGACGCGCGTGTTCCAACTCCGGTTCTTTTGTCCAGTTCCTCCTTGCACTACCCGGCCCCGGACGTAAGATTTGCGACTCATTTTATGAATTATAAAATCTCGAAACGAGCCGCCGTACTGTCCCCGTCCCTGACTTTGACCATTGATTCCAAGGCCAAAGCCATGAAGGCTGCCGGGGAGGATGTGGTCGGGTTCGGTGCGGGGGAACCGGATTTCGACACGCCGCAACACATCAAAGACGCCTGCGCCCAGGCGCTGGCGGCAGGCTTCACCAAATACACCCCCGCCAGCGGCATCCCCGAATTGCGCCAAGCCATCGCCGACAAACACCAGCGCGAAAACGGACTCTCCTACAAGTCTTCCCAGATCATTGTCTCCTGCGGCGGGAAACACTCCTGCTACAATGTGATCCTCGCCACCTGCGAGGAGGGTGACGAGGTCATCATCCCCGCCCCCTATTGGCTGAGCTATCCGGAAATGGTCAAGCTGGCCGGCGCCAACCCGGTGATTCTTGAGACGACCGACCAGACGGAGTTCAAAGTCACCCCCGGGCAACTGCGCGCGGCGATCACCCCGCGGACACGGCTTTTTGTGCTCAACACCCCGAGCAACCCAACCGGCTCGGTCTACACGCCGGAGGAGATCAAGGCGCTGGGGGATGTGTGCGTGGAAAAGGGCGTGCTGATCATGAGCGATGAGATCTACGAACACCTGCTCTATGATGGCGCCAAGACCAGGAGCGTGGCCAGCTTCTCCCCGGCGCACTTCGAGCATACGATCATTGTGCATGGGTTCGCGAAGGCATGGAGCATGACGGGATGGCGTCTGGGTTGGTGCGCGGCGCCGGAACCCATCGCCAAGGCGATTGATG
Organism: uncultured Verrucomicrobiota bacterium; assembly: GCA_903873415.1. GTDB lineage: Bacteria > Verrucomicrobiota > Verrucomicrobiia > Limisphaerales > CAIQOK01 > CAIQOK01. The sequence goes on along the minus strand of CAIQOK010000120.1, from coordinate 11,763 downwards.
CCATTCAGAGCCATAGCACGAGCAATCCGACAAGCTTTGCACAGAAGGGGGCGGTGGCGGCGCTGACCGGGCCGCAGGATCATTTGCCAAAATGGCTGGCGGAATTTTCAAAACGGCGTGAGTTCGCATGGCAGAAACTCAACAGCATCCCGGGCATTTCCTGCGTGAACGCCAAGGGCGCGTTTTACCTCTTCCCGAACATTTCAAAAACCGGCCTCAAATCAGCCGACTTCTGCGCCCGGCTGCTGGAACAGGAAAAAGTCGCCGCCGTCCCCGGCATCGCCTTCGGCGCGGATGATTATCTGCGCATCAGCTACGCCACCGGCTTGGCGAATATCGAGAAGGGCTTGGAACGGCTGGACCGGTTCGTGCGAAATCTCAAGAAGTGATTTTTGCCGGAACTGCGTTTTTCTGAGCGCGCCGGTTCCCACCGGCGCGGTTTTCACGCCCCCTGCAGCACCTCGCGCTGCCAAAGCATCAACCGGGGCGCATGCGCCTCCCAATCCTGCGCCAGCTCGGCCAGCGTGGCCCGGCTGGCAATGATTGTCGGATCGAGATTCAACTCGGCGCTCCGCGCATCGCGGTGTTTCTGCAACTCAGCCTGACGCCGGCGCTCGGCCTCACTGGGCCAGTAACTGGTGTGCTTCAAAGAATGGGGATGGGCCCCGGCCGGAGTGCGCAGGCCGTCGGCCAACGCCGCCCGAATCCCGGACCGCCGACGATCCGAAAGATGGCGGGGCAGCAGGGGTTCAATAGGTTCCTGAGACTGAGCGGCGGCGGCCAAGCTCACCAGCAAATCATGGCTCAGGACAAAGAAGGGAGGGCGATTGGCAGCGACGGCCTCAGCCTCGCGCCAGCGCCACAGCGAGCGCAACACGGCCAAGCCGGCCCGACCAAGGGCGTGGCTGCCCTTCACACGCCAAACCACATCCCCATCGTCGGGACGCGGCTGGGTGCAGTCGGCAATCAAACGAACGCAGGATTCCTGATGCCATGCCAGGCGGCCTGCCGTGGCGAGCCGGGCTTTGAGTTGGTCGGAGAGCGGCTTGAGATAACGCGTGTCATTCCGGGCATATTCCTCCATGCGCAGGGTCAGGGGGCGCAGTGCCCAATTGGCTTTCTGGGGCCCTTTTTCCAACCTCACGCCCAGAAATTTTTCGACGAGGTGACTGTAGCCAAACTGCCGCTCCCCCAGCAATCGGGCCGCGAGCATGGTGTCGAAAATCGCTCTGGGAACAAACTGATGGTGCTTGAGCAACATCCGTAAATCGTAGTCGGCGGCGTGAAAAACCAGTTCGTGTCCGGACAAGGCTTCCAGCAAGGGATCCAGAGCGACTCCCGCCAGCGGATCCACCAACTCGTCCCCGCCCGCGGTGCTGATCTGGATCAGACAGACCTTCTCCGGGTAATTATGCAGGCTGTCAGCCTCGGTATCCACGGCCACCCAGGTGGTTTGGCGGATTTGAGGCAGAAAGGCGGACAGCTTTGCTTCAGTATCAATCACGGCACCAATATAGCGGGAGAAGGCAGAGCGGAAAGGCCAAAGCTGGAAGATAAGAAATCAGCGTGCAGGGGGCGCAAACACTGAACTCCAATCCGCCCTTCTGGCTTGATCGGTTAAAAAGTGAGTTGGTCCAGCAGGGTCAATCCGTGCGGGGCCAACTCCCAGCCACTGCCGTGCTGTTTAACCAGCTTGCGGCAGGGGTTTTTATGATACTCCGCCTCGTTGACCGACAGGAGCTGGAACCTGCCCCTGCCCTTGATCTCCGAGGCTGCTCTGGGAATGAGCTCGAAAGGAATGCCATTGAAATTGAGCGCCAGCTCGTAACCCGCCACGCCTTCCTTCTGGGCCCGGAGATTAGGCCGGATGAGCGCCGGATATCGTTTGAGCCAGGAAAACCCGGTTGACCTTACCACGACGCGGCACACCTCGGTCTGACTGCGCACGAAATTGAGCAGGCCGAACTTTTCGCCCTGGTCATGCGCGCCCACCAGAATCAGGCGGGAATCCAATCCCAGAAGGTTTTGGCCGTTCCACTGAGCGTGGTCATCGCGCTCGCCGGGGCAGTTTTTCTTGAACCACTGCGCAAAGCGGTCGGTCAGGAAAAGGTTGAGTTCAAAATGCACATGCGCCCGGTCTTTGGTGATGCGCTGGCGGGTATTGGAAGTGCGCCCCATCGTGGCAATGACTTCCCCGGCCCGGACGGTCTGGCCGGGAGCCAGACCGGAGCGCACGCCACTCAGATGCGCATAAAGCGAGTAGACTTCCAATCCATCGACATGATGGCGCAGCACCACGTAATTCCCATAATTGGAGAGCGCGGCCTTGAGGCTGACGTAGGCCACCGTGCCTTCGGCCGCGGCCAGCACTGGGTCCGCAGGCTCACCACGCTTGTCGCGCTGCAGGCAGCGGATGTCCAGCCCCTCGTGCATCTGCCATCCGTCACTGCGCACGCAGCCATAACAGCCGCTGGCCGGAGGTTTTCCGGCTGTCCCCGTGAAAAACCTCTCCTCGCCGCCCGGTTCAAACAAGGCGTGATTGGCCGTGGGAGGCTGAAAGGGCTGCGCGGTGAGGGTTGCACCAGCCAGCAGAAAGGCAAACAGCCGAACAGCACCGGGCCGAAGCCTGAAAATTGCGGCTACCATTGGGAATTCTTGCGGTTCTTTTTGGCGGCATTGTTCAACCCAAGGGCAATCCGCTCCGTCTCGGCACGCGATGCGTCCGGCGGAAAACTCAGAACCCCGTTGGGCATGCGCTGACGGATCACCGGCGCCGCCAACCATCGACTTTCATCGGCTTTCTTGCCGAAAAGACTGAAGATGGCCAGATGTCGGCCTGGATTGGCAGTCGTGTAGTTTTCCAGAATCCAGCTGCCGCGGCGGTTGAACTTGATCTGCAGATCATAGCCCCCCAAAACCTCCACCACCTTGGCCTCATCCACATCCGCCTCCGTCAGAAATGGGTCCTTGTCCACATTGACCATCACCGGATTCTCCCGGTAAACCGGCACGGCGACGTGAAAATCCAGACTGTCGGCAACGACCTCGATGTGCACGCGGAGGGTGCTTTTTTGCTTGGAGGGATCGTCTTTTTTCGGGGTTTTGGAGGTTTGGCAGGCGCAGCAGAGGGATGCGACGCACAATAAAGTCAAATAGATGTTGAATCCGCCGCGGCCAGTTATCATAGTGTGTTCAACGAAATCGTAACGCGAAATAAAAGTAAAGTCTTATGGGCAAACAATACAACAAAACCGAAAAGAAAAACCGTCGTGAGCGCTACACCAAGCGCAAAAAAGCCGCCGTCAACGCCAAGTTCCCGAAAACAGCCGCGTCCAAGGGCTGAGAACCCGCCCTGCCCCGTTGATTTTAGCCGCTCTCCGGAGCGGCTTTTTTTGCGCCGATCCCTCCCCGACAACGGTGACTCTCTGTCCTGCGACCCGCCCCCTAGCGCCAATCCGCCTCGGACAGCCTCGGAAAAACACTTGCCCCGCAGCCCGCTTTGGCCACAATACAGTCAGGCACTCATCCAACTCTCTTAAAACTTATGGGCCGAATTTATAATAATATTCTTGAAACCGTCGGACGCACCCCACTGGTGCGCTTGAACAAAGTCACCGCAGGGCTGCACGCCACCATCCTGCTGAAATGCGAGTTCTTCAATCCGCTCAGCAGCGTAAAAGACCGCATCGGGATGGCGATGATCGAAGACGCGGAGCAGCGAGGAGTTATCAACGCCGACACGGTGATCATTGAGCCGACGAGCGGGAATACCGGCATTGCCCTGGCCTTTGTGGCGGCGGCAAAGGGCTACAAAATAATCCTGACGATGCCTGAGACCATGTCGGTGGAGCGCCGCACTCTTCTGGCCATGCTCGGGGCCAAACTGGTGCTAACCCCCGGCACCGAAGGGATGAGAGGTGCCATTGCAAAGGCGGAGCAACTTGCCAAGGAAACCCCGAATTCCTGGATCCCGCAGCAATTTGAAAACCCCGCCAACCCCGCCGTTCATCAACGCACCACGGCCTTGGAAATCTGGGAGGACACCGACGGACAGGTGGACATTCTGGTCGCGGCAGTAGGCACCGGCGGCACCATCACCGGCTGTGTGGAAGCACTCAAGGCCAAGAAACCCTCCTTCCAAGCCATCGCGGTCGAACCCAAGGATTCCCCGGTCATCTCGCAGACGCTGGCGGGCCTGCCGGTCAAACCCGGGCCTCACAAGATTCAAGGCACCGGGGCGGGATTCGTGCCGAAAAACCTGCATTTGCACGATTCAAAAGGCAATCCGCAGATCGTCGAATGCCTTCAGGTCGGCAACGACGAGGCCTTTGCCATGGCCCGGCGTCTGGCCAAGGAGGAAGGGATTCTGGCCGGTATTTCCTCCGGCGCCAATGTGGTGGCGGCCATCGAGGCGGCCAAACGCCCGGAAAACAAGGGCAAGATCATTGTGACCATCGCCTGCTCCACCGGCGAACGCTACCTCAGCACGCCTCTGGCCGCCGAAGCCCGAGCCGAGGTCGGTGGCTGAAACGAGCAACCACCCCTTCTGCCGGATCGGGCCGAAGCCGTTTAACCCTGGCCTGAACCAAGCCTGAAAAAACAACCCGGTTTAGGCCGGGTATTTTTTTAAAAGGATGTTTTCAAATAGATGTTGCGCTGCAAGGATATTTAATCTAAAACTCTATTTGTCGAAGGCATGTTAGTCGCGAGCGGAGCGGTTTTTTCCAATTTCCCGCCGCGGCAGCTTCCCAAAATTTCACGGATAAGTTTCGGATTTCGGGTTATTTTCTCGATGCCTTTTGACTACACAAAGCAGCTATGAGCACTGACACCAAAAACAACGGGCAGGAAAGCGGTTCCGGCTATCTGGAAATCTCCGAAAAAGGATTCGGATTCCTCCGCACCCCCCTGAATTATTTCCACCCCAAGCCTTCGGACATCTTCGTCACGCCTGACACAATCAAGAAGAACTTCTTGCGCGAGGGCAGCCACGTTGTGGGCCAAACTCAACCCCCGCACCGCGGCACCAGCCCGCAACTCAAAACCGTCGAGCGGGTCAACGACATGGCTTTCCAGGATTACACCAAGGCCGTGCGCTTTGAAAACCTGACGACCATCGATCCCATCGAAAAATTCCGGCTCGAAACCGATCCCGATCTCCTTGAGACCCGGGTCATCGACATGGTGACCCCCATCGGGAAGGGCACGCGCGGACTGATTGTGGCCCCGCCGCGCACCGGAAAGACCACCATTCTGAAGCAGATCGCCAATGCCATCACCACCAACCATCCCGAAGTCCACGTGATCGTGCTGCTGATTGATGAGCGCCCCGAGGAGGTCACCGACTTCCACCGCTCGGTCAAAGCCGAGGTGGTGGCATCCTCGAACGATCAGGACCTCGAAACCCATGTGCGGCTCTCCCGTTTCATGATTGAGCGCTGCCGGCGCATGGTCGAGGGGGGCAAGGACGTGTTCGTGCTGCTCGACTCTTTGACTCGCGTGGCCCGCGCCTACAATAGCGTGCATGGCGGCAGCGGCCGGACCATGACCGGCGGCGTCGACGCCCGGGCCTTGGAAATCCCCCGAAAAATGTTCGCCTCCGCCCGTAAAATCGAGTTTGGCGGGTCCCTGACCATCCTCGCCACGGCACTGGTGGATACCGGCTCACGCATGGACGAGCTGATTTTCCAGGAGTTCAAGGGCACCGGCAACATGGAACTTATTCTGGACCGCAAACTCTCCGACCGCCGACTCTATCCGGCCATTGATATCCCCAAGAGCGGCACCCGCAAGGAGGAAAAACTCTTCCCCGTCAAGCAGATGGAAGCCGTGCGAAAACTGCGCCGCACCATGGTCGATCTCAACCCGGTTGAAGCAATGGAAACCCTGACTGCCGCCCTCAAAAAACACAAGACCAACGACGAACTCCTGGCCAGGTTGGACAAAGGAGCCTGATTCGCGCACCCCTAGTTTTTCCACCCCACCGGCGCTCGGCTCCGGGGGGGCTTTTTTTTGTTCTTTTCACTCAAGTCCACGCCGCAACCTGCCGATGAACACTTGTTACGGAAGACCGGCACCAGCCAAAACGGCGGTCGCTGAAGGTCATCCTGCCGGTAAATATCATGTTTATGAAATCATGGCGGATCGGAATATTGGGCGGGTTTGCGGGACTTCTTCTGGCAGGCTGCGCAACCACCACGGCCAGCTCGCCCCGTTTTTTCCATGAGGCATCCTCCGCCAATGCGGTATTGCAGTTCAACAGCTGGGACTATACTTTCCTCACGCAGCCCAGATATGAAGAGAATGGATTTCTGCTGCCAGTCGCGCGCCAGCACTTCAACCAGGTTCTGGATCGGATGCAGATCCAAAAACGCAATCTGGCCGTGGTGGTCACCGCCTGGGATTTTTCACCCGAGAAACAACGGGAACTGGTAACGGAATGGAACAGCCTGCTGCGCGGCTGTGGATTCGATCGGGTGGTGCTGATCAAATCGCGCCGAACCAAAGAGCTCAACGGAGCCCTGATTCTTGACGACTCCAGCCAAACGCCAGCCCCGTCCCTCACCGGGCTCTAAGACCCAGCCGCCCAAGCGGAGCCTCTCCTCACGCCCGCCCTTGGAGCGCATGCTCCGCATTCATCAGGCCCTGCAGTCAGCCAGCCTGCCCAACGCCACCACGCTGGCCCGCCTCCTCGAGGTCAGCACCAAGTCCGTCCACCGAGATCTGGACTTCATGCGGGACCGGCTGCAGTTGCCCATCGCCTACGACAGCAAACGTTTCGGGTTCTATTACACCGCAGAGGTGGGGACCTTCCCCACCCTGCAGATTTCCGAAGGCGAACTCTTTGCGCTGGTGGTGGCGGAAAAGGCCCTCCAGCAATACCGCGGCACCAGCTTCGAGAAACCGCTTCTCAGCGCCCTGCGGAAAATGGAACAGGCCCTGCCCGACACCATCTCCCTCAACCTGGCGCAAATGGAGGAAACCATCTCCTTCCGCACCCGGGTGGAACCGGTTCTGAGTCTGGAAATATTCGACACGCTGGCCCGGGCCACCGCACAGCGCAGACAGCTGAAACTGCTCTACCGCAAACCCGGCGGCAAGGCCCCCGAACATCGGATCGTTGACCCTTATCACCTCGCCAACATCAACGGCGAGTGGTATCTGTTCGCCTTCGACCACCTGCGCAAGGACATCCGCACCTTCGTGCCGGCGCGAATGCGGTCCGTGACCCTGACCGGGCACTCGTTCAGCGCGCCCGAAAAATTCTCCCTGGATCAAAGGTTGCGCGGCAGCTTCGGCGTACAGTCCGGCGAGGGATCCTTTAATGTGGTGCTGCGCTTTCAGGCCCGCGTCGCCGATTACATCCGCGAAAAAAAATGGCACGAGTCGCAGCAGCTCACCGAACTGGCAGGAGGCCAAGTGGAATTGTCCTTCAACCTTTCCGCCCTGAGCGAGGTGGAACGCTGGGTATTGAGCTGGGGCGGCGATGCCCGCGTGATGCACCCTCCCGAACTGGCCCAGTCGGTCCTGCGGGCCGCCAGAAAAATTCTAGAACCACACCCCGATTCTTAGGCCTCGAGAGCAATTTGAAATTCGCGTCCCCGGAACACTGCTCTGGCACTGCCCATCAGCCGCCCCCCACACACGGTCACTTCTCCGCCCCGGCCAGCATCGTCTCGAAATGCGGCGGCTGCTCCTCGCGTGCCACCACGCTGATTTCAATGCGTTTGAATCCCGCAGTCTCAAGCCAGGAGTGAAGATCGCTCTCCGCAAATCCAAGCCATCGGTCACCGTAGAGCTCGTGGGCCTTGGTGAACCCATGCTTTAGCAGATCGAGAATGAGAATCTGGCCGCCGGGTTTGAGGATCTGATACGCCGCCGTCACGGCCGCCGAAGGCAATGAAGCGTGGTGCAGCGCCTGGCTGAGTATCACCAGGTCAACGCTCCCGGCCTCGATCGGAGGGCTTTGCAGGTCGCCCTGGCGAAACTCCAGGTTTTTCAGGCCGTTCTTCTTCGCTTTGGCGGCGCCGAAGGCAACGATTTTTTCCGAGTTGTCCACCGCGATCACTTTCTTGCAGCGCCGCGCGAGCAGCTCGCTCAGGAGTCCTTCGCCCGCCCCCAGATCCGCCACCACCAAAGGCGGCAGAATGCGCAGCAGCAAATGCCCGAATGCCTGCCATGACCGGCCCGGACCATAAACGCGGTCGAAACGTCCGGCCACCTGGTTGAAAAAAACCGTCGCCTGCTCCCGGCGCCGGTGCAGAATCCGCTTGAGATTGATCTGATCGCCCCCCTGCTCCGGCAACTCAAGAGCCCCGCGGATCGCCAGCTGGATGAACTCGCCGGTGGCCCCGGCGGCCTGACTATTGAGCTTGTAAAAGGTCCGCTTGCCCTCGCGCCTGGCGCGAACCAGGTCGCAGTCGGCCAGCAGCCCCAGATGGGTCGAGATGCGCGACTGACCCAGGCGGGTGATCTCCTGCAATTCATTGACCGAGAGCTCGTCGTGCACGAGCAGCGCCACGATGCGCAGCCGGGTCGGGTCGGACAGGGCTTTGAGTGCTTTTAAAATAGCGGGCATGGTTTCGGGCCCGCGCGCAACTTTTTACCGGAAACAAGTTGACGCGGTGCCAAGACTATATATCATCACATCATGATACGTCAATATGTTATTGGCGCTGCGGTTGAAACAACACATATTCCATGAGCAATCGATACATCTTTTCCTCTGAATCCGTCGGCGAGGGGCACCCCGACAAAGTGGCCGACACCATCTCCGACGCGGTTCTGGACGCATGCCTGACCGTGGACCCGACCTCCCGGGTGGCCTGCGAATGCTACGTCAAATCCAACGTCGCCATCGTCGGCGGCGAAATCACCATCCCCAAAATCGGCTATCGCAACCCCACCGAGGTGATCGATGTGGTGAAAATCACCCGCCAAGCCATCCGCGAAATCGGCTACGTCAATGATGACGATGTGTTTCATGCCGACAAGGTGTTCGTCAACGTGATCCTCACCGGTCAGTCGCCCGACATCGCCCAAGGCGTGGATGCCCGCAAGGCCAGAGGCAAGAAGACCGGCAAGCAGGGCGCCGGCGACCAAGGATTGATGTTCGGCTACGCCGCAAATGAAACCCCCGAACTGATGCCCGCTCCGATCATGTTTGCCCACAGGCTCGGCCGGGAACTGACCCGGATCCGCAAAGGCGGCAAGGTCCCGTGGCTGCGCCCCGATGCCAAATCCCAAGTCTCCGTGATTTATGAAAACGGCGTTCCCGTGGCCATCTCCAATGTCGTCATTTCCACCCAGCATTCCGCCGATGTGGACCATGCGGAGATTGAAAAATTCTGCATTGAGAAGGTCATCAAAAAAGTGTTGCCCGCCAAAATGCTCACAGCCAAGACCGAGTTCCTGATCAACCCCACCGGCCGTTTCGTGGTCGGCGGCCCCCAAGGCGACACGGGCCTGACCGGACGCACGATCATAGGGGACTCCTACGGCGGCTCGGGCCGTCACGGCGGCGGCGCTTTCTCCGGCAAGGATCCGACGATAGTGGCCCGCAGCGCGGCTTACATGGGCCGCTGGGTCGCCAAGAATGTGGTTGCAGCCCAACTCGCCGCCAAGTGCGAGGTTCAGTTCGCCTACGCCATCGGTCATCCCGACCCGGTCAGTGTTCACGTGGACACCTTCGGCACGGCCACCGTGCCCGAGGACAAGATCATCGCCGCGATCAACGAGGTCTTCAGCTTCCAGCCCTCAGACATTATCGACCAGCTCAACCTGCGCCGTCCGATCTATTCAAAGACCACCAACTACGGGCATTTCGGGAAGAATGATCCCGACCTGACATGGGAAATCACCAACAAGGTGGAAGATTTGTTAGCCGCCCTCTGAGAAAACCGGCAGACCGCGGATGCGGTTTGCCACTGAAAACACCCCACTGAAACCAGAAATAGAAATAATAATATGCCCGCAATCAAACTAACCCCCTCCCGGGCCAAAACCGTCAAGGCCGTGGCCAAAACCGCCGTCCAGCCCGACTTCCAGGTCAAGGACCTCTCTCTGGCCGAGTGGGGCCGTAAAACCATCCAGGTGTCCGAGCATGAAATGCCGGGCCTGATGGCCATCCGCGCAAAATACGGCCCGCTCAAACCCCTCAAGGGCGTGCGCGTGACCGGCTCCCTGCACATGACCATCGAGACGGCCGTGCTCATTGAGACGCTTGTCGAATTGGGCGCCTCCGTTCGCTGGGCCAGCTGCAACATCTTCTCCACGCAAGACCAGGCCGCCGCAGCCATCGCCAAGGAAGGCATTCCGGTCTTTGCGCACAAAGGTGAAACACTTGAGGAATACTGGGACTTCACCCTCGCTGCCCTGACCCACCCCGGCAACCTGGGCCCGCAACTCATCGTCGATGATGGCGGTGACGCCACCCTGCTTATCCACAAAGGCTACGAGCTGGAAAACGGGGACAACTGGGTCAACACCCCCAGCGACAACCACGAAATCGCCGTCATCAAGACCTTGCTCAAGCGCGTGGCCAAGGAACGCCCCGGCTTCTGGAGTCAGGTCGTCAAGGAATGGAAGGGCGTCTCCGAGGAGACCACCACCGGAGTGCACCGCCTCTACCAGATGCTCGAGCAGGGCAAACTCCTGGTCCCCGCCATCAACGTGAACGACTCGGTGACCAAATCAAAATTCGACAACCTCTACGGCTGCCGCGAATCGCTGGCTGACGGGATCAAACGCGCCACCGATGTGATGATCGCCGGCAAGGTCGCAGTCGTGGCCGGCTACGGCGATGTGGGCAAAGGCAGCGCGCATTCACTCCGCGGATTTGGCGCCCGGGTCATCGTCACCGAAATCGATCCCATCAACGCCCTGCAGGCGGCGATGGAAGGCTTCGAGGTCACCACGCTGGAAGACACGCTCGGCACGGCAGACATGTATGTCACCACCACCGGCAACTGCGATGTCATCACGGTCGAGCAGATCCTCAAGATGAAGGATCAGGCGATCATTTGTAACATTGGCCACTTCGACAACGAGATACAGGTCGACCGCCTCAACAACCTCAAAGGGGTGGAGCGTATCAATGTGAAGCCGCAGTATGACAAGTATGTGCTGCCCAACGGCCGCACCGTCTATCTGCTGGCCGAAGGACGCTTGGTCAACCTCGGTTGCGCCACCGGCCACCCTTCCTTCGTGATGAGCGCCAGCTTCACCAATCAGTGCCTGGCCCAGATTGATCTGTGGAAAAACCGCGGCACCAACAAAGTCGGCGTCTACCGCCTGTCCAAACAACTGGACGAGGAAGTGGCCCGCCTGCATCTCAACCGGATCGGTGTCAAGCTGACCAAGCTCTCCAAGAAACAGGCCGATTATCTCGGCGTGTCGGCCAACGGCCCCTACAAGCCGGAACATTACCGCTACTAAGCCGGTCTTTACAGGCTCCACCATGCACAACGGCGCGTCGGCAACGACGCGCCGTTTCGCTTGAAAATCGTCCTCGACCCGCGCTGACCATTCTGGAACAGCACTCTTCTGCGGTCGGGCAACAAATGACGCGGAACCTTTACGGCTTTAACACCGAGCATCTGATTCCTTGCTCAGACTGCGGCAGACGGCGAGATCCCAAGGTCTTCCGTATCCGACCGGCGGATCCATGCCTCAGGGTGCGCAGATTTCCTGATCAAGAAGGTTCGGATGTCTTGGCCCGCTACCTGACCCAGGCTTGCGGTGTGAGGTTTTTCACCTCGGCAG
>CAIQOK010000119.1 GCA_903873415.1 uncultured Verrucomicrobiota bacterium | reverse complement strand
TCTTTGCCGTAGGTGATGAGCTTGCCGATCATGGAGTCGTAATAGGGCGGGACAGTGTAGCCGGCGTAAGCGTGACTGTCGACCCTTACGCCACGGCCTCCGGGTTGATAATACATCTCAATCCGGCCCGGGCTGGGACGGAAATCATCAAACGGGTCCTCGCAGTTAATCCGGCACTCAATGGCATGGCCTTTGAACTGGATGTCACTTTGCTTGTAGCGCAACGGTTCGCCCATTGCGATCTGGATCTGCGCACGCACCAGATCGATGCCCGTCACTTCTTCAGTGATCGGGTGCTCGACCTGGATACGTTTGTTCATCTCTAGGAAATAGAAATTGCCCGAGTCGTCGACAATGAACTCGACGGTGCCGGCGTTGGTGTAGTTGGCGGCCTCGGCGATGCGGATGGCTGCCTTGCCCATTTTTTCCCGAAGTTTTTTGAATTTGTTTTCGATGAGAGGAGAGGGTGTTTCCTCGATTAGTTTCTGGTTGCGCCGCTGGATGGAGCAGTCCCTTTCCCCGAGATGGATGATATGTCCCTTGGCATCACCGAGGATCTGGAACTCCACGTGATGCGGGTTTTCGATGAATTTCTCGATGTAGACGCCGGAGTTGCCAAAGGCCTTGTCAGCCTCGGTGCGGGCGGTGTGGTAGCCCTTGACGAGCGAAACATCGTTGTGCGCCACGCGCATGCCTCTGCCTCCGCCGCCGGCCACGGCTTTGATCATGACCGGATAGCCGATGCGCTTGGCGATTGCCAGGGCATCCTGCTCGTTTGCGACGATGCCTTCGGAGCCGGGTGGGGTGGGCACATCGGCTTTTTTAGCCAACTGGCGGCTCACGGCCTTATCCTCCATGGCGTTCATGGCCCGGGAACTCGGGCCGATGAACCGGATATTGCAGCTGTCACAGACATCGGCAAAATGGGAGTTTTCCGAGAGGAATCCGTAACCGGGGTGGATCGCATCCACGTCGGCGATTTCCGCCGCACTGATCAGCCGGTCAATCCGCAGGTAGCTTTCATTGGAGGGGGATTTGCCGATGCAGATGGCCTCATCGGCCAGCTGGACGTGCATGGAGCTGGCGTCCGCCTCCGAATAAACGGCTACGGTGCGGATGTTTAGTTCCTTGCAGGCGCGGATGATGCGCACGGCTATTTCGCCACGGTTGGCGACAAGAATTTTTTCAAACATGCTGTTTCAGACAATTGGAGATGCAGTGCTACAGGCATGGGCGGGCGTTTTGAATAGACTGGTGGCCCCTGCGCCGGCACCCGACGACTGACTGCGGTCTTCAGAGCGGACGGATTTTAAAGAGCGGTTGGCCGAATTCAACGGGCTTGGCGTTGTCTATCAATACCTGAGTGATCACGCCTCTGGCCTCGGCTTTGATCTCGTTCATTACCTTCATTGCCTCGATGATGCAGACGACAGAGTCCGGATTAACCTCGGTTCCGATATCCGCATAAGCACCTGCTTCAGGTGAGGGCGAGCGGTAAAAAGTGCCAATCATCGGGGATTTGATGTCCGATTCGTTGCTGACTGGAGCGACCGCGGTGGGAGCGGTTGCCGGGGTGGTGGTGGGAAGATTGAGCGTGGTGGGAGCGTAACCCATCAGGGCTTGGTCATCCTGAAGGCTGGACGCGCCGCCGCTCATTCCCCGCTTGAGCCGGATCTTGAAATCCTGCTTTTCTAGTTCAAACTCCGAGACGGAGTTTTTTTTCATCAAATCAATGATGGCCTTGATGTCTTTGAGATCCACGAGCTTGTTTTTTAGTTCAGTTTCTGTGAGTCAAGCCCTGTCAGGGCATATCCTAAAGTGATTGCGCGCCTTAACCGGTTGACTGCTTTTGCCGCTTGAGTGTGCTGGTCAACTTCAAGCAACCAAGGGTCATCGTAGGGGGGATCAAAAACGGGGTCAAGGAGTAATTCCACAGCGGATAGCGGCCGATATAATCGGTTGATTGCGAGGATGACGGCTTAATTTCTGTTTTCTGTAACGCTAACCGCTGCTTCCAGTGCCAGAAGGTAGGAGCCCGCTCCAAACCCGAGAATCTGCCCGCAACAGACTGGGGCGATAAGCGATCGGTGCCGGAACTCTTCCCGGGCATGAATGTTGGAGAGGTGCACCTCAATGGTGGGGAGGTTGATGGCGCTGATGGCATCACGCAAAGCCACGCTGGTGTGGGTATAGGCGGCGGCATTGAGGACGATAACGTCACAATTTCCCTTGGCGTTCTGGATCCAAGTCACCAGTTCGCCCTCGTGATTGGATTGATGGAAATCCACTGCGATGCCCAGACGGGCCGCCCGTTGCCGGACTTGGAATTCGATTTCCGCGAGAGTGAGCCGGCCATAGATTTCAGGCTCACGTTGACCAAGCAGGTTTAAATTGGGGCCGTTGAGGAAGAGCACTTTCATCACGCCAAAGCCTAACGTTCCGGTCGGGTCTTGTCCAATTCGTTTGCCGTCAGGCTCAGTGCCGTTCCAGCCAGCGTAAAAGCCGTCCATCCCAAGGCTGGAATGTAGAGTTCAAATTCACCCAATCCTTGGATGAACCACCCCAGCAGGCCCAGAAGCACGGCCAACAACAGAGGATCACCACTCCGCGAAAACCGGCGCTGCAGGGTGATCAGCAAGAAGCTCACCCAGCTCAAATAGGCCGCACCGCCCACCAGTCCTGAATCGCAGAATTGCTCCAGGAAGTCATTATGGGTCAGCCGTGCCATCTCGGACGCAGGCGCTTTGATCAGTGCATAAGGACGCTGAAAGGTTCCCGGGCCGGTTCCCACAAGAGGGTGCTCCGCCGCAGTTTGAACGGCGGCCCGCCAATAATCAAACCTAGCGCCCAAACTGGTGGCACCTGAGGCAAGGTAATGATGAAAACGAAATCCAAACAGGACCAGTCCGACCAGAAGTATCGAGCCGATCAGCCCGGCTTTGGTGCGGGCGGGCCAGTCCAACCGCCCGGTCAGCCATAGCCCGAAGAGTCCCAAGGCAATCAGCCAGCCGGATTTGGACCCGCTCCAGAACAGTGCTCCCAAGCCCAGAAACAAAGTCAATCCAATCAGGGCGCCGCGGGTCAGCCGTCGGAAACGATGTGTGCCGCTAAAGGCCATGACGAGTGCGGATGGCAGGAGAAGTAGGATCGCGCCAGCCAGTGCGTTGGGGTAGACCAGCGTGCCGAAGGAACGGTTTTTTTCGTATTTCACCAGCAGTGCCGGATTGGCAATATCCATTCCGTTGGTGTTGAGAATCATTCCTTCGCTTCGCATTTCCAGAACAACTGCTGGAGGCAGATTGGTCCAGCCGGTGCGTTGGCCCTCGAGAAGCATTTGTTTTTCTTGGGGAAACTCAAATAGGTGCTGGTCCACGGCCCGCACGAGGCATATGACCAGAGCGGTCTGCAGGCCGGCCAGCAACCAAGGCAAATGACTACGCTTACCCAGAACCAGTGCCCCAATAAAGTAGCAGGCCACACACCCGCCCAATTGTCCGAGCGTGACCAAGGTCAGTGCCGGGTCCACGGACCGTGTCGCGCTCAACAATTGCCAGAGGAACCAGATCAGCGGCAACAGCCAGAGCAGGCGATTCCCGGGCCAGGTGCTCCTTTTTACGAGTGTCAGAAGGGTCCCGGCGATTATAAGTGGAGCCAAAAGCCAGCAGCTCCAAGCCGGAGGCCAAGCGTTCTGCCACGTCTCACTCAAGCCGGATGGTGCGCTGATTCGGTCATTCAAGATGACCGGGTTCCCGAATTTCAGCAGCGTTAAACCGAGAAAGGCGCCAAAAAGAAGGGCAAAGAGTCTTGGTGCGGCGTTTGGCTGGGTTTTAGGAGCCTGGTTTTTCATGGATGCTCCACTCGTCTTGCGGCAGTGGTTGTTGGGACGGATTGAGCAGGATTAAAGGTTTGAGCCATTCGGTCCGAGTGGTGGCGGCTTACAACTGTAATTTTAGCAGTCCCACCTCCAAGGCCAGAGATTCCTGGACATTGGTGTGGAGCAGCCGCTGGGTGGACTCGAGGGTTTGCAGATTTTCCACTGCCAGCGCCGGTGAAATTCTTCGAGCCACCTGAGCTGTGGCGGGCAACTGGGGGAAGTTGAGGAGCTCATTCATGTCGGAGGATGCCAGTGCCAACACCCAGACATCGCGCAGCCAGCGTTGCACCAAGGCCAAGAGGTCTGCCCGCTGCCGTCTGTATTCCGCCTCCACAGCGGCTGCCAGTTCCTCCTCCCACTTTTCCCTTAATTGCTTTTCCACTTCCTCATAATGTTCCAAGGGGGAGCGGGCGGAGAGGCTTTCCTCGATGGCCGCTTTCATAACGCCAAGCTTTTGCAGCAGCACATCGAGCAGTCGGTAGCGCACAAGCAGGCTCTTCTGTTCCTTGGCCGCCATCTCACTGAAATCCCGCAACCATTCCAGCTCGCCGGGGTGCCGGCGGCCGGGTTCCATTCCCGGCGAAGTTCAGGCGCAGGCAGCGCGATAAAATGGTTTCCAGAAGCCGTTGGGGTTCAGTCGTCAGCAAAATCAGCACAGATCGGGGCGGCGGCTCTTCCAGGGTTTTCAGGAAGGCGTTGGCCGCCTGAATATTCAGCCGATCCGCTCCGACCAGAACGGCCAGCTTGTAGTTCGCTTCGTTGGGCTTGAGATTGATTTCCTGCATCAACTCCCTCATTTGCCCCACGCTGATGATACGGGATTTGGACTCCGGCCGCACCCAGTGCACGTCGGGATGGTTGGATTGTTCGATCCGCTGGCAGTTCGGGCAGGTGTCGCAGCAATCCACCGCCCGGTCGTTTTGCCGGCGGGGTTGGCGGCAGTTGAGTGTCTTGGCTAAGGTGCGGGCAATCGATTCCAATTCCTCGAGTTGATGCCCGGCCAGAAGGTAGGCGTGGCCCAGGCGTCCCCGCTCCAGCGAGCGCTGCAGCAGTTCGATCGCCTGGGACTGATCGGGAAAATCTTGAAAGGACATGGGATGGGTGAAATCAACGCCCGTCGGGGAAACCGGTTTGAAGAGGGAATGAAAAGTATCCTGCCGGGTTGACGGCAGACGTTACAAGGCAAAATTGGGCGGCCTTCATTTTTTATCAATGACTACGATGCAAACCATTATGGATGCGGGGTGTCTTTTTCAGCAAGTGTCATCGTTCCGACTGGGCGATGAGCTCCGGGGGGCAGAAAGGAACCCGGCGGCGGCTGTGTGAAAAACTTCAATCCCGTCGCCTCATAGCGGCTTCACTCTCCGGCATCGGAAGCGGCCACGGCAGCCAGAACGGCGCGGCCGATCCGGCCATAAAGCAGATACCTTGCGTCAACCTGGCCGATGCTGCCTAGGCCCAAGATGTCCCAGCGCAGTGTTTTCATGCCCTTCTGTTTATCTGTCGGGCAGGCTGCACGGCCATACAAGAGTTTCACCAATCCTTAGCGACCCCTAAATCTTCACATCAGGGTGGGGTTCTCTTTGATTTCATAACATCTTTATGGTGTTATGTAGTCATTGCTGTCTGCAAAATAGATTGCCGGTTTCACCTGCGACTGAACACCGCTGAAGGCATCTCCGGCCGGTGTAAATTTCTTTCTGTAAATTGCTTTCTTTCCCTGCTGCTTCGCCCCTTTGGGGTGAGGCGGAGCGATGGTGAGCGTAGCGAACCGAGCGCAGC
>CAIQOK010000118.1 GCA_903873415.1 uncultured Verrucomicrobiota bacterium | reverse complement strand
TAAAAGGCGATTTTCATCGCCTGAAAAGCGCTGCCGCGAATGAAAGCCCCAAAACCGGACAGTGAAATCAAGCGTTTTTTGGTTTTATTTCGGTTTTATACTCGCCGAAAACGCCCGCCTCTCTTTTTCAGACAGGCTCTAAGCAGCGGCAGCCGGAAAATGATGCCCACCTATGCCGTGCTCACTGCTGATCAGGATATGTTACGGGAGAATGTGCGGATTGCCCCGCCGGAGTGGGGCTTGGACTTGGCTGAAGATGAATGATCACTGCAAAGCGGCGCCAAGGAGGCGTCCGATCACCGGTTCCTGATGGCTGAATCCGCTGCGCTGAGTCTCTTCAGGCATGCACCACCAAACCATGCCTTGTGACTCTGCTGGAGGTGAATCGTGAAGATCGGCAAAAGGGAGGTCGGCCTGATAGCTGGGCAGTAGCTTTTGGGTTGGCGACCGGTGACCGCGCGAGCTAAGGAGACGGTTGGAGGGCTTGATCCGGCGGCTTGAAGTCGTTTGAAGGGGCTGAAGCCTGCAAATCTTTGCCGGATCCGGCCGAAACGCTCGCCAAGGCGGCGAGGCTTGTGGTATTTGTGGCTACGCCTGACCGACCCAATTTTTATGTCCGCCAAAAAAAAGCCGGCTGTAGCGACTGTTTCCGACCTCTTAAAGACCGCTGCCCTAAGAGAGACATCAGAGGTTCTGCGCGATTTAAACACCGCGACGGGTGGTTTAAGCCGGGCGGAAGCAGCCGCGCGACTTCTGCAATACGGCCCTAACTCAGTGGGGCAGGAGAAAAAACACGAATGGCTCCAGCGTCTCTGGATCGCCATCCGCAACCCTCTGGTCATCCTTCTGATGGCCTTGGCGACTCTCTCCTATGTGACCGGCGACTTCCGGGCCGGAACGGTGATGCTCCTGATGGTGATTCTGGGGGTCACGCTGCGGCTTGTGCAGGAAACCCGGGCGGACAACGCCGCAGCCAAACTCAAGGCCATGATCAGCGTGACGGCCACGGTGCTGCGGGACGGGCAGCCCCGGGAAATACCCCTTCAGGAACTGGTGCCGGGGGACGTGGTGAAGCTCTCCGCCGGAGACATGATTCCGGGCGACGTGCGACTGCTGGCGGCCAAGGATCTGTTCATTATTCAGGCCACGCTCACCGGGGAATCCCTGCCGGTGGAAAAATCCGATGCCCCGGACCCGCGCACGGCAGCGTCCTCGATTGAACACACCAACATCTGTTTTCTGGGGACGAGCGTGGAGAGCGGCTCGGCCACGGCGGTGATTCTGGCCACCGGTTCCCAGACCTATTTCGGGAAGATGGCCAGCAGCCTGGGCGAGCAGCAGGCCGACACCGCCTTCGACAAGGGCGTGAAAAAATACGTCTGGCTCATGCTCACCTTCATGCTGGTCATGGTGCCCACGGTGTTTTTCATCAACGGCCTCATGAAGCACAACTGGAAGGACGCCTTCTTCTTTGCCATGGCCGTGGCCGTGGGCCTCACCCCGGAAATGCTGCCGATGATTGTCTCGGTCTGCCTCTCGAAAGGAGCGCTGGCCATGTCCAGGAAAAAAGTCATCGTCAAAAAACTCAATTCGATCCAGAACTTCGGGGCGATGGACGTGCTTTGCACGGACAAGACCGGCACGCTAACCATTGACCATGTCATCCTGGAACTGCACTGCGACGTCTTCAAAAACGAAAGCGAAGCGGTGCTGCGCGACGCCTACCTGATCAGCCATTTCCAGACCGGGTTGAAAAACGTGCTGGACCGCGCGGTGCTGAAATACAAGGAGCTGCACGGGGAACTGGGCATTGAGAAATACCGGATGGTGGACGAGATCCCGTTTGATTTTTCGCGCCGGATGATGTCCGTGGCCATCGAGGCGCCGGGCGGCGAGCGGGAACTGCTCACCAAGGGCGCACCGGAGGCCGTGTTCGCACGATGCACCCATTTTGAAAGCGACGGAGAGATTTTCCCGATGGAACCCATCCTCGTCGGCGACCTGGTCCAACAGGTAAACGAACTGAGCGAGGACGGTTTCCGGGTGCTGGCGGTGGCCACGAAAAAACTTGGCACCCAGACAACCTTCACCAAGGCCGACGAGAGCGATCTGGTTCTCACGGGCTATCTGGCCTTCCTGGATCCGCCCAAGGACTCCGCAGCCAAGGCCATCACCGCTCTGCGCCAAAACGGCGTGACCGTCAAAGTCCTGACCGGCGACAACGATCTGGTCACGCGCAAGGTTTGCAGCGAGGTAGGAATCCACGCGGAGAAGATCCTTCTGGGCAGCCAGGTGGAAAACATGAGTGACGATCAACTGGCGATGGAGGTGGAGAAGACCGATATTTTCGCCCGGCTTTCCCCGGCTCACAAAAAGCGGGTCGTCGAGGCCCTCCAGCGCAACAAGCACGTGGTGGGTTTCATGGGCGACGGCATCAACGATGCCCCGGCCCTGCGCGCCGCCGACGTGGGACTTTCCGTGGACAACGCAGTTGACATCGCCAAGGAATCGGCGGACATGATCCTGCTGGAGAAGGATCTGATGGTGCTGGAGCAAGGGGTGCTGGAGGGACGCAAGGTGTTCGTGAACATCCTGAAATACATCCGGATGGGTGCCAGCTCGAACTTCGGCAACATGTTCAGCGTGCTGGGGGCAAGCGCTTTTCTGAAATTCCTCCCCATGCAACCCATCCAGGTCCTCACCAACAACCTTCTCTACGACTTCTCCCAAGTCCCCATTCCCACAGACAACGTCGGCACGGCGGTCATTTCCAAACCCCGACCTTGGGCAATCGGTGAAATTGCCAAGTTCATCGTGTTCATTGGACCGATCAGCTCCATCTTCGACTACACGACCTACGGGGTGATGTGGTTTTATTTCAAGTGCCACAATCTTGCCCTCCTGCCCTCCTCCCCGGAACTGGCGGCCCGCTTTGCCAACCCCATCGACTCGGATCACACCTATGCCGCCGCGCTGTTCAGCACGGGCTGGTTTGTGGAATCACTCATGACACAGACCCTCATCGTCCACGTCATCCGCACAAACCAAATTCCCTTCATCCAGTCGCGGGCCAGCTGGCAGCTGACGATGACCACGCTGGCAATCATGGGCATCGGCGCGTTCCTGCCCTTCTCGCCACTGGCTCAATATCTGGGCTTTGTGCCCCTGCCCTGGCAGTTCTGGCCGATTCTTATGGTCACCTTGGTTTGCTATGTGGGATTGACCCAGCTGATCAAGACCTGGCTGGTGCGCAAGAATTATGTCTAGGTGTCGCATTAGGCTGAGCCTGACGCCGGGCGTCTTCGCCCTGTCGGCAGGCCTAATTCTCCTGCCCTGCAAACTCCAGTCTTCACTCGCGGGTGAAGTGTCAACAAATGCTGCATCCTTGATTCCATCAGAGCAGTGTATCCGCCCGGCAAACCCATCTATGCGGAGTGAGCAGGGGCTGGCAGACTTTGCGGGATGAACTCCAAATCCATCCGTCTCGCCGAGGTCCAATTAGTGCGATCCTCTCATACCAGCTCCTCCACCCGCACCTCGAC
>CAIQOK010000117.1 GCA_903873415.1 uncultured Verrucomicrobiota bacterium | reverse complement strand
GGGCTGTCCGGCGATGGGGGCGGCGATCTTCCACTGGTATTCGTAATCGTTGAAATTCCCGCCCATATCCACGGTGTGCTGGAAGGTGACCATTTCACTGAGCGGATTGGAGGGGGTAATGGCCTTGAGCTCGCCGGCATGGAGGGATCCTCCAGCCTTGATAATGTGGAGGGAAACAGGATCACCGGGCTTGGTGAAAGCGGCGCCGCCGGATTCGACCAAGGTGACATAGCCGCTGCCGGGGCCGCAGGCGGCGAGGGCTTTGCCGGCCAGCGCCTGGTTTTCCGAGGTCACCGCAGGAAGCGTCCCTATGCCAAAAGAAACATTATTGGCCGTGTCGCCACTCCCGGGTTGAACCCAGATGCCGTTGGTGGGGATGAACGTCTGAACGACAGTGGTGAGGTTTGAGACATAATACCCCCAACTGACATACAGGGCGTCGTTGGGATTGCACAGAGCCACGACATTGGTGATGTCGCCCGCACCGAGAACATTCAGCGAGAGATAACTTTCGCCGGTGATTTGGGCGTTAAACTGGCCGTTGAACACCAAGCTGTTCCGGTTCGGATCGTAATAGAGCAACTGGCTGAGGTGCGGCGGCAAATTGGGGAAATAGACTTTGCCCTGATAAGTCTGGGTGCTGATGCTCGTGGGAAGGGTGTTGGTCAGCCGACAGGTCTTCTCCCGGATGGGATCGAAGAGGATGACGCTGTTGGTGGGGCTGGAAATATTGGCAGCAACGGACTGCTGGTAGAGAACCAGGGCGGTCTTCCAATCGCCGACGCCAGGCAGACCGGCGGCGGGTTTGACCAGCGTCTGGCCATATTCGAGGCGGGGAACGGGCTTGGTGGCGTCGGTGGGATCCTGCTCCGGCCAGAAGGGGCGATAGACCACCGAAACGGGGGTGGTGCTGGAGCTGGTGGGGTCGCCGGAAAAGCCGCTGGGCGAGACGGAGGTAAGATAGGGAACAATGCTGCCAGGGGCTGGAGGTGAGCTTTTACCCGGCCAGTCAAAGGATGGATCGGTCGGGTAAAAATACTTCATCTGAAAGCTGTTGGAGGAGGCGGCGCTGTAGGCCAGGAATGGGGCGCGGTTGGTGAAGTAGACCGCCACGCCGGAGTAGGTGTTGGTGCTGAGCATGACCAACTGGCCCTGAGTGATTATATCCGATGCCGCACCCGATCCGGCCACGCCCAAGGTGAGAGTGTTGGTCACGCGCACATTGTCCCAGAGATCGGCCACAACGATGGAGAGCGGATTGGTGCCGATGGCATAGGCGGAAGGGGTGCCTATAATCTGAAGGCTGTCGGTTGGATTGACGCTCAGCCATGCAGGCAGAGTGGATCTATCAATTGCGAGAAATTCGGGCTGGCGTGAGGCCTGAATATTGAGCGCAAATGGGAGGTTCACCACCGCCCGGGCATTGGTCAATGCGACAAAGGTATTATTCGTGAAAGTGCCGACCTGCAATGGAGGCAGGCCCGCATTGGGTCCGCGGGCGACCCAATAATAATTCTTCCGGTCTTTATAGGTGAAAGTTGCATACGAAGCATACTGGACCTTCTGAGCGTCGCTCAGGCCGCTCCAGTTAGGGGGGATATCGGTGGTATCAGCCGGTGGTTCGCTGTTGAAATTCTTTCCAGTGCCGTCCACCGGCAGGGGCAGCAGCGGCAGAGGCATGGGGGCCTGAAGCAACTGACCGGCGGGTTTGGGATAATCGAAAACCCAGCCCTTGGCCGCATTCTCCCGCAAAACCTGATAGGCCGACATGTTCAACGCGCCGTCAGAATCGGTGTACTCCACGAGGACATAGCACTGAGAAGTGAATTTATAATCCGTGGTGGTCAGCCCGTTGGTCACATTCAGATCGTCCCGCAGGGCATAGGCTGTTCCGGCCGACATGCGGGCGTGTTCCTCGTTGGGGTTGTAGCCGGGCTGGGTGGGATCGGTCTGCTTATAGATATGGCCCGCGAGTTCGAAGAGAGAGATGGCGCCGTTGCCGGCGCTGCCCTTATTTCTGGCCATGACGTTGGTTTTAGTAGAGCTGGGATAGGTCAGAGAATAATAGGCCAGAGCGGAAGGCCAGTAAGTCTGACCGAATCCCATAGAGCCGTTCATGGCATTGGGGCGGAACCAGAGGACCTCCAATTGACTCTTACCCGCAGGGAGGGCATTGACGGGGATGATCCGGCTGGCGGCGGCGGCGGCCGGGAATCCAGCTACGAAAGGATCGAGATAAGCGTTGGGATTGAAAAAGTTGCCGGTATTAGTCATGACATAGCCGACGAGAATGTTGGTGGGCTCTCCGGAGGGCTGGGTGATACGGGTGCCGACAAAGGCCGTATTCGTGGAGACAGCGGGACCGGCCAAGGCGGAGGCGAAGGAAAATGAGTTTGTGCCTGCGAAATAACCTGAGAGATTGGTCACTAACGTGCCGGCAAAGGGCGAGGATCCGGAGGGGGAAAGGGATGCCAGCAGCGCCGTGTCCAGCCAGGAATAGACGCGTTCAAAGGCGACATTGTTACCTGAGGTGTAAAGCAGTAACGCGCGGTGCGCCGGATAGTTCGTGGTCAGAAAGCTGTAGTAAGCCGGGCCATTAATAACGTGGCCCCGGGGACCGTCCAGCGCATCCTGATACTGCAGGGTCGGGGCATTGTTCAAAGGCAAACGCACCGCGGTCTGCTGGGCTTGGGCATCGGTCTGCACCAGCGGACGAACATAGTGGCTATAACGGGCTGGATCAGTCGGCCAGGAAAGCTTGTAACGCAGCAAATCGCGAGGCCAGAGTATCCCGGCAACCCCGGACTCCAGCCAGTGAATCTGGCAATCATTCAAGGTCTTAGTCTCGGCTGCAGCGAAAAGTTCAGCCTGCGGTTTGCCCGAGTTTATGTAGACAAAAGGCTGGGCGCTGATGGAAGCCATTCCGCTGACAACTTGCTGCGGCGTCAGAACCGAGACATCCCTGGGATTAAGCGGCACCAACTGATCACCTAGTTGCTGGTTTATATCCACCGGACTGGGAGATTTCATGACGTCCACAATCTCGAAGCCCAATTGCTGGCGGGTGACTTTGTCCTGATTGAGGTCGCCCAGAATTTCCACAAAAACCCGGCCTTCGGCGTTATAAGCATGCAGGAAGCCCAGGCTCTGATCATACCAGAGGGTGCGGGTTTCCTGATAGGTCTGGTTGGTGTTGGCGAGGGCAACGTTGGCATCGGAAAACTCAGCTCCCACATTCTGCGGAAAAGCGGAGCTATAGGCGATGGTAATGGCACCCACCTTGGAGGAAGGAACGGGGACCAAGACGCCCAAGGCGGCGAACTGTTTCTCGGTCCAATACATCTTGCGCACAGGCTGGGCGGTGCCGCCGTTACAACTATAAAACTGCTGATACGTCTTAAAATAAAGCCCGTTGATGTTCACATAGTTGGTCGTGCCGGTTGGCGGGGTGGTGCTATAGGCGCTTGTCATCCAAGTCACGCTCATTTGGCCGGGCTGGACGGCATAAACCTGCTTTGAATTGGGGCTGTAATAAACGCCGTAGTTGGTGTAGGGTGCGGCCTGCCAATATAAGGAGGCGTTTGTATTAACCAAACCCACCCCATTCTCGTCGGTGGCAGGCAATGGAATCACGTCCCCGTAACGGTAGCTCAGGGTTCGGTAGAAGAATGCTCCTGCCACCATACTGCGGCTCATCACGATCATGTTCGAGCCGGTGCCGCCGACGGGAACGCGTGCCATGTCAAGGGCGACCTGACCGCTGAACGCGTTGGTGCCGATGTTGAGATAAGCAATATTGCTGACCGACTGCCATGCGTTGCTGGAGAGTGCCGGCAAGCCGGCGAATCCCTGCATGGCGATCCATTGATTGGCCGTGGGGGGGGTTACGGCCCAAACCGTGGCCGAAGCCATGGAGGAGTTGGTCGTCGCCTGACGCCCGTCCGATCCGGCGGGGCTACCGACGGTGGCGGAGATGGGGACGCCGCGCTGGGAGGAGTAATTATACCAGTTGGTGGCGAGCATGGGAGTCTGCGTGGGCAGGTTCGCCACGACCTGAGCGTCGGCCTCGGAGACGGCCATGCCGGCCAGCACCGAGGCCAGGACGGATGCCGAACCCGAAAGCCGCCGAAGGACTCGATTTATTCGATAAAACATAACGTTCACACTTCAACAACCGCTTCTGAACAATGCCCCGATGCCAACTGATAATAAGATACAGCCCAACAACCTCTTGACTCTTGCCGTCAAGCGCTTCCCCCTCTGCTGTCTTTAGTTTTCGTTGATAATCAGCGATGCCTGGGTGCTCTTGGGCCGCCCGCGCTGCTCTGCCAACCGGGCCACAATTTTTTTGAGCGCGGCCATGTCACTCTCCATCTGTTCCAGCTTTACGGACTTGCGTTCCAGCTCCGCCAGACGCGCCACCTGCGCCTTGAGAGCCTTGATTTCTGCACTCTTAGCCGCCAGCTCCACCCCTTGGGCATCGCTGCGCTTGGACAGCTCTTGAATTGCGCCAATGCCGGTGGTGAAGATACGGTCATAGTCCACCGTGCGGAAGTCGTCCACCTGCTTCCCGTAAACAAAAAGCTTCGCGGTCTGATTAGTGAGGCCGACAACAAACTGGCTTGGGCTTGTTACCGCGAGAACCTTGAGTTCCTTCACACCCAGATCATCAAACAGCCTGACCGTGTCGCCCACCTGAAAACCGTGCTCCTTGGGCAGAGTGACCTGGATGGTGTTGTCAGTGGCTGCAGCGACAAGATGGGAGGCATACCCATAAACGCTTGGTATGAAGTTTTTGTGTTTGGAGACCGCCTCAGGCATCACCGATTCCACTTCCTGCGCAATCAAGCCGGTCTTCAGACCCGTGCCCAGGGTGAGCTGATCGATCATTTTATAATCAGTGACTTGCAGCCTGTTGATATTATTGAGCGCTGCAGTGGAATCCAAACGGTCGACGATTTTCTTAATTCGAAGATCCGAGTAGTAGACTGCGCCGAGCATTTCGACATAGCCTTCCGAGCGGATGGACACGTTAAAACCGCTGCTGGGCGTTCCGTCTTTCTGGCCTTGATCTTTGTTGGCATAATCACCGGAGTCGGTTCCGCCATTTTTGAAGTCAGTCTGGCTTCGAGCAGTGACGTTGCGCACATCCAATTGAACGACGGGTGCTGTCGTCCCGATGCCAACCTTACCTTGGGAATTGATATACATCCAGGTATTCGCTCCGCCGGCACTTTGGAAATAGGTGTTACCACCACGCAGGGCAATGTTTCCATTTCCATTATTATAATAGAGTCCGTGATCGATGCCGTAGCCAATCTGACAGCCGGCGTGTGTCGCGTTGCCCGAACTGTTCACGTCGCCGTAGACATCCAAGGTGGCAACCGGCGTGGCTGTGCCGATGCCCACAGAACCGTTGCTAATATAAAAATTCGCGCCGTTTTCCAGATTCAGCTGGATACTGCCGGGATCCCAGCCCATATAGCCGTGGCGCACTCCGGCAGCCGTCATCCAATACAGATAGCCTAAGTAACCACCCGATCCTGGAGATCG
>CAIQOK010000116.1 GCA_903873415.1 uncultured Verrucomicrobiota bacterium | reverse complement strand
GGCTGGGGGCGGTTCCGAGGCTTTCGCCGCGATTATTGTCGATCGAAATCCGATTTTGTTTTAGCTGATCGAAGCCTGCTATTTGTTGCGAGCGATTGCTCCAGATTGAGACGCGCCAACGGCTCATCCGCTCCCTCCTTTTTCTTCTGAAAAATTTGTAAAACAAGGCTGAATTGGAGTAGACCCGCCAAGGTGAGAACATGCCGGGCGCTATTCTCGATTTAAAAACGAATCGGAGTTCTAAGAGCAGCTTTACTGCGGAGGACCCGATTGGTTTGAGAGCGGTCCGGAGCGCGGGAGGGAGGTTCTCGGGAGTTGCTTGACCGGTTCAGAAGGGGAATAAGGAGTCGCTGTCGATTCCCCTGCGGTTGGGCGGGCGGGCGGGGCGGAACGGTTCAGTTTTGTTCAACTTGCCCTTGAGCTTTTTCAGGTGACGGGGGCAGATACCGTGAGATTGCAATCCGGCTGAGCCGTGCCGAGCTTGGGGTCTGCACCAAGCACACATTATAACGGAGAAAGATAGCTCAATTTGATTGGCGTCAGGGGCGTCTTTACGCATGTGCTTATGGCGAAGATCGTGACGGCAACGCCCGGCGGAGTCAATTCGCAAACGGGCCTGAATCGCGGTCTGGCTAAGAGAGGGGCGAAGTATTCCGAACAGCTCACTTTGTGTCCGAAACGATGGGGAAATCCCAAGTCAGGTAATCGGCCAAGGAGGACACTTGTTCCGGGCTCAGCGGTCCTCCCTGGTCCCGGGCAAAGGCAGGCATCATTGAGCCGGCCTTGCCATGGGTGATCCAGGTTATCCAGAAATCGAGGGTGGCGGGTGCTTTGAGCCGATGCAAATCGGGCACGGTTGGGGCGCGGTGCTGGGATTCGTGGCAGAGGGCGCAAGCGGCTTGATATAGTTCTTTGCCCAGCTTGCCTACGGCCGGAGTGGCATGGCAGCCGGCACAGTCACCCTGGAACACTGCCTGGCGGTTTTTCATGGCTAGAGCCTGATTCTGCATCCGGCTGTCAGGCGGGGATGGACTTGTGTCATCCATGATTGCTTCCACGCGCAGGAGGCTGTTGCCTTTGGAGGTGAAGACTGTGACTTCCTTGGAGATGAGGCCTTGTTTGCCGCGTAAATCCATGGTGACCTCGATTTGTCCGGTGGCGGCTGGGGCAAGTTTCCACGGCTGGGTCGGGAGTTTTGCCACGGTGCAGCCGCAACTGGTGCTGGTAGTGAAAATCAACACATCGGCCGGGGAAACATTGGTGACGGGGAACGAGAAGCGCATTGTTTCCGCGCCGGGCTGGGCCCGACGGCTCTGAATTTTCGATGCCCAAGTCAGGATCCGCATCGACACAGTGTCGCGGGGTTGTGGCGTGGTCAAGTCGGGCGGCAGCGCGCTAATGACTTGGATCCGGCCCTGGGGCGGCTGGTTGGTGGCGGCGCGGATTTCGGAAGGGCTGGCGGCGAGACATAGCAGGATCAACAGTGAGGCGAGTGTCGACATCTTGACGGGGTGGAAGGGGGCTTGAATGGGAGACCTCATGCCTTCAAAAAGTAGCCTCGCTGCTTTTCGGTGACAGGCATCCCGAGCCGGGTCATTACCTGTAACATGTCTTCCCAGACGAGGCGTTTATGGCTCAAGACCTCATTATGCAGAAGATAAGCCGGGTGATAGGTCGGCATAAGGGGGATGCCGCGGTAGGACTGCCATTGGCCGCGCAACCGGGTGATGCCGGCGGTTTTGCCCAGCAGCCCCTCTGTTGCGGTGGCTCCAAGCGCCACTAGAACTCCGGGCTGGATCAAATCGATCTGCTCCTGCAGGAAGGGCAGACAGGTTTGGATTTCAGCGGCTGTGGGCTTGCGGCTTCCGTCGGGCTCACCGGGTGTGTCGGGACGGCACTTGACGATACAGGTGATGTAGACGGTGTCGCGTGTCAGGCCCATGGTCTGGATGATTTTGGTCAGGAGCTGCCCGGGTTTGTCCGCAAACGGCTCGCCCCGCTCGTCATCGTGGGCGCCCGGTGCCTCGCCGATGAACATGAGTCTGGCGTTAAGGTTGCCTGCGCCGAGGACGACGTTTTTGCGTGAGGCGGCGAGGTGGGTGCATCTTCCGCAAGCCAACGCGCGTTGGCGCAGAGCGGCATAGGCTGCGGATTTCTCCAGAACCGGGCCGGGTTTGGTGCGGACTGGTTTGGTTTCGGACACCAAGATCGGGGTTGGGGGAAGGGATGCGGCGTGAGGGTGGGGGGGGGGCGCAAGTGCTGGCTTTTGTGGGGCGGGCTGCGAGGAGAGTGAGGCCGTGCGCTGGGGGGCGGGATGTGTCGCAGTCGGTGCGGCACCGTTCAGTGCGTTGAGAGTGACTGGGGAGACGGGGACATAATGCACCCCTTGGGCCCGTAATTCCGTCAGGTGCCGTATGGTAGCGCTCAGCAGCTGGTGATAGGCGTCGGACATGGAAGAAATCCTAACGGGCGGTTTGGGGAGCGCACGGAAATTATTATGGGGCTATTTGCGTTTGTCGGGTGGGAAAGTCAACAGGCGCGGGGGGAGAAGCCAGTCGAGCACGGCACACTTGGCCAGGCTAAGCGGGGTGGCGTCCAGCCGGCAAAGGGCTCCCTTTTTCATCGCGACAGCCAGGCCGGGGCCGCCCACGCAGAGGTGGGAGATGAGGTTGCCGAGCTGCGGTTCATGGCCCACCAAGAGAACATTCTCCGCCGGTGGGCGAACGATCAGGATTTGGTCGATGAGCCTTTGCAGGTCGCCCGACGGGGTCAGGTGTTCGCTGAAGATCAGGTGTCCTTCCAATTTGAGGCTCCGGGCGATGATTTCAGCGGTTTCGCGCGCCCGGGTCAGGGGGCTTGAAAGGATTAAGTCGAAGGAGATTTCCAGATGGCCCAGCGTGTGGGCGAGTTGCCGAGTGCGCTGGATGCCCTTGGCGGCAAGAGGGCGGTCCGAGTCTTTGCAGCGCGCCTCGGTTCCATCCACCGCCTCGCCATGCCGCAGAAGATAAATTTTCATGGATTCAATTTGGAGGAGGAAGTCTGGGATTGTGCGGGATCAAACTCAAGCACCAGATCCAAATTCGGGAGGAAAGAATTCAAGGCTGCCTGTTGTTGGCGGAGCAGCTCGGCCTGCAGCAGCCGCAATTTTTCCGGGGATACCCGCTCCTTGTTGGCCAGTCGTTCAAGCCGCTTCAGAAGGGTTTCCAGATCTTGGATCGTGCCTGCGGCCGTCTGGAAATCGTGCATGGCCGCAAGGCGTTTGTTGGTGATGGCCGGCTGGAAGGACTGGAGGAGTTCGCAGAGGTAACGGAAGCGTTTGAAGGCGATCCGCATGCGGTGAATGGTCGGCGGGCTGTCGCATCGTACTCTGGAGCGTTGTTTCAAAACCCGAGTGAAGGCGGATTGAAGGGCAAGCGGGATCGGGTCTTTTTTTGTTTTGGCTGTGTGGATGAGGTCCTGCTCGAGTGATTTGAGCCGGTGGTTGAGGCTGGTTTGCTGGACGGGTTTGATTTCGGCTTTCAGCCGGGTGGCGAGTTTTTTCTCGCGGCTGCAGAGGTTTTTTTTCAGCGGCTTGAGCCCGGGGAACTTGCGCCAGAGGGGTTGCAGCAGCTCCAGCTGGACTTGGGTGTCGCGCAGGCCGTCGAATGCGTCGAGTCGTTGCTTGAAGGTCTTGCGTGATTTCCTCAAGCCCCTGGCGCCGCCCAATGTGTCCAGAAGATCCAGCAAAGCCAGGGCGCGCCGGGTTTCCACCCGCAAAGCGTGGACTGCGTGGGGGGAGAAATCCCTCTGGCATTGATTGAGCCGGCGGCGGTAGTGGCGGCGCATCCGGCCCACGCTTTTGGCCAGATGCGCCGCGAGCCGGGCTGGAAGGGCGGATTTCATGAGTCTGGATTCTCAAGGGCGGCGGGCCGCCAGTTTTACTTGCGGGTAGAGCGGGTCCTTGCCTGTTTTCTTGGAAGGGGTGGCGGTGTCGTTTGCAAGGGCGATGAACTCAAACTGGCTGCGCCGGAGTTTTTCGCCTCTGGTTGCGTGAGGTGTTTGGTAACTGCCGTCCGGTTCGAGTTGCCGGGCGCGCACATTGTCAGCAAGGGACAGGCGCAGGATTTCAGAGCTGATGCGTTCGCGCAGGTTGCCGTCGAGGATGGGGATGCCCAGTTCGATGCGGCGGTAGAAGTTGCGGGGCATCCAGTCGGCGCTTCCCAGATAAACTTCCGGTTGGGCGGCGTTCTCAAAAAAGTAGATCCGGCTGTGTTCGAGAAACCGGTCCACGATGCTGCGGACGGTGATATTCTCGCTGATGCCCTTGAGGCCGGGGCGCAGGCAGCAGATGCCGCGGACGATCAGGTCGATTTTGACCCCGGCTTGGGAGGCGAGGTAGAGGGCCTGGATGCATTCCCGGTCCACGAGGGAATTGACCTTGAGGATGATGTGCGCGGGGAGCCCCTGTCGGGCGTGTTCGGCTTCGCGTTGGATGAGTTGTTGCAGCCGTGGGTGGAGGTCGAACGGGGCGACTAAGAGCCGGCGCAAGGGCTGGAACTGGCAGATCCCCGTCAAGAGATTGAAGAGGGTTGTGACGTCCTCGCCAAAATCGGGGTGGCAGGTCAGCAGTCCTGCATCGGTGTAGAACCGGGCGGTGGAGGGGTTGTAGTTGCCGGTGGCCAGATGCACGTAGCGGCGGATGCCGTCGTCGTCCCGGCGCACGACCAGGCAGGCTTTGGCGTGGATTTTATAGCCGACCAGGCCGTAGACGACGTGGACGCCGGCCTCCTCGAGTTTGCGGGCCCATTGGATGTTGTTGGCCTCGTCAAAGCGGGCGCGCAGTTCGACAACGGCGGTGACCTGTTTGCCGTTGTTCACCGCTTCCATGAGGGCGCCGATGATCCGGGCGTCGCCTCCGGTGCGGTAGAGGGTTTGTTTGATTGCCAGAACACGGGGGTCGCCTGCGGCCTGCTGAAGGAAATCCACCACGCTTTGGAAATTCTCGTAGGGATGGTGCAGGAGGATATCCCTTTGTCGTATGGCGGCAAAGATGTCGGGTTGATCGCGCAGGGGGCGGGTGATTGGGGCTATGAAGGGCGGGTATTTCAGTTCCATCAGTCCATCCGTCTCGCAGAGGCTCAAAAGTTGGGTGGGATGGAGCGGAATGTCTGTGACATAAAGGTCTTCGGGCTTGAGGCGCAGTTGTTGCAGCAACTCCATTCGCACCTGCACTGGGCACTCGCGGGTGACCTCCAGTCGGACGGCGTCGCCTTTGCGGCGGCGTTGGAGTTCCTTTTCCACTGCGGAGAGCAGGTTGGCCACCTCTTCCTCGTCGATGTAAAGCTCGCTGTTGCGGGTGACGCGGAAGTTCCAGCAACCCAGGATGGTTTGTCCTTGAAAGAGGTCTTCAAGGAAGTGGGCGATGAGCTGATCTAGGAAAACATAATTCCGCCGGGCGTCGGTGCGCGGCGGGAGCACCAAGCGGGGCAGCACGCGGGGAACTTGGACGACGGCCAAGCGTGAGCCGTTTCGGCGGCCGTCTCGCGTGGCTAGTTTCACAATCAGGTTGAGGGATTTGTTGAGTAGTTGGGGGAAAGGATGAGCCGAGTCGATGGCCAGTGGGGTGAGCACCGGCCGGACCTCGGAATGGTAAAAGCGTTCGATCCATTGGAGGTCGGTTTTTTCCAGTTCCGCAACGCGCAGGAATCGGAATCCGGCCTCCCGGAGGGCGGGTCGGAGCAGCGTTTGCCAGCAGGCGGATTGGGATCGGGTCATGCGGCGCACGCGTCGGGTGACGGCTTCCATCGTTGCGTCGGCTGTCCAGCCATCCGGTCCGCGCTGGGGGGAGCGGGCTTCGATTTGTTGTTTGAGTCCGGCGATGCGGACTTCAAAGAACTCGTCGAGGTTGGAGCTGGCGATGCCAAAGAAGCGGAGGCGTTCGAGCAAGGGGTTGCCGGGCTCTGTGGCCTGGTCCAGAACGCGCTGGTTGAATTCCAACCAGCTGAGTTCGCGGTTGAAAAAGTGCTGTGGCTTGAATGACATCGGTTTTGAGGGCGCTGCGTGCATGCGCATCAGCATGCTGACCCACACCGTCCCTTTCACAAAGTTACGATCAGGTTACAGGTCGCCCTGAGGGGGGACAAGGTGCTTTCCTGCTTATCGTGCCGCCCGGGCTTGCTTGAGAGAACTGAGGTAATCCACCAAGTCCACCAATTCCGTGCGGGTCATTGACTGTTGGAGCCCGGCGGGCATGAGGGAGATCTTCTGGCGGGTTCGGCCGACCACCTCGCTTTGCTTGTAGCGGGAGATAATTCCCCCCACGGCTTTCACCGTCAATTCCCGGGCCGTTTCGCCTAGGATGATTCCAAAGGCTTCATCGCCGTTCTTCAGGGTGATTTGCCAAGCTTCATAGCCGAAGGAGATGCCGGCGCTGGGGTCCAGAATCGATTCATAAAGGGCGTCCTTGCCCAGCTTGGTGCCGATCTCCGAGAGAGCCGGGCCGAAGTCAATTCCTTCGCCGTTGACCTGATGGCATTTGAGGCAGCCAACGGAATCGCGCCGGAAAACGGCTGCTCCTGCGGTGGGGTCTCCCCGCATTCCGGCGAGTTGGGAAATGGGCGGCAGGGGTTGGGCCTCGCGACTCTTGGCTGGTGGCAGGAGTTGGGCGGCGCGGGTCTGGATTTTTTTCCAGCGCACGGAGGCCAGCGCGGTGGCAGCGGTCAGTTTGAGGTCGGCGGGCAATTGCCCGCTCTCCGCCAGTTGCAGCAGGGAGCTGGCACCGGCTTGGATTTTGGAGAGGGATCGAACCGACTCCCGGCGCACGCTCAGATCGGAAGTGGAATTAGTGAGGAGGGGCAGGAGGAAGGGGATGATTTTATGTTCGCCTGTGTTGCCCAATGCCTGAGCCAGGGCAACGGCGTTGCTGCCGGCCAGGGCCTTGTTCAACAGATCACTCTGGGCATGGTTTAGGACCAGACGGAGCGCCTCCACAGCCTGGGATGAATCCGGATTCAAGGTGGCCATGGCAATCAAGGATGGGTCCTCGTCGCGGAGGTTGCAGTCGCGGACAATCTGGATGAATTGCGGGGTGCCGCGCGCCCGGGCCAGCAGCTCCTTGAGGATCCGGCGCACCTCAGGTTTGTCGTCCAGTTCCATGCCGTTCAAGCGGTTGAGGGCTTCCAGAGCCAGGGTGAGCCGGAGCGGTGGCGCGGTGTTGGGCTGGGGTTGAGCAAGTGCGGAGGCGTGGCTTACCAGCAGGTTGGCCACGGCGGCGTCGCGTTCAGGCCCCTGCAGGAAATCGAAGGACCGGAAAAAATGGGGGTATTGATCCGCACTCAGGCCTTCGGTTTGGAGGATTTGAGCGAGCAGGGCGGGTGTCTTGGCGCCGCGTGAGCGCCAGATCAGTTCGCGTCCCTCCGGGGTGTTCCAATGAGGCCCCACCAGGGCCAGCCAGGCATCCAGAAATGGATTCCATTGGCCGTCGGCACCTATGCCCAAGGCCTCCAAATACCAGCGGTCCCGGCCGTCGTAGCGGGCGGCCAGTTCGGCCCAGAGCGCGGCTGCCCGGGGATCCGGGCAGTGCCGCAGCGCCAGAGCACATTCGCGGCGGACTTGGGCCGAGTCATCCGCGGTGAGCTGTTTGATGAGCGGAATGAGATCGAGCTTGAGTTCGCGTGCGATCCGCAGTCCAACCACCCGGATGTCGGGGTTTTGATCCTGGAGCGCCGCCAGGAGATAGGTGCGGTCCTTGCCATGGATGCGGGCCAGCAACTGCAGGGCCCTGGCCCGTGTCCGGGCATTGTCTGAGGCCCAGATTTTTTTCAGGGCTTTTTCGGCCTTGCCCTGCATGGCAAAGAGCTTGGACCACGCCAGATAGCGAGTGGACTGATTTGGGGATTGGAGTGCGGCGGCACAGCCGGCGGCGGTTTTGAGATTCAGTGATGGAACGGAGGGGCGGTTCCCGACGGGGGCGATGCGGTAGATGCGTCCGGTCATTGTTGCGAGATGATGGTCAGCCATGTTGTGGCCGCCCACGCCGGCATCGTTCCAATCGCTCACATAAATTGATCCGTCTGGGGCCGTGCAAACGTCCGAAGGGCGGAACCAGGTGTCCGTGGAGGTGAGGATATCCCGGGTATCAGCCCGGAAGCCTGCGCCGGCTGTTTGAACAGGGTAGCAGCGGACCACCCGCGCTCCGGCGTCACAATGAATGATCTGGTTGCGGAAAACTTCGGGTAGGAGTTTGCCTTCGTAGAGGGTGATTCCGGTGGGTGAACCGCTGCCGGTATGCAGCAGGTTTGGAACGACTCCCGGATCGAACTGATGCCATTGATAGGAAATCTTCGAGTCCTCGGGCGCGCCTTTGGCTTTGGCGGAGGCCCAACCGCTGCTCCAACCGGCGCCGCTCATTTCATCGGCGTAGCCGTAGTTGCCAAACTCCATAACGTAGTTGATGCGAACACCCCGGTTCCCGTCGTCGTCGTTGTCCGACTGCCACAAAGTGCCGAAGGAGTCGACTGCGACCTCGTAGTTGTTGCGGAAATTCCAGCCTAAAGTCTCCACGCCTGTGCCGTCGAGGTTGCAGCGAAACACCATGCCCATGCGATACGGTTTGCCATGGTTCGACACCTCGCGGCCGTCCAGATCGATCACGGGTTGCATGTCCACCGGGCCCACGGCGCCGTGGAGCGGGACTTGGCGGCGAACGGGGCGGAAGAGGTGTTGGCCCTCGTTGCCCATGTTGAAATACAGCTTCCCGTCCGGGCCGAAGCTGAAGGAATGCATGCCATGATCATGGTCGGCACCGCCAATGCCGGTGAATAAAAGCTCCCGCTGATCCGCCACGCCGTCGCCGTTGGTATCGGTGAGCATGAAGACATTGGGTGAATCGGAGATGATCACATGATTGCCCAGGACACAGATGCCCAGGGCTGCGTTGACGCTCGGGTCCTGATAAAAAACGGTCTGCTTGTCCGCCTGACCGTCGCCGTTGGTGTCTTCCAAGATCAAGATGCGGTCGCCGGCGGGTTGCAAGACGCCCCACTCCTTGAATGTGGACCGGTAGTTGACGCCTTCGGTTATCCAGATCCGGCCCCGCTCGTCGATGTCCATGTCGGTCGGGTTGCGAACCATGGGCTCGGCGGCGAAGAGCGAGACTTGGAGGCCGTCGGCCAAGGTGAATTGGCCCAGTGTGTTGGTGGCGGACAAAGCCGTTGTGGGGGCGGAGAGCAGGATGCCGCAGAGTGCCGCCAGACATTTGGCAGGGATAAGATCTTTTAAGTTTCGGTATAATCGTTTCAACGGGTTCATAATTAACAATCCATGCCGCCGCGCGCTGCCGGCCGTTTGGTCGTGGGCCGGACGATACTTGACATTCTGAAAGCTGGAAAACCAACCCTAACAGCCAAGTGTTGAGATTGGCAACACGGTAATCCAGCGCTGTGGTTCGATGTCGATGCGCCGGGAAAAAATCCGGTCCAGCTGCTTTTTCGATGTCCGTTAAACCCTTCTGGAAACGGCACCAGTGACGGGATTTGGGTTTCGTTATCAGGCGGACGCAAGGGTTGGGCAGCGGCTTCGTATCCCGGCGGCGCTTTTTTCAAATTTTTCGTGACGGCTTCTGGTTTGCGGAAAGGGATTGGCCCGGCCCGGCTTGGAGGTGCCGTGAGCTATGGGTTCAAGTCGGCACCGGCCAGACCATTGACCGTCCAGTCAAGATTGAAGAAGCCCACACTGGTGGGGTTGAGGTTGGCGTAGGGGGCAAATTGGGCGTGTCCGTCCACGAATAGGAGGGAGAGGCCTTTGTTGCCGTGGCTGCCTCCGTTGGCGCTGACGTAGGTGCCTGTGGAGGAAAGGGGGATTGTGCCCGACCTGCTGGCGAAGCATTCACCGATGGCCTTGCGGTTGGGATAAACCACCTCGCTCAAACGCCGGAGGCGCAATCCTCCGTCCAGAGTGTAAAACTGGAACAGGTAAAAGTAGGAGCATGGGCAAAGCAGCTGCGCTGTGGGCAGCCCGTTCAGGGCGAACCATTCCATGTTGTAGCCCTTGCCCTCGTCCGCCGGGCAGAGGTAGAAAAGCCGGTTGTTGGACCCGATGTAGGGGTTGAGCAGGAGCAGCAGATCCACAAAGGGCATTTCAGGCCACGACCGGCCTGAAAAGGGGAATTGGTCTTTGTTGTCGGCCAGATACATTGCATCGGCCAGGCCGAGTTGATGCTGGTTGGAGACGCAGCGGACCAGTTTTGCCTTCTGCTTGGCCTTGGTCAGGGCTGGCAGGAGCAGAGCCGCAAGAATCGCGATGATGGCGATGACGACGAGCAACTCGATGAGTGTAAAGGCATGGGGATCGATTGTGTTTTTGGTTTCACTTTTTTGCGGGGTTGCCGTTTTTTTGGCAGACCCTTTTGTTATTGGTGCAGTCTGAGGCATCGGTGTCTTTTTCCAGAGTGAAAAAGGGCATTGCATTAATCTCAGTCCGCCGCCCGGGGGCGGATGGCGGGTCCGACCAGATTCTGAGGGTGGCCGGAGAGGAAGGCTCGGACATTGGCAACGGTGGCGTTCATCAGCCGCTGCCGGGCTGCCAGAGTAGCCCATGCAATGTGCGGGGTGATGATGCAGTTGCGCGCGGTCAGTAGGGGGTTGTCCGCAGCCGGGGGTTCTTTGCTCAGGACATCAAGTCCCGCTCCAGCCAGAATGCCGGCATTGAGCGCGCAGGCCAGAGCGGCTTCGTCCACTAGCGGGCCGCGGCCGGTGTTGATCAGAAAAGAGCCGGGTTTCATCTTCGCGAGCCGGGCCGCATTCACTATGCCCTGTGTTTCCGGCGTTAGTGGGCAATGGAGTGTGACCACATCGGCGCGAGTGAATAGTTCGTCTAATCCGACATTTTCCTCATTGATGGCCGCGCGCCGGGAATGAACGATGACATTCATTCGGAAGGCGCGGCCAATGACGGCCACCCGTTTGCCTATGTCGCCATAGCCGAGTATGCCGAGGGTGCGTCCTGCAAGTTCATGCAGGGGATGGTCCCAGAAGCTGAAATCGGGACTTTTGACCCAGCGGCCTTCACGCACACTGCGGGCATGGTCACCGGCGTGGGTGGCGAGTTCCAAAAGCAGGGCGAAAACGGCTTGCGCGGTTGAGACGCCGGCATAGCCGGGCACATTGGAAACCGGAATTCCGCACTCGGCCGCAGTGGCCACATCCACGATGTTATAGCCGGTGGCTAGCACGCCGATAAACCTCAACCCCGGCAGCGATCGGAGGGTCTTTGTTTGCAGAGCCACCTTGTTGGTCAGCACAATGGAGGCTGCGGCGCAGCGCTCGAGCACCTGTTCCGGTGCGGTCCGGGGGTGGACGGTCAATTCTCCGAGTGCTTCCAGCCCGGCCCAATCCAGGTCGCCTGGATTCAAGGTGTGGCCGTCGAGGATGATGATTTTTTGGGGTGGCATCAGCGGGGTGGTCTTGTTTGGGGGAGGTTAAGGGCCCGCGGGCAGGAGCCGGCTGACCCAGTAGAGCACCCCCAGCAGAACCAGTCCGATCCCCAGGCTCCAGCCGATGAGTTTTTTTTCCACCGGCAGCAGCGGTTCGTAGTCCTGCTCCATCCGTTTCAGTTCCTTGCCAATTTCCGGTTCGTCAGGCATGAGTGGGATTGTTCTTGAGGATAAGATTAGGTTGCCGCGCTTGGTGCCGGGTTCAGGGGTGAACAATCGGCGGATGCACCCCGCCGAAAAACACCCATGAAACGACCAGCCCGAACCAGATGATGAAGCCGAAGAGCCCCACAGCATACACTGCCGCGAGTTTTCCGATTCCTTCGGCCCATAGTTTTTTGAAATTCGAAATCACCCCGATGGTAAAGAATGTCATGCAGAAAAAGAGGATCCTGAAAACATTCGCCTGATCCGTCGAGCTGCGCGCCGGGCCGGGTTTGATTTCCCTCTTGAGCTCCGGCACCGAAACCGTCGTGATCCGACCCGTGGCGGGATCCACCCGAGCCACTTCCTTGAGGACCGGCATCTTTTCCACGTGCTCCTGGCCGGTCGCCGGATCGGTCACCTTCACCTCGCGGGTGACCGCCACGGATGTTTCGGTTTTCACCAGTTTTGGAAATGCCAGCCCGAGGATGAGGAACAGGCCGAATGTGAGCGCGTA
The DNA here is from genome assembly GCA_903873415.1 of uncultured Verrucomicrobiota bacterium. GTDB lineage: Bacteria > Verrucomicrobiota > Verrucomicrobiia > Limisphaerales > CAIQOK01 > CAIQOK01. The sequence continues at coordinate 22,573 of CAIQOK010000116.1, read as the reverse complement.
GCCCAGAATGAACTTTGGAAAGCGCTGCCATATCTCCGCCGCCCGAACCTTGTCCCCGTCGCGTTTTTCGATGTGGTTGGCCCAGATCCAAGCCAGAATAAACGCCCAGATCCCGATGAAAATATCGATGAACACCTTGATTGTGGTGGCGGTGTTGAGGATCCAGTCCTTCTCATAAACGATGCCGTTGGCCGCCGCCTTGGCCAGAATCAACCCCTCGGTCACCGCGCCCGCCGCCGTGGCCGCCCCGTCCGTCTTGACCGCCAGCCCCATCCACGCCCCGGCCACCAGAGGTTCTTTCCAGAGGAAGGTTTGCGCCAGAAACGGCAGGAGCAGCAGTTCCACCACGGCAAACACCACCACCAGCGACGACACCATGACCGCCACGCGTGGACGGGCGCGGATGGCTGCCCCGGTGGCTATGGCGGCTGAGACGCCGCATATGGAGATGCCCGAGGCCAGCGGCGCGGCCCATTCCCGGCTGAACTTGAAATACTTGCGCGCAATGAAATAGACCACCGCCCAGTAGATGAGGTAAGCCTCGACGATGGCGCAAAAGCCCCGGAGCATGATTCCCCAGGCCAGAGTCGAGTTTTCCAGGGCCTTGATTCCTACCCCCGCACCCATGATGACGATGGCCGCCTTGACGAAAAGTTCGGGCTTGAGGGACTCCGTGAGCAGTGCTGCCAGTTTGGGTGAGAAATTCCCGATCAAAAGGCCCGCCAGGAGCGCTAGGACAAATCCCGCCTCCCCGGTGAGCTTGAGCGACCAGTTGATGTGGAATTTGGCGAATTCGGCCGGCGTGGTTGCTGCCAGATGGGCATGGTTGCCCAGCAGCCAGCAGCCGAAACTGATCCCGAAGACCAGAGTGAAGGCCAACAGGAACTTTTTGAGACTGCCGCCCAGCAGCCAGTTGCCGACACCCACCACCAGGCCCATGAACAAATAGGTTGAAAAAACGCAGGCCCAGGCCGGCATCCATTGAAATGAGGAGGCGATAGGCGTGATGGATTTGGCTAGGTCGGTCCAAGTGCCGACCTTGGCTCCAAAGCCCAACAGGTTCACGCCCAGAAAAACCCCCAGCGACGGCACAAATACCGCCAAGCCTGTCCAAAGGGACAGCCAGTCTTCACTGATCCGGGGTTTGCGGTTGGTCATCAGCCTGTTCGTGCCAGTCAATCACTCCGGCCACAAGTTCTATTTTCATTTCGGGCCCACCCGGCATTGGAATCTGGGGGGCATGGATCTGGCATCTTGCCGGTTTTGGAGCGATGGTCTGGACCCGGGGGAGATTCCGCCACGCCTTGTTCACTTGGTTGGGTTCTGTTTGTCCGGATCGTGCGGTTGGTGATATTCCGAAACTTGGGGGGGCGAGGAGTAAAATGGATCGATTTTTTTGTTCAATCCGTCGGAGAGAGGGCAAGCGACTGGCTGCAACAAACGGAGGAGCATAGTAGCTTGGGAGTCAGCGGGAAGGAAGGCTCTGAAAATTTGTGCGGTAGGCGGGTGTTTTTCTAAGCCCCGAGTCCAGCCAAAGAGCTTCGAGGCGGGAATTGGGGGGCGGTTCAGTGGGCATCGAGCCGTCCGTATTTCCGTATTTCGGGCCAGAGGATCGCCACACCGATGACCACGGCGATGGTGCCGATGCCGCCGGAGACGGCGGAGATGACCGCGCCGGTGACGAGGGTGTGGCCCAGGGCGGGACCGAAGAGGTGGGCGATAAGGCTGGATTCTGAACCGCCCAGTTCGTTGGAAGTGCCGATGAAGAGGTTGTTGACGGCGGAGACGCGTCCCCGTTTGTCGTCCGGGGTGAGGAGTTGCACCAAGGTGTGGCGGACCACGACGCTGATATTGTCCACGGCGCCGCAGGTGCAGAGCAGGGTGAAGGAGAGCCAGAACCACGTTGAAAGGCCGAAGCCGATGGTGGCCAGACCGAAAGCCGCGACCGCCCAAAGCAGGGCGCGGCCGGCTTTTTGGAGTGGGGGGCGATGGTTTAAAATCATCATGCACACCACTGCTCCGAGCGGCATGGCGGCGACGAGCAGGCCCAAGCCATCCGGGCCAGCGTGCAGGATGTCTTTGGCGTAAATGGGCAGCAGCGAAGTCGCCCCGCCCAGAAAGACGGCGAACATGTCGAGGGTGATGATGCCGAGGATGATTTTGCTGGCGAACACGAACTGAAAGCCTGTGAGCAGGGTGCGCACGGTCATTGGTTCGCGTGTTCCCGGCGTGTGATGCCAACGGATACCGGTGACGAGCAGGCAGAAGACCAGTGCGGCCAGAGCGTTGAAGGCATAAACCGCTGCGGCGGCCTGGTGGGGGTGCCGGGGCAGGATCAGGGCGATGAGCGCCCCTGCCGCCGACGGGCCGGCGATGCAGGCCAGCTGAAAGACCCCGGTGTTCCAGTTGACCGCGCGGGCAAAGTCGCGGCGCTCCACTAGTCCCGGCAGGAATGCGGCGCTGGAGGCCCACATGAAGGTGCGCGCCGTTCCGGTGACAAAGAGGCAGAAGTAAATGCAGAGCACTGGTGCCTGCAGGGCGGAGATCAGCGCCAAGATCAGGCTGGTCGCTCCAAGAACGGTAGTCATCAGGACGATGACCCGCTTGCGGTTGTAATTATCGGCCACGTGCCCCGCGGGCAGGGTGAACACAAACATCGGGATCATCTGGGTCACGCCCACTGCGGCGAGGCTCAGCGCCGATCCGGTGCGGTCATAGATTTCCCAGCCGATGGCCAGGGTGAACATTTGCTGTCCCAGCACCGCCACCAGGCGGCCCAGAAGGTAGCGGACGAAATCGCGGTTGCGCAGGACCGAATAGGCCCCGGGCGCGGCGGGATGTTCTGGTTTGTCGGTGTTGTTCATCAACTTAGAGCGGGCAAATTAGCACAATGTCCTCGGGCGTCGAGTTGGATCACGGTGCGGCGGTTTTCAAGTGGAGGGGCGCGGCCCCGCTTCCAAGTTTGACCTGAGGGCTGTTTTTTCCATACTGCTGTCATGGGCAATACTTTTGGGCAGATGTTCCGCATCACCACCTGGGGCGAATCGCACGGGGGCGGCGTGGGGGTGGTGGTGGACGGTTGCCCGCCGCGCATCGCGCTGACGGAGGCCGATCTCCAGCCCGATCTGGACCGTCGCAGGCCCGGCCAGTCCAAAATTGTCACGCCGCGCAAGGAGACCGACACGGTGCAGATCCTCTCCGGCACATATCAGGGGCAAACCTTGGGAACGCCGATTTCGATGTGGGTCAAGAATGAGGATCAGCGTTCTGAGGCCTATTCGGAGATGGCATCCAAGTTTCGTCCATCGCATGCCGACTACACTTATTTTGCCAAATATGGTATTCGTGCCTGGCCCGGGGGTGGGCGGACCAGTGCCCGGGAAACCATCGGCCGAGTTGCCGCCGGTGCCATTGCCAAAAAAATCCTGCGTGAAAAATTCGGCGTGGAGGTTCTGGCTTACGTCAAGCAGGTCCAGAAAATCCGGGCGGAGGTGGATCCTGCGACCGTGCAGATGTCGGAGGTGGAATCCAATATTGTGAGGTGTCCGGATTTGGCGGTGGCGGACAAGATGATCCGGTTGATCGACAGGGTGCGTCGGGCCGGGGACACGGTGGGTGGGATTGTTGAGGGGGTGGCGCGGGGAGTGCCTCCGGGATGGGGTGAGCCCGTGTTTGACCGGCTCGAGGCTGATTTGGCCAAGGGCATGCTCAGTCTGCCGGCGTCGAAGGGCTTTGATATAGGTTCGGGTTTTGGCGGGATCACGATGACCGGGCGGGAGCACAATGATTTGTTCCGGGCGAAAAACGGGAAGGTGGTCACGACGAGCAATCGGTCAGGGGGGATTCAGGGCGGGATTTCCAACGGGGCGCTGATTTATTTCAGGGTGGCTTTCAAGCCGGTGGCCACTGTGATGCACGAGCAGGACACGGTGGACGAGCGGCTCAAAAACACCACGCTCAAGGGGCGGGGCCGGCACGATCCGTGTGTGCTGCCTCGCGCTGTGCCGATGGTGGAAGCGATGACCGCTTTGGTGCTGGTGGACCATGCGCTGCGGCACAAGGCCCAGTGCGGGCCGTAGAGGGGGCGGTTTGCCCGGATTGTCGAGGCGGGCATGAATCTGTTGCGCGGCCGGGTTGCCGGTTTGGGGCTGTAGCGGTTTTTTCATGCCTTTTCTCCGCCTGCATGCTTGACGATTCCACCCGGGATGTTCAACTTCCAGAGTTTGGCCGACAATTTGAATTATGAGCGAAGTCCAAGATTTGTTTAACACGCTGCAATCCTTCGACCTGGGCACGGGTCGTGCCGGAAATTATTATTCACTCCCCGCCTTGGAAAAAGCCGGGGTGGGGCCGGTTTCCAAGCTGCCTGTCTGTATCCGCATCGTGCTGGAGGCCGTGCTCCGCAATTGCGACGGCAAGCGCGTGAGTGAGGCCGCGGTAAGGGCTCTGGCCAACTGGAAGCCCAATGACTGCCGCACGGAGGAGATTCCCTTCGTGGTGGCGCGGATTGTGTTGCAGGATTTCACCGGCGTGCCGCTCCTGGTGGATCTGGCGGCGATGCGCAGTGCCGTGGCCAAGCTGGGGAAAAACCCGAAGATGATCGAGCCGCTGGTGCCCGTGGATCTCGTTGTGGATCATTCTGTCCAGGTGGATTTTGCCGGCAACGCCGAAGCGCTTCAGCAGAATCTGGATCTGGAGTTCAGCCGGAACCGCGAGCGTTATCAGTTTCTCAAGTGGGGCATGCAGGCCTTTGAAACGTTCAAGGTCGTCCCGCCGGGCATCGGCATAGTGCATCAGGTCAATTTGGAATACCTAGCCAAAGGCGTCCTCAACGCCGGCCGGGTTTATTATCCCGACACCCTGGTGGGAACAGATTCCCACACGACGATGATCAACGGGATCGGCATTGTGGGTTGGGGCGTGGGCGGCATTGAGGCCGAGGCGGGCATGCTCGGGCAGCCGGTTTATTTTCTCACCCCCGATGTCGTGGGGGTTCATCTCACCGGCGCGCTGAAGGAAGGGGTCACCGCCACCGATCTGGCGCTGACGGTGACGCAGTTGATGCGCAAGGTCAAGGTGGTGGGCAAGTTTGTCGAGTTTTTCGGTCCTGGGGCGGCGGCCTTGCCGGTGGTGGATCGTGCGACCATCGCGAACATGGCGCCCGAATACGGAGCGACGATGGGATTCTTCCCCATCGACGAGGAGTGCACCAATTATCTCAGGGCCACGGGGCGGACCAACGGCGACTGCAAGCTTTACGAAAATTACTACCGCGCCCAAGGGCTGTGGGGCATGCCCCAGGCCGGCGATATCGAATACTCCCAAGTTGTCGAGTTGGACCTGGCTTCGGTCAGGCCGAGCGTCGCCGGCCCCAAACGTCCGCAGGACCGTATCGAGCTGCCGAACCTGAAGCGGGAGTTTTTCAGCGCCTTGCAACGGCCGGTCACCGAGAACGGATTCGGCAAAACCCGGCAGGATTCGGCCAAGTCGGTTAAGATCGAAACGACTTCGAGGAAGAAGGCTAAAATCGGCACCGGCTCGGTCCTGATTGCCGCCATCACCAGCTGCACGAACACGTCCAACCCGAGCGTGATGCTGGCGGCCGGGTTGTTGGCCAAGAAGGCCGTTGAAAAAGGTCTCACCGTCAATCCTGCGGTCAAAGCCTCGCTGGCACCCGGATCGCGGGTGGTCACCGACTATCTTAAGAAAACCAATCTCCAAAAGTATCTCAACAAGCTGCGCTTCAATCTCGTGGGCTACGGGTGCACAACGTGCATCGGCAACTCCGGTCCGCTCGATGCCAACATTGAGGAGGCTGTGGTGAAGAATGATTTGGTGGCGGCCAGCGTGCTGTCGGGAAACCGAAATTTCGAGGCGCGGGTTCACCAGAACATCAAAGCCAATTTCCTCATGTCTCCGCCCTTGGTGGTGGCGTTTGCCCTGGCTGGCCGGGTGGATATCGACCTGAGCTGCGAACCGCTGGGGATGGACCAGGACGGCTTGCCGGTGTTTCTGGCCGACATATGGCCCAGCCTCCAGGAGGTGCGCGAGGCAATGGAGTCCGCGCTCAAGCCGGAGGTTTTCCGCAAGCTCTACCGCGATTTCGCGGCTCAAAACCCCAAGTGGAATGAGATCCCGTCCTCGGTGGGAAACATCTACGAATGGGACCGGCAGTCCACCTACATCCAAGAGCCGCCGTTTTTTGAGAAATTCTCCATGATCCCCGGCAGCATCCAGTCCATCACCGGCGCCCGGGCCTTGGGAGTCTTCGGGGACAGCGTGACGACGGATCATATTTCGCCGGCCGGTTCGATCAAGAAGAGTTCCCCCGCCGGCCGGTTTCTGACTGAAAGCGGAGTGGCGGCGGCGGATTTCAACAGTTACGGGTCGCGCCGCGGTAACGACCGGATCATGACTCGTGGCACTTTTGCCAACGTCCGAATCAAGAATCTGATGCTTGGCGGTGAGGAGGGCGGCAACACCCTCTATCAGCCGACGGGTGAGAAAATGAGCATTTACGATGCGGCGATGAAGCACATCGACGCCGGGACGCCGCTGATCATCATAGCCGGCCAGGAGTATGGTACCGGTTCCAGCCGGGACTGGGCCGCCAAGGGCACGAATCTGCTTGGAGTGAAGGTGGTGGTGGCTCAAAGCTTCGAGCGCATTCATCGTAGCAATCTCGTCGGGATGGGGGTGCTGCCGCTCCAGTTCAAGGAGGGAACCACGGCCCAGACCCTCAAACTCGACGGTCAGGAGACCTACGATGTCGTGGGTCTGGATGCGACGCTCAAGCCGCAGCAGGATCTGACCTTGCAAATCACGCGTCAGGACGGCCGGGTGGAGAGCGTGCCGGTGCGTTGTCGGATTGATACGCCGATTGAAATTGATTACTACCATCACGGCGGCATCCTGCCTTTCGTGTTGCGGCAGCTGGTGGCGCGTGATGTGTATGGCGATAGCGTGACGCACCTCAAGCCGTTTTAATGCGGGCATTTCGGCGGGCCGAAATGCCGTGGTCTGAGGCAAACCCCGAACGCCGCGAGGCAGTCTGGTTTTTTTCTGCGGCTCTTCCCGGTCTGTTCAAGGGTTCTGCTGGCGGATGGGGTGCCGGTAAATGTCACGTTACCGTAACCTGCCGACTCTTGAGATTGGGGATTCCTCTGTTAAAGGTATGGGGTGGGAAACAGGATTCTTGTGGTGGATGACGAGGCGGATCAAGTGGAGCTGCTGGCTTTTAATTTGAGGCGCCGGGGCTATGCCATTGCCACCGCTCTCAACGGGGTGGAGGCTCTCAGTCAAGTGCGCCAGCTTGCGCCTGATTTGATCCTGCTCGACTGGATGATGCCGGAGTTGGATGGGTTGGAGGTCTGCCAAATACTGCGCCGGGACTCGGTCACGGCCGCCTTGCCCATCATCATGCTCACGGCCGTGGCGAGTGATTTCGGGCGTCTGACCGGTTTGGCCTCCGGGGCCAGCGCGTATATGACCAAGCCCTGCAATCTGGTCCAACTTGTTGCCAGGATCGACGAACTGCTCGCCCCGCCCCGGCAATAAAAGGAGGGCACGTGTTGCCGGATTGTAACCTTCTTGTCACAGTCCCGTGGTTGTGGCCATGCTCTGCGCATGCTAATCAAAGCCCCGTTGAAACCTAAAATTCTCGTGGTGGATGATGAGCCGGAGGCGGTGGAGCTGGTGGAGTTCAATTTGGAGCAGGCCGGTTTTTCCGTGGTGACGGCCTCCGATGGCGCCGAGGCGCTCACTAAAGCCCGGTCCGCCTCGCCCCGATTGATCGTCCTTGATCTGATGCTGCCGGAAATCGGAGGACTCGAAATTTGCAAGATGCTCCGACGCGATCCCGCCACGGCGGGGATTCCAATCATCATGCTGACAGCCAAGGCGGCTGAAATCGACCGGGTGCTGGGGCTGGAGTTGGGGGCCGATGATTATATCACCAAGCCGTTCAGCCCGCGGGAACTCGTGTTGAGGGTTAAGAAGCTTTTGCAGCGCGGTCAGGTCCAACCCAAGGAGGAATCTCAGGTGCTGCGTTTCGGGGATCTGGTGATTGATAATCCCCGGCACATGGTGACTTACAAGGGCAGCGCCATCGAACTGACGGCCACTGAATTCAAGCTGCTCTCGGTTTTGGCCCAGCGCCGCGGTCGCGTTCAGTCCCGGGACCAACTGTTGCGGGATGTATGGGAATACAACAGTCTGGTGGACACCCGCACGGTGGATACCCATATGCGCCGGCTGAGGGAAAAACTCGGCGGGGCGGCAAAGTTTCTCGATACCGTCCGGGGTGTGGGTTACCGTTTTGTTGAAGCCTAGCCTTGGCCCATGTTTTGGCAAATCCTCAGTATCCTCCTCGCGGCAGCCCTTCTGGTTCTTCATCTGCGGTGGCGCCAAAACTGTCTCCGAATTCAAGCCCAAGGGTCCGCTGCACTGGACCGGCTGCGGGAACAGCAGCGCCAGCAGGCCGCGCAAATCCAGACCCGGCAGGAAACGCTTTTCAACAGCATGGTCGAGGGCCTGTTGCTACTGGATCCGCAGGGCCGCATCCAGCTGGCCAACCGGGCCTTTGGCGAGCTGTTTGAGGTGGCCACGGATGTGCGGGGGATGACGGTGCTGGAGGTGTTGCGGCAGCATGAACTCACCGGGTTGCTGGCCCGGGTTGAGGCCGAGAGACAGGTTCTGGGATATCAATTGAAGCTGGGTGGTTTTGCCGACCGCTCCGTGGAGATAAATGCCGCAGGGATTCTGGGCCAGGACGGGGAGGGACAGGGGACGGTGCTGGTGTTTCATGATTTGACCCGGCTTAAGCTTTTGGAACGGACGCGGGAGGAATTCGTTGCCAATGTCAGCCACGAGTTGCGCACCCCCCTCTCGCTGATCAAAGGGTATGTCGAGACGCTCATTGACGGGGCCCGGGACAATCCCGAGGTGTGCTTGAGATTTCTTCAGACAATCCACCGCAATGCCGAGCGCTTGCATTTCCTAATTGAAGATCTGCTGATCATCTCCGAACTGGAATCGGGCCGGGTCACCCTGAACGTGGAGGAACTCCCCTTGGTTCCCTTGGTGGATCGCGTGCTGGAGGATTTCAAAAACCAGGCCCGGTCGAAAAACGTCACTCTCACCAATGCGGTGGCCCAAGGGGTGGTCCGGGCCGATGCGAACCGGTTGCATCAGGTGCTGGGCAACCTCGTGGGCAATGCCATCAAATACGGCCGGAATGACGGGCATGTCACTCTCTCCGCCGCGCCGGCTGCTCTCGGCTTGATTGAGGTCTGTGTGCAGGATGACGGGCCGGGCATCGCGCCAGAGTCGCTGGAACGGGTGTTCGAGCGGTTTTACCGGGTGGATAAGGCCCGGTCCCGGGAGCAGGGAGGCACTGGCCTTGGGCTTTCCATCGTCAAACACATCGTCCAGAACCATGGCGGCCGGGTCTGGGCGAAAAGCGAGCCGGGCAAGGGTTCGTCTTTTTTCTTCACCCTCCCCGGGGCCGATTGAAGCGCGGACGGAGCTTTTATCAAAGAAAGAACTTGCGACCCCTCCACAGGGCTGTCATTTAGTTTCCCAGCCAATGCATCCGTCACCCACAGAGCTTGCTGTCCATTCCCGGAGTCGGTTCCGGTGGGCAGGGCTCTTGTGTCTGGTCTTGTTCTTTGCGCTTGAGTTGTTCGCCGCTTCCGCCGACCTCCACCAATCCATTCACCCCGATGCCCATCACTCCGGGCATCACTGTCCTGTCACACTTTTGACCCACGGTCAGCTTCACTCCCCGTCTCTTTTGGCGCTGGTGGCCGGATTTATCCCGGCCTTGAGCATGGTCATGCCCCGGATTTTTTACGTTGTTCTCAGCTTCTCCGATCTCCGGCTTGATCCGGGCCGCGCTCCCCCCTGTTTCTAACCTTTGCCGTTCTCCCGTTCTGTCCGTGCCCGAAATGATTCGTTTGCGCTTTTGGCGTCAAACCAATCCCTTAGAAACACTTGAAAAACCATTGTTGGAGCAATCATGAAAAAAATCGCCACCGCGCTTTGCCTGGGGCTTGTCATGCCCTTGGCGGGCGCCAGGGAAACCAATGAAGTCCAGGAATTGAGGTTCCAGTTGCAGCAGATGCGGGAGTATTTTGATAAAGTGCATGCCGAAGACCGCGCCTTGATCAATCAGTTGATCCAAAAAATGGAGGTGGTGTCCGCGCAGGGGGCCCTGCCGGCATCCACTAATTTCAGTCCGCTGGCCGCCGGAAAAACACCCGTGGAAACGGCGGCGCCGGACCGCCTCAAGAGGCTCGACGAGCGGGTTGATCAGGTTGTCGAGGCCCAGAAGAAGAGCTTGCCCGGGGAATTCAACCCTGCCATTGGTCTGGTGGGGGAGACCATTTTCGGCTATCGCAGCAAAGGGTCGGATCAGACCGGGAGTGCGCGGCCCGGGGGTTTTGACATCTTTCAGCGATCGGTGGAGTTGAATGCGATGGCCTCGGTGGATCCGTTTGCCAAAGCGTGGATCGTGGCCAATTCTTCGGCGGATCCTCTGACCGGTGAGGCGGCCCTTGGTGTTGAGGAGGCTGCCCTCCAGACCACATCACTTCCCGGCAACCTGACGCTCACGGCCGGCCGGTTCTTCGGCGAGTTCGGGCGCTTGGGCTGCATCCATGATCATGAACTGCCCTTTGTGAACCGCCCTCAGGTGCTCGACCGATATATCGGCGGAGAGACGCGCACCGATGGCGCGCAGGTCAACTGGCTCCTGCCCACCGAACATTATGTCAGTCTCACCCTGGGAGCGGGCGACCAGTTTGGTGGCGACAGTCCCAATCCGAACAATCCCGGGACTTTCCGGAGCGCCCCGAAACTCAATGGCTGGGGACGCCTTTCTACTTATTTCGATCTGGCCCCGAGCTGGCAATTGGAGGCGGGCACTTCCGGGTTGTGGAATCCGGCCACCCAGGACCGGGGTGGCGTGAGTGTTCAGGCGGATGGCGGCACGCTTACCGAGCGCGAGCGCCGTCTGGCGGGATTGGATTTCAAGCTCAGCTACGTGCCGCTGCGGGACAATCAGTTTTCCAGCTCAACCTGGGGCACCGAAGTGCTCTACAGCGACAACCGCTACCGATTCGATCCGAACGGAAATTGGAATCCGGCCAACCCATTTTCCGGGCCGGGTGATGGGGAACACCTCAATGGAGTGGGATCTCTCGGTTTCTACTCGTATGTGAGCCACAAGTGGAGCCGCCAGTGGAGCGCGGGGTTCCTCTATGACTGGGTGCAGGCCGCCTGGAATCACAGTGACCAGACTTCCGCCTATTCGCCTTTCATCACCTTTGCCTTTAGCCATTGGAACCAGCTGCGTCTGCAATATACCCATACCGATCACAATGCCGTTTCCGGCTTCAAACCGGATGATGCGGTCTATTTGCAATGGGCTTGGATCATCGGGGCCCATTCGCATGGTTGGACACAGCGCTGAGCCCAGCAAACGATCCAAAGCCCTAAATTCTTATGAAATTCAAATTCCTCCTGATCCCATTTGTCGTTGCCGCGCTCGGTCTGTTTCCCGCTCGGGCGGCCAAACTCCGCGTCGTCACCACGCTCACCGATCTGGCCGACTTCACCCGCAATCTCGGCGGCGAATTTGTGGAGGTTCGCAGCCTGGCCAGCGGTGTGGAAGACACGCATGGGGTGCCGATGAAACCCAGCTTTGTCACATTGCTGAACCGCGCGGACCTGGTCGTTCTTATTGGGTTTGATTGCGAGCATGTGTTTCTGCCGGCGTTGCTGGAGGCGAGCAAAAACCCGCGGATCTTGCCAGGTAAATCGGGGTATGTGGACTGTTCGCAAGGGGTTTCGCCCGTTGATATCCCCAAATCCACGGATCATTCCGAGGGGGATGTCCATCCGTATGGCAATCCGCATTACATGCTCGACCCTCTGCTGGCGAAGACTGCCGTGGGGAATATCGCCCGGGCCCTCATCGCCGCCGCCCCGGAACATGCGGCCGAATTTGTCCGGAACCGCCAGGGTTACCTTGCGAAACTCGATGCGAAAATAATTGGTTGGGAGCAGGAACTCGCCCCGTGCAAGGGGGTTAAATTTGTCTCCTATCATGAGCACTGGCCCTATTTCGCCGCCCGTTTCGGCCTGCAATACTTCGGCACCATCGAGCTCAAGCCCGGTGTGGATCCCACCCCCCGTCATATCGAGCAACTGATCGCCTCGATGAAATCCGAGCGTGTCCCGGTCGTGGTGCGGGAGCCGCAGTTTCCCGAGAAGGTTCCCACCCTGATTGCCCGGCAGACTGGAGCCAAGCTCATCACCCTGCCGATCATGCCCGGTGGGGTGCCGGATACCACCACCTACATTGCCGAGATGGATTACATCGTCCACACGTTCGCTGCCGCAGCCAAATGATATGTCCGAGCCGCTTTTGACCCTCGACCAGCTGGCCATTGGTTATGACGGACACGTGGTCTTGTCGGGCATTTCCCTGGTGATTTCCCGCGGCAGTTTCACGGCGTTGCTGGGGGCCAATGGAACGGGGAAATCCACCTTGCTCAAAACCATCCTCGGCCTGCAGCCTGCCGTGGCGGGCCGGATCGAGCTTCACGCTGCGCCGGGCCGTGCACTCATCTTCGGGTATGTGCCTCAGGCCACTCAGTTCGATCCGCTCTATCCGCTGACCGGATTTGATGTGGCCCTGATGGGCGCATATGGCCGGGTCGGGCCGGGGCGCTGGCCCGGGCGCGGGGAGCGGGATTTTGTGAGGGATTGCCTGCAGGCCACCGGGGCGGCTGGGTTTGCGGACCGGAAATTCAGCCAGCTTTCCGGCGGGCAAAAGCAGCGGGTGCTCATCGCGCGGGCTCTGGCCGCGCGCCCCGACATCCTGGTGCTGGATGAGCCGACGGCCGGGGTGGATGTGAAGGCGACGAGGGTGTTGTTGGAGTTCATCACCCAAATTCATCAGGAACGATCCTTGACTGTGCTTCTGGTCACGCACGATCTGCCGCTGGTCCGCAAACACGCCCAACGGATTCTTTGGCTCCATGACGGCCGGGCATTGCACGGGACTGTCGCCGAACTCTTCACCCCGGAGCGCATGGCGGAAATATTCGAAGTGGAGGCCGGCTGATGGAAACACTCAAGGAAATTTTAGCGCCCGACTTTCTGCTGCGCAATTCGGTTTACACCAGTGTGCTCGTCGGATTTGCCTGTCCGCTTGTCGGGGTCTTTCTCGTCCTGCGCCGGCTTGTATTCATGGGCGTGGCGCTGCCTCAGGTGTCGTCCACCGGCGTTGCCGTGGCCTTGTCCCTGCCCGTGTGGCTGCACCTTGGCGCAGCGCCCCACGGCTCCAACGGACAGACCGGGCATTTGCTGGCCCTGGCCGGGTCCACGCTGTTCACTCTGCTGGCCATCCTGTCCCTGGCCTTCATGGAACGACGGGGGCGCGGCCTGCCGGAGGGACGCCTGGGCACGGTCTATGTCGTGGCCACGGCCGCGAGCATTTTGCTCCTGTCCAAGAACCGGGTTGCCGAGGCCGGTTGGCTGGATCTGCTCAAGGGCGAGATCATCACCATCTCCGATTTCGATCTCAAGCTGACGGCGATTGCCCTGGCCCTGGTGCTGTGCGTGCTGGGCTGGTTTCACAAGGAGATCTTGTTCGTTTCGTTCGATCGTTCCATGGCGGCCACGCTTGGTAAAAAGGTGGTGTTCTGGGACGCCGCACTCTATTTGCTGATCGGCCTGACGGTGTCGATTGCGGTGCTGAGCGTGGGGCCGCTGATTGCGTTTGGGTTTCTACTGATCCCGGCGTTGACGGCGCATTTGTTCTCGCGGACCATGCGGCAATTTGTCATCGGCGCATCGCTGCTGGGCGGGCTGACATCCTTTCTGGGTTTCTGGCTGGCCTACAGCGCCGACCTGCCTGTGGGACCGACCGACGTGGTCCTGCTGGGCGCGGTTTATCTAATCTGCGGAGTTCTGAACCGGGTGCTCATTGGATGGAAGTCGGTTCAGCGGCTTTGATTTCTGAAAATCCTGCCGGTCGATCTGGGGTGGTATCGAAGGCGGATTCCTGCCTCGTGCCGGGGGGCACAAGCAACAGGGCACCGGGAGTAATCGGGATGGTTAGCAACGCCTCTGGCAGGGATGGTCATGCGATGGAGTTGAGCGGGCTGGACTGGAGTTGCAGCAGCTTGGAACTGGTCTGGAGGGCCACCAGGTGGTTTTGCAGCGTGATCAGGAGGTTGAACATCTTGGCGCCCGCGCAAAACGTCGGCGAACTGCCGCCACCGCTTCAGTTTAAATAATACCCCCCAACACTACGTCTCCTGGGAGCGCGCCCGTTCTCGGGCCCAGAGACCATCTTCCGCATGAGCGCCTGCGAATTGTGCCCATGCCAGCTTCTCCGCTCCACCTCTCTCGGGCGCACTCCGGAATGGATTAGCGCGTTGGAGTGTGCGCCGGGACATCCCCGCGGATCCGAAGGATCAAGCCCGTGCCACCGCCCGACACTCTAAAGACGCCGGTCGGATCGTGCGATTGCTCCGGAAACGCGCCATTTCCCTGGGCAGACTGGATAAATCCGGTTTTCCAGAAAAACGGAAAATGCGAAATTGCCGGATTCAACAGTTTAGAGCCGAATTTAAACCTAAAAAGTTGACGGTAAAGAATCTTGGCGCTTAGCGCTCCCTGAAGCGCCTCCTTACGTCGGCGGCTACAGGACGGGAAACCACCTCGTGGCGAACTAAACCACTCCGTGTGGCGCACGGCGTAAGGAGTGCCTGATGTCTGGCGCAAACCGCTCGAATTAACCGAGGTTCACCCGCAACTGCTGCTGTCTGCCGTGCTGCACCAAATACGGCAAGTCCACGGCCCATACACTCCGAAAACACCACAACACGCACCCCAAAACCAGTAAACGCTCACTGGCAGACTGATGGCATCTCCTCCCGTCACAACCTCCGCGACTAAGACAACCGGTCCCACCTGCCACCACCGTCCAAATCAAGCTGAGATCGCTCGCCCAAAGATCCAACGACCTTACTCAAGCGCCCTGTGGATAATGACGCTGAGCAGAAAGACGCCGAAAGAGAAATCCATCTGATTTTCGCATGGAACAGCCTGATTTGCGGTGTTGACTGGTAAAACCTTCCCTTTGAGCAATAAAAACTGCCCAATCCGCCGCTGTCTTTCGATGGCAGAAAGCATTCTCAATTGCCGGGCACTGCCGGTGATGGTGGGGTTTCAAAACTTTTCTTGCCCGCAAACACCAGAGGGCGAGAATGAGAACAATGAGCACACTGGC
Organism: uncultured Verrucomicrobiota bacterium; assembly: GCA_903873415.1. GTDB lineage: Bacteria > Verrucomicrobiota > Verrucomicrobiia > Limisphaerales > CAIQOK01 > CAIQOK01. Next base: position 7,266 of record CAIQOK010000116.1, on the reverse strand, counting down.
ATTGCATGAATTTCATCAGGGACTCAACGCCCGCTTCGCCGGGTTGAATGGGATGGAGTTGGTTGGCGACTACGGTGATGTGGCTGCAGAACATGAGGCATTGAGGCAGAGCGCCGGGGTGTTGGATCTGGGGTTTCGCGGGCGCTTGTGTCTGACCGGGGCGGATCGGGTTCGCTTTCTCCACGGTCAGGTGACCAACGATGTGAAAAGGCTGCGGAGTGGCGAGGGTTGCTATTCGGCGTTGGTGACAGCCAAGGGCAGGATGGAGAGCGACCTGAACATCTATGCGTTGGCCGATGAACTGCTGCTTGATTTCGAGCCGGGGTTGAGCGGGGCGGTGGCTGAGCGGCTTGAGAAGTTTCTGGTTTCTGACGAGGTGCAGATTGTGGATGCCGCTCCGCATTACGGTTTGCTCAGTGTTCAGGGCCCATCTGCGGGGTTGGTTGTGGGCGGTTTGGAGGTGTTTCCGGAGTTGCCCGCCGTTCCTTTTGGGTTTGTCAAAATTTCCGAGGGCATGCTGGGGGAGATTTATCTGATGAACCAGCCGCGTCTCGGATCTGCAGGCTACGATCTGTTTGTGCCTGCGGATTCTCTGGGCGTGGTGGTCGATAAATTGGTGGCCGCAGCCCGGGCGCTGGGCGGTCGGGCCTGTGGTTGGGATGCGTTTGAGGTCGGGCGGATCGAAGCGGGCATTCCGCGGTTCGGATCGGACATGGATGGGACTAATCTGCCGCCTGAGTGCGGTCTGGGAGACCGCGCGGTGAGTTACAATAAGGGCTGCTATATCGGTCAGGAGGTGTTGAACCGCCTTCATAGCTTTGCTCGTGTCAACCGCGAATTATGCGGGTTGCGATTGGCAGTCCAAGCCGCCGTTCACCCGGTGAAAGGTGACAAATTGTTCCATGCCGCAAAGGAAGTGGGGCAGGTCACAAGTGCGACTTGGTCGCCGGCACTGGGTTGCTGGATTGCTCTGGCTATCGTCCGGCGCGAGGCCAATGCGATAGGAACCGGACTGGTCCTCAAAAGCGGCGCCGCGGAGTTCTCCGCCGAGGTCGTTTCCCTGCCGTTTGTGAAATGACCGGAGACTGGAGGCCTCCACCTGATCCGGAAGGCTCTGAATCGCATCGTCTTATAAATCACATTTGGGATGGAGTGCGAGCCATTCGGGCGGGATCAACCGAAATGGAACCCTCGCATCCTGGTCCAAAGCCGTTCATCCAAGGGGAATGGCCGCCTTTCCAAACCATTGTGGTTTCGCGGTTGCAACCGCCGGATTCTAAGACGAAGCAATGAGCAAAAACGGCCTCGGTCTGAAAGTTGAAAACGGCCGGGCAAGATGGCCGATGACGTATTGGTTTGCAGCGTTTCCGTTAGGATTTGACCATGCTGTGGCAGGGCGCGTATTCCCTTGGGCACCGGGTATGACAAACCATTCACGCCAGAAGCCACGGAATGGATTCATGGCCGACGAGGTAAGGAGTCGCAGCCCGAAACCATATTCATCCTTTGTAACTCAGGTGCTCCGGACTGAGCTCCAACCGGGCCAGTCAAAACAAATGTTTCCGAGTCCCCTGGAGTTGGAACAAGGTTGCAGAGGCCCAAGGTCCAATGGCAAAATCTTGAATTCTCCAGGCCTTTGTTTCGGAGATTAAAGGCGGTGGTGAGCCGGAAAATTGAACTCAGACCGGTATAAAAATGCCTAAACCTTGGAATGAAAAAGACAACGCCAAGGATCTTCCCGTTTTCCATTTTCTAGAGGCAGCCATTTATTGATTTTTTAAGACCGCAGCTTTTGGCTTGGGTTCAGAGTTCGTAATTGAAAAGCGGGTCGGATGTCACCGGCAAAGCACCGGTTGAACGGCCTGCAGTTGAGCGATACACTGCGGGCAGCGTGGTTTTGAACCTGCGCCGATCAGGGGGATGCCTGTGGTGCTGGGGTGTTTTAGAAAGTGCGTGACGCCACGCTGCTTCTTGGGAAAAATCACATCCATGAAAACCTTGGATCAAAATTCGAAGGCTGCCGTCGATCTGGCCAGCGGTCGCTACCAAATCCGGCGCATGTCACTTCGGGATTTTGAAACGGTGACGATTCCTTGGATGCAGGCGGCCGGGTGGAATCCCGGTTTGCGCGATGCGGGGAGTTTTTTCGCTGCCGATGCGCAGGGTTTTCTCATGGGTGGATTGGAGGATGTGCCGATTGCGTGCGTGAGTGCTGTGCGCTACGACGATTCCTTTGGTTTTCTGGGGTGCTATTTGGTGGAGGCGGCCTATCGCGGTTATGGCTATGGATTGGCTCTTCATGAGGCGGCCCGGCGTCATCTTCAAGGCTGCCTGCAAGGCGGAGACGGGGTTTTGGAAAATGTGGAGAAATACAAGCGGATCGGGCGTGTTTATGCCTATCAAAATGCCCGCTATGAGGGCGTGAAATCAATCGCTTGGCACTCGCCCGGTTCAGGGTCGTGTATGAATGCCCGCGAGGTGGCGTTTGCCGAACTGGAGCAGTTGGATCGGGCCTGTTTTCCTGCAGCTCGAACCGCTTTTCTCAAGGCGTGGATCCATCAACCCGGTGCGCATGCCTTGGCGTTGGTGGGTGAGCCCGGGAGGCGGCTGCTGGGCTACGGGGTGATCCGCCCGTGTTTTCGGGGGTGGAAGATTGGGCCGTTGTTCTCGCGTGATGCGGCTTCGGCTGAGAGTCTGTTTTGCGGCTTGGTGGATCGCATTCCGGCGGGCGAGACCTTTTTTTTGGACATAGCGGAGCCAAATCTTCAGGCGTTGGAGATGGTTCGGCGCCACGGTATGACCCAGGTCTTTGCCACCGCCCGGATGTATACCGGGCCGGCACCGCACCTTGAGCTGGGCTGGATCTATGGGGTCACCACCTTTGAGCTGGGATGAATCCATTAAATGCGCGGCGGGTTTTTCCCGCATGATTCCGGCTCAGTTCCCATAGTTGAAGGGATCGGACAATTTCGGATCGCTTGCCAGCGAGGAGTCGGTGAGTGTTTTGAGAAAAGCCACCAACGCGGCCTTTTGGTCGGAGCTGAGATTGAGCCGGAGCACCTGCCCGGGCGGCTGGCCTGGGGCCGTGGGGACCCGCAAGGGTGGGGAAAGGTTGGGGTTATCCATCACGCCGGTGCTATAGAAATCCACAACCTGTTCCAAGGTGGCGAATCGTCCGTCGTGCATATAAGGTGCCGTCAACTCGATGTTGCGCAGCGAAGGCACTTTGAAGAGGCCGTTGTCGTTGGTGGAGCCGGTGATTGCTCCGGCACCCAAATCCACATAAGGGAATTCCAGCCCGTTGTTGTTCAGAGCCACCGTGGGGACAAAGTTGTCCGTGCCATGGCATGCGGCGCAGGTGGCGCGGGGGCTGCCCGACTGGCCAAAGAAGATCTGCCGCCCCAGGTTTTCCTGGGCGTTGAAGTTGGTGAAGTTACTCGCCACACCCTGGTCATATTTGGACCGGGTGGAAACGATGGAGCGGACGAACTGAGCGAGAGCCTGGGAAATCCGGTTGGTGGTGATCTTGGGTGAGCCGAAAGCCTGGCTGAAAAGATTCGTGTAAAACGGTTCCGCGGCCAGCCGGTTTGTCAGCGCCTCGAGCGACATCCCCATTTCAACCGGGTTTTGGATCGGCATAAGGGTCTGGTCCTCGAGCGTGGCGGCGCGCTCGTCCCAGAAAAATTTGCGGCGTTGATACCACCGGGCGTTGCTCAGTCCCATTGCGTTGCGTGTGCCGGCTCCGCCATTATCGCCCACGCTGAAACGGCGCGGGTCGGAGAATCCGTGGGCCTGCTGATGACACGAGGCGCAGGAGACGGTCTGGTTGGTTGAAAGCCGCTTGTCGTAGAACAAGACCCGGCCCAGCGTTGCACCCGCATCCGTCGTGGGATTGTTGCCGGGTGTGTTATCCTCCGCCAGAATCGGGTTGGTTGAAAAGCCCGCGGGCAGGAGGGGCGCGGCATAGTTGTAGGCTGCCGCCGGCAGCAACAGCGCGTTGCTTGTCGTGCTGGAAATATTCTGCCGTGCCGGATCATAAGCGGCGCGGTAAAAAAGGTTCCCGCCGGCGGGGTTGGTGTAGTTGCGGTGATAGGTGCCGTTGAAAACCTTCAAGGCCTCCACCTCCGACCAGTTCCCGAGATTGGTGGAACTTTGGATGATCCAAACCTGGTTGCCGGTGTTGCTGACGGTCAGGCTCGCAAGTCCGGCGCCGGCTTTGTCTAGGGTAAGGAATGAGCCGGGGTCAGGCAGCGTGGCGGTGACGGAGGCCAAGGTGAGGTGTCCGCTGAGGGGCAAGGCTGCGAGTTGACATGCGAACCGGAAGAATGTGTTCATTTTCATGCCCTCATCCTATCATCCTCAACCTTAACCGGGCGTGAAGGCAGTGATGCGTTGAAGAGGCCTCGGCAAAGGCGCACCCAGCCGTGCGGTTCCCGGGAGGGGGCGGGAGGGGCTTACCAAGGGCGTGCCGGATTGGGACGGGTCACGCAACCTTCCCGAGCTTTGGATTTGCGCTCGGCGGCGGGTGCCGGATCCGGGAGCGGTTCCTCATCCGGCACGGAAAGGCCCCGTTCGGATCGTTCCGCTGCGATGGTGGCGGCGATCATGGAGAGCAGTTCGCTGCGCCCGTGCTTTGTTTTGGCCGAGCAGGTGAAGGTCTGCGGCGGGGTGATGTTCCAAGCCGAGATGCGGTCCATGAACGCAGCCATGTTGGCCCGCATCGGGGTGGGTTTGATCTTGTCGGTTTTGGTGAAGACCAAGACGAACGGGACGGAGTTCACGGCCAGCCACTCCACGAATTCCAGGTCGATCTTCTGCGGCGGCAGCCCGGAATCGATCAGCGCGAAGACGCGGAAGAGGTTGGGCCGCAGCTCGATATAATCAGAGACTGCCTGGTTGAATTGGGCCATGTCCTTGCGGGCGACGTGCGCGTAGCCGTAGCCGGGCAAATCCACCAGACGCCAGTGCCGGTTCATGGTGAAGAAATTGATGAGGCGGGTGGAACCCGGAGTGGCGGAGACTCTCGCCAGATCGCCCTTGCCCGAGAGCATGTTCAGCAGGGAAGACTTGCCCACATTAGACCGGCCAATGAAAGCGAATTCAGGCAGGGACTCGTCCGGGCAGGAGTCCAGATCAGGAGCACTACAGTCAAAAACGGCGGATACGATGTTCATATGCGGAATCCAAAGGCCGAGTGTGGCATTAAAAGACCCCGACTGGAACACCTAATTTTCACACCCGACTTTCAGACTTGATGCCAGGGTTGACCCCGCCGACAGATTGTCCAGACAGTTGGGATGCCGGGGCTGCCCATGCCGCAGTATTGAGGCACCGGCGGGGCAGGGGATTCCTGTCTGCGGGTTGCCGCGTCCAGAGTGAGCGCGGACTGGAGCAGCGGGAAAAAGCGGTGATTCCCATTATTTTTTCTTCAGTTCATTAAGACGTTTTTGCGCTTCGTAGGAGCCGTGATTGATTTCAAGGGCCTTTTTGTAATCGGCTTTGGCTCCGTCCAGATCGCCCTTGGTCCGTTTGATGTCCCCGCGATTGAGGTGGGGGGAAATGTAATCGGGCTTGAGCTCGATCGCCAGGTTGTAGTCGGCCAGCGCCCCCTCCAAATCGTGTCCGTCTGCCTTGGCGTTGCCACGGTTGTTGTAGGCCAGGGCATCTTTGGGCCGGAGGCGGATGGTTTCACTGAAATCGGCAATGGCACCTTGCAGATCTCCTTTCTTGGCCTTGGCAGTGCCGCGGTTCATGTAGGCGGGCGCATAGTCCGGTTGGAGATGGATGGCTTGGTCGTAGTCGGCCAGTGCGGCGGCCAGATTGGTCTGGGCCTGGTACGCGATGGCCCTGTAATAATAGGCTTTAGTCAATTGCGGATTGAGCTCGATGGCCCGGTTGTAGTTGGTAATCGCCCCAGCCATCTGCCCTTTGATCTTGAGGGCCAGCCCGCTTTTCAGGCAATCCTCGGCCGTCTCGGAGTGGGCTTGGAAATGCACCAGTAGGAAGAGGGTCGCAATGCGCAGAAGGGATTTTGTCATGTGCTTTATCTGTTCGTTACAGTTCAAGTCGGCCAGGCCAAGTTGCGCCCGGCAACCCCAAGTTCATTGCCACGGGGTCGGACGCCAATTGTGACTGGGTCCAAGTTCGCAAACCGGCTCCCGCAACGGCAACATTATTTTTGGGGACGCGACCTTCCATTCCAATGTGCCGGCTGGCGCGCTATAGTTTGAGCCGCGTGGAGTGATCCTGCATCCACAGGACATCCTGGTTATTGGGCTGGGATTGATTGAGCGGGAGCGGTTGGCCGGTTTTCAAAACCGGCGTGGTTCTGGCATCCTTCCATTTGTGGATTTCGGAATGCCCATCGCCAAAGGCAAAACCAGCCGCTCCACCGTGATAACTGGCGGGAAAATCAACCATCACCGTGCTGGCCTGATTGGGATAACCTTCCATTGAGATGACGAAGAATCCATCGTTGATGCTGTCCTCCCGCTCCTCGAGCAGGGTGATGGTGTTGGCCGGTCCGGGTTGGAGCATGTCGCTCATTTTCCGGTAGACCTTCCAAGAGGGCCCCCAGCCACCGTCGGTGCCCTGGTTGCCCCCCGCCCAGATACTCATGGACATGCTTCGCACGCGTGGCAGGATGTTGCCCCCCGCCGTGACCGTGGCTCGGTCGGCCGGGCATTTCCAAATGGCAGCCTGTTTGCCGCAATAGGGCCAGAGCGGACTTTTGGCGATGTTGTTGGCCACATCCCAGTTGGCGGGATTGCTGCCGCTAAAATCCAGCACTCCGGTGACCCAGGCATAGGGCGCGTTCGCGTCGGGCGGATCCGGTGCGTAAGCGAAGGGAATCCGGTCCCGATTGTCGTCGGCATACATCCGCCAAGCCAGGGACAACTGTTTACTGTTGCTCATGCACATGATTGCGTGGGCTTTCTGCTTGGCCCGGCTCAAAGCGGGCAGGAGCATGGCGGCCAGAATGGCGATGATGGCGATGACAACCAGTAACTCGATCAGTGTGAATGCGCGCGATTTTTCCCGAGGAGGCCGGTTTGATTCGTTCATGGAAACAAGTGTTTTTTAATCCGGTGCAATGGGCGGAAATGAGTGTGCCCTCATATTCCTCAATCGTGGGCTTTTACACCAGTGTTTCCTTTGGTCACCTGCTTTTACAGCCGGTGTAAATTTCTTTCTGTAAATTGCTTTCTTTCCCTGCTGCTTCGCCCCTTTGGGGTGAGGCGGAGCGATGGTGAGCATAGCGAACCG
>CAIQOK010000115.1 GCA_903873415.1 uncultured Verrucomicrobiota bacterium | reverse complement strand
GCTGCCCAGCCCATAAGCCAGCCACGCCCCCATGGTCGGACGCCCCGGTTGCTGGTTGCCCGTGCCCATGAACGTCACCGCCGGATCGTGGTTGATCGGTTCGGTAAACATGGACCGGATCAGTGTGATATCGTCGGCGATCCCGCCGATATGGGGGAGCATGCCGCTCAGTTCGACTCCGGATTTTCCGTAGCGTTTGAATTCGAAGGGGGACCCCACGCAACGCAACACGGCCTGGCCGGCCGTCATGCCCGTGATCCGCTGCCCCTTGCGAATGCTCGGCGGCAGCTCCTCTCCGGTCATTTGCTTGAGTTTGGGTTTGAAATCGAACAGATCCAGATGCGAGGGGGCGCCGGATTGGAAGAGGTAGATGACCCGTTTGGCTTTGGCCGGATGATGCAACGTCTTGAGCGCGCCATTGGTTGACAACGCCCCTGCCGGTTCCGACCCGAACAAGCGCGGGTTCAACAGAGACGATAGGGCCAGAGCGCCCAGTCCCGTGGTGCTGCGGGAGAGAAAGGAGCGGCGGCTCAGGGTCCGCTGGATTTCAGCCTCGAAATTCATATCAGCTATTTGGTAATGGTCTCGTTCAGATTCAACAACACGTTGGCCACGGCGGTCAATGAAGCCAACCCGGCCGAATCGGCCGGACCGGGCCCGGAGAATTCGCCCACCTTCAGCAAGGCTTTGGCCGACTCTGGATCCTGTTGAAATCCGGCCAGTTGCCGGTCGTAGGTTTTCCTGAGCACCTGGATTTCATCCGTCCCGGGTTTGCGCCCCAGCGCGTGCCGGAAGGCGCGGACCAGACGTTTGCCGGTGTCGGTGGGTTCCTCGCGCCAGACACGCTGGGCCAGAGCGCGCGCCGCCTCGACAAATGCCGGATCGTTCATCAAGACGAGCGATTGCAGCGGAGTCTGCGTGCGTTGGCGCAGAAAAGTGCAAACCTCCCGGCTGGGGGCGTCGAAGGTGGCAAAAGCGGGATAATGCGCCGAGCGTCGCCAAAACACATACAGCCCGCGCCGATACAGTGCGTCGCCGTGGTCCTGCTCAAACTTCGAGTCGGTCCCGTCCCAGATGCCGGGGGGCTGGTAGGGTTTCACGCTCGGGCCGCCTACCCGCTCGTTGAGCAACCCCGCGACGGCCAAAGCATTGTCACGGACAAATTCCGCATCGAGCCGCACCCGGGGACCGCGGGTGAACAGGCGATTGTAAGGATCGCGCTCCAACTGTTCAGGCGAGACCGCCGCAGACTGCCGGTAGGTGGCGCTGGTCAGAATCAATCGCACCAACGCTTTCACATCCCAAGCGGCCGTCGGCTCCGAAAGCCCGCCCCCTGCCCTCGGCCCTGCACCCCCATCGCGGAATTGGACCGCGAGCCAGTCGAGCAGTTCGGGATGACTGGGCCATTCGCCCTGCGAACCAAAGTCGTTGATCGTCTTCACCAGCCCCGTGCCGAAAAAGAGGGACCAGTAGCGGTTGACCGTGACCCGGGCCGTGAGCGGGTGGTCCTTGGACGTCAACCAACGTGCCAGGGCCAGCCGGTTTACCGGCCCGGGGGGCAAGGCCGGAAGGATCGAAGGAGTGCCCGGTCCCACCTTCTCCCCCTTATTGCGGAAATCGCCGCGCACCAGCACAAACGTGTCCCGGGGCGGCTTCATCTCCTCCATGATCAGGGTGGTGGGAATGGTGTGATAAAATTGTTCCTTATGCTTGCGTGCTTCTGCCAAGGCGGCCTCCGAACGGATGTAATCCAGAGCGTAGTTCTCCTTGTAGAATTTCTGCAGCTCGCTTCGTTCCTCCTCGCTGCGGGCCCCCCGGGATTTGGCAATCAGGGGACGGTATCCCTCTAGTAGAAGCGACTGAACGTCCTCCGCGCCAAGGGCGCGCTGATAGAGGCGGACCTCATCGACCAATCCCTTGAGGATTCCCTCGTTGCTGCGGGCACCAATCCGCAGGGGGGCGTTATTGGCAATGGTATTGGAGAGGGTGTCGTTTTCGATTTGCAGCTCGCGCGGACGGCCGTTGACAAAAAACTTCACGCCCGCCGCCTTACCCGAGCCGTCGTAGGTGGCCATCACATGCAACCACTGGCCCTTGGGAAAGGTTTCCTTGGTTTGCACTTTCAATGCGTTGCCAGGCCAGGCACTAAGCAGGTGCACCTCAAAGCGTTGCGCCGTGTAAAACAAATCAAACCCCCGAAGCTCCTTGGTCATTTTACTCAGCACGGCACCCTCCCCCTCCAATTTCACCCACGCCCCGCAGCTAAAGGCATCGGTGCGATCAAATCCCCCCGGCGCTCCAAATTCCACATACACCCTGCCGTCGAGCTGGAGGGCTTTACCAATTCGCCCCGCAACAAACTGCGCCTGGTTCGTGCCATGAATCCTCCCATCCATACCGTTGGTGGATGAGGTCACACCCAACGAACCGTCAAACGCTATCCCCGTAACCAACCCGGGCAACTGCGGAGTGGCGGCGGGTTTGGCGTTGATTTCCAGCTCCCACTTTTCCTGCGTCTCGCCCAGCTCGTTGGAGCGGTCCTGCAAGGTCTTTTCCGCGTCTTTCAGCCGGAAATCCGCTTCCACAAACTCCAGAGCCTGGCTCGTCGTCGGCACGGGAAGACGCGGCGGCGGATTGTCCGTGCGGATCCGGTCCAGCCCCTTTTCCGGCACGTTGTGAAAGAACGCGTACATGCGGTAAAACTCCTTCGTCGTCAGCGGATCATATTTGTGATCGTGGCATTCGGTGCAACCCACCGTCAGCCCCATCCAAACAGCACCGACCGTATTGACGCGATCAACGACATATTTGTTGAGATACTCGTCGGGATCGGCACCGCCCTCGTCATTGGTCATGTTGTTGCGGACAAAGCCCGTGGCGATGCGCTGGGACTGGGTCGGCTTTGGCATGAGATCCCCGGCGATTTGTTCGACGGTGAACTGATCGTAAGGTTTGTTGTCATTGAAGGCGCTGATGACCCAATCGCGCCACAACCACATGAATCGAACCCCGTCGAAGTGATAGCCGCTGGTGTCGGCATAGCGCGCCAAGTCCATCCAGTTTTGGGCCATCCGCTCGCCGTAGTGGGGCGAGGCAAGAAGTCGGTCCACCAGTTTGCCATAGGCGTCATTGGATTTGTCCGCCAGAAAAGCGTCCACCTGCGCGATGGTGGGCGGCAGTCCTGTCAAATCCAGCGTCGCGCGACGAATCAACGCGGCCCGGTCGGCTTCTGGATTGGGGCGGAGCTTCTCTTTTTCCAGCCGAGCCAAGGTGAAGTAGTCAATGGCATTGCGCGGCCATTTTCCGTCCTTTACCGCCGGCAAGGCGGGGCGTTCAGGCGCAATGAACGACCAATGTTTTTTCCACGCCGCACCTTCCCTCACCCACCGTTGCAGCAACGCGATCTCCTCCGGCTTGAGGGGTTTGTTGTGCTTGGGCGGCGGCATCACCTCCTCGGAATCCGTCGAGAGAATGCGCCCCACCAAAGTGCTCTTGCCCGGATCGCCCGCCACCAAAGCGTGATCGCCGGACTTGAGCTCCTTGAAAGCGCCTTCCTGCGTGTCCAGCCGCAACCCGGCCTTGCGCTTGTTCTCGTCCGGACCGTGGCAGGTGTAACAATGCTCGGAAAAAACCGGCCGGATGTCCCGGTTGAAGTCCACTTTGGCCGGATCGCCGCCGGGTTTGCCCGCGGCCAAAACCCCGGAAACGCCGACCAGAGACACCGCCAAGCGCCAGAAAACCGAAGGAACAATGCGATTGAACATGGAAGCGTGGATGAATTGTTATGCCAGCAGCGGCTTGACCACCTCGCCGTGCACATCCGTCAGGCGAAAGTCGCGACCCTGAAACCGGTAGGTCAATTTCGTGTGATCCAGTCCGAAGAGGTGCAGGATAGTGGCGTGGAGATCGTGGACATGGACCTTGTTTTCGGTGGCATAGAAGCCGAAGTCATCCGTTTTGCCGTGAACGATGCCCGGCTTGATCCCCCCGCCTGCCAGCCAGACCGTGTAACCATGCGGATGGTGGTCGCGGCCCAACTGGTCCGGACTGAGACTGCCCTGCATCATGGGGGTGCGGCCAAATTCCCCGCCCCAGACCACCAGGGTTTCATCCAGCAACCCGCGCGCTTTGAGGTCCTTGATCAACGCAACCGCCGGCTGATCGGTTTCCAGACAGCGCTTCTTCAGGTCGAACACCAGGTTGCCATCCGGCCCTCCGTGATGGTCCCAGCCCCGATGATAAAGCTGGACGAAGCGGACTCCACGCTCGACTAGACGCCGGGCAAGAAGGCAATTATTCGCAAAGGAAGCCCGCCCGGGCGTGGTGGCATAGGCTTCATGCATGGCCGCCGGTTCCTTGGAAATATCCATCACGTCCGGCACGCTGGTCTGCATCCGGTAAGCCAGTTCGTAGGACGCAATGCGCGTGGCGATTTCAGGATCGCGCAACACATCGAACCGCATCCCGTTGAGATCGCGCACGGCGTCAAGCGACTCGCGCCGGCGTTGGGCCCCCATGCCCGGCGGATTCGAGACGAACAGGACCGGATCGCCCTGCGAACGGAGCTGGACGCCCTGATGCACCGTGGGAAGAAAACCGCTGCCCCAGGAATTGTTGGTCAGCGGCTGCCCGGCCCCGGTGCTCATCACCACAAAGGCGGGCAGATCCTTGTTCTCACTGCCCAGTCCATAGCTCATCCAGGATCCCATACTCGGCCGGCCGGAGAGCTGCGCCCCGGTATTCATGAACAGCGTGGCGGGATCGTGGTTGAATGCTTCCGAATAAAACCCCTGCACAAAGGCGACGTCCTCCACGATGGTGGCAAGATGCGGCAACAGTTCCGAAAGCCATACTCCCGACTGCCCATGCTGCCGGAATTGGTAACGGGAACCAAGCAAGGCGGCGTTCTTGCCGATCTGCGCGAGCCGGATGTTTTTAAGGATTTCCTCAGGAATCTTCTGCCCGTTGCGCTTGATAAGCTCCGGCTTGTAGTCAAAAAGGTCGAGATGAGACGGACCGCCGGATTGGAAGAGATAAATAATGTTCTTCGCCTTGGGTGCGAAATGCGGGCCGGGCAGCCCCGCGCCGATGGCGCCTCTGGCAGGAGTGGCAAAAAGCTTTTCGTTCATGAGCGACCCCAAAGCCAGCGCGCCCATCCCCGTGCCGCACTGCTGCAAAAACTTGCGCCGGGTGGAGAGTTTTAAATGGTCCAAATGTGATGTCGGCATGGGTTGATTTTGGGTTAACCTTGCGCCGGATGGCTCGGCTCTTTAATTCCACCTGACAGACTTGTCACCGGACAGTGAGGCCGGTCCACGCAAAGCGCCGTCCCCCACAATGCCGGTTCTAGCGGGTTTGACATGCTCAGCCTTTGGTCAGGGTTTCATCCAGATTGAGCAGCACATTGGCCACCACCATCCAGGCGGCAAGCTTGGGAGCGTCCAAACCGGCCGGGCGCGCCGCAGAACCCGCGCCCAGCAGCGCTTCGGCCGATTTGCCATCGGCCTGAAAACCTTTCAACTGCTGCTCGTAAAGCCCCACCAGGCGCTGCCGCTCGCGCCGGGTCGGCACCCGGGCCAGACACAGGCGGAAGGCATAGTCCATTTGCCGCTCCGCTCCGGAGCCGCCCTGGAGCATCACCCGTTGAGCCAGCACCCGCGCGGCTTCCAACAGGGTCGGCTCGTTCAACGCCGCGAGCGCCTGCAAAGGAGTGTCCGTCCGGGGACGACGCGCCGTGCAAAGCTCGCGGCTGGGTGCATCGAAAGTCGCAAAAGTCGGGTAGGTGCAGACCCGGCGCCAGAAAGTATACAACCCGCGGCGATACAACTCCGGCCCCTCGCTGGTGGGCCATTCGTCCATCCCTATCTCCGGACGTAAAAAACCCAGCTCCTTCCAAAGATTGGGAACCTGCACCGGGAACACACTCGGCCCGCCAATCTCGGGATTGAGCAAACCGCTGACCGCCAGCGCCTGGTCGCGGATCATTTCAGCGTCCATCCGGAATCGCGGCCCGCGCGCCAAAAGCCGGTTGTAGGGATCCAGCTCCAGACGCCTGGCATCCACCGCGGCGCTTTGCCGGTATGTGGCAGACATGACCATGAGCTTGACCAGACGCTTGACGTCCCAGGCCCGGGGCGGGGCAGCTGCGGACCGCGGGGATGGGGCCGGCTGCATGAATTCGCAGGCCAGCCAATCCAACAGCTCCGGATGCGAAGGCAGCTCACCCTGCTTGCCGAAATCCTCGCTGGTCTTGACAATGCCGGTCCCGAAGAGCCTCTCCCAAAAGCGGTTCACGGCCACCCGGGCCGTCAGGGGGTTGTCCGGGCGCACCAGCCATCGGGCCAGCCCAAGACGATTGGCCACCTCATTCTCCGGAAAGGGCGGCAGCACCGCCGGTGTTCCGGGCTGGACCGGCTTGCCCTTCTCCAAAAAATTCCCCCGCACCTGCACAAAGGTCGGACGGGGCTGGGCCAGCTCCGACATGACGAGAGTGGCAAACTTCTTTTTTGCCAGCTCGCTTTCACGCTCTTTCAGGCGGAAGAGCTCCTGCTCCAAAGCGCGAATGCCCGGCGACACCGTCCGGTAATGAGCGGCCAATTGACGCTGCTGTTCCAGACTGCGGCTTCCGGCCGGAATCGCCAACAACTCCACAATGTCGCGCGGCAGCGGCCAAAGCTTCGAGGCATCCGCCTCATCCGTCACCGAAAGACGCAGCCGCCCCACGACGTGGTTGTTGCCATGGTAGGAATCAAGTCGGAACCCAAGCCGGGCGCCCGACTCAAAAGCCACGGGCATCTTGAGCTCGGCGATGAGAAAATGCCGCTCCCCAAACCTCGGACCAATGGCCCAACCGGTCTTGGGATTCCGATCCACCGCATGTTCGGCCCGATAATACTTCTGCTCCCAGTCGGCCGTCGCCTTACTGAAGAAAACCGTCTCAGGGGGGGACACCGCGTCTCCGAGCGGGGATGCCGTTAGTCCCAGCTCGTCCAGGATGAAATTGCCAGTCTGCCCCCAGCGCCCCGGCCCATTCTGGGGCAGGCTCGGGTCCGGCAACACCTCGAGCAGCACCGCCGTAATTCTCTTGAGCCCGCTCGCCGCTTCGATCTGATAGGTGTCGTAGGTGGGGTTGATGCCGGTGGCCAGAATGGAGTGATCGGGCAGGTTGGTGAAAACCGCGCCCCCCGTTGACAGGGCATGGGTCAGATTCAACGGGACCCAACGATCGGGTTGCGGGGAGAGCTTCGCCTCCCAAGCCTGCTGTTCAAGGGGAAGCCGCTTTTCCACCGCCTCCAACTCCCGCTGCACCGAAGCCCGCCGCTCCCGCAGGTAACTCCCAACACATTCCATTGGTGGAGCCGGAACGGACACGGTGGGCTCGAGATTGTAATTCCCCCGGTCGGCCGTGGAATTGAAGAACGAGTAGAGACGGTAGTATTCCTCCTGCGAGATCGGATCATACTTGTGGGTGTGGCACTCGGCACACATCACCGTCAACCCAAGCCAAGTGGTGCCGGTGGTGGCCACCCGGTCCTTGACCGCTTTGATCCGGTATTCCTCCTCATCGCCGCCGCCCTCGTCGTTGATCTTGGTGTTGCGATGGAACCCGGTGGCAATCTTCTGATCCAGCGTGGCGTTCGGCAAGAGATCGCCGGCCAGTTGCTCAACGGTAAACCGGTCAAAGGGCATGTTCTGGTTGTATGCATTGATCACCCACTGCCGGTAAGGCCACATCGAACGGGCCAAATCCACCTGATACCCGTTGGAATCGGCGTAGCGCGCCAGATCCAACCACCCGCGGGCGAAGTGTTCGCCATAGTGATCCGAAGCCAGCAACCGGTCCACGACCTTTTCATAAGCCTGGCTGCTCCCATCCTTCAGAAACGCATCCACCTCACCCAGGGCGGGAGGCAGTCCGGTCAAATCCAAAGTCAAACGCCGGATCAAGACGGCCCGGTCCGCCTCCGGGGAAGGCGCCAGTTTTTCCCGCTCCAGCCGGGCGAGGATGAAGGAGTCGATGGGATTGCGGGGCCAGCGCTTGTTCTTGACCCCTGGCAAGGACGGGCGCTGGGGCTTCACGAACGCCCAATGCTTTTGCTCCTCCGGCCAGGCTGCCCCTTGGTCAATCCACGCCCGCAGCAGCCCCACCTGTTGAACGGACAAGCGCTCGCCCCTGGGGGGCATTTGCTCGTCCGCATCGCTGCTGAGGACCCGCTCGACCATCTGGCTTTTGGCACTCTGCCCAACGATCCACAGGGGTTTGTCCGATTTGCCGGTGTAGCCGCCCTCGGTTTTCCGGTCCAGACGCAGATCCCCTTTTTGCTTCTCCGGCCCGTGACATTCGTAGCAACGCTTGATGAAGATGGGCTTGATGTCCCGCTCGAAATCCACCGCAACGCCCCCCGCAACACCATCGCCAGGGCCCGCGATCAAAACCACCAAAGCAACCAAGAACCACATCCAGCCGGAAAACCGGATCAGGGAAAAACGGTTTTTTAAATTGAAAGAGTTCACCGCTTTTTTGCGCATCTTAGCCCCGCCGGCAATTGGCGGCAAACAAAATGCCGCCGGAAACCAATCTGGCGGCTGGAAATTTCAGGGCTCGTTTGGAAGGCACAAATCAAAGCATCACTTGCCCCCCACCGCGTCCTCCTTCAGCACCTTGTATAACTGCCCGTCACCCGGCGCCAAATTCACCACGAAAAGAACCCGCACCCGGCTGCTCAACCCGACCCAACGGCCCGTAGCCCGGTCAAACCGGAAAACCTCCTTGACCTTGCGCCCATACCCCGCACGCTGAAACTGCACCGTCGCCTGCCGGCGTTGGCGAATATCGCGGTTCACCACCATCAGATAGTCCGTGTCCGCCTCGTCCTTAAACATTCCCCACATCAATTCGTCCCCCAGAACCTGCGCCCAATGATCATGCTGCGATTCGCAGGTCCGGCGAGGCAGGGGCTGGGTATGGAACACATCAACGGAATGCAGCCTCATGAGCGTCGGCCCCAGCTTCTCCAGCTCGGCGTTGAGCGCGGCCACCTCAAGCCCGCACTCGTTTAGATCAGTGCTTCCCGGCTTGAAGAGCTGCGCCGCACTGAACCATTGAATGCCCCTCACGCCATAGGCCAGGCTGGTGTAGACACTCTGCCGCAACTTGACCGCGTTGTCCGGATCACACCCCTGCTCCCCACCCCACTCCATGTTGGGATTGGCATTGACCTCCACCCAGCAGGTCAGCGGGATCCCGGCCGACAAGGCCGCGGCGCGGTGCTGTTCGAGCTTCTCAAAATGACTGTGCGACCCCCACCACCATTGGTAATGGTCGTAGCTGAGAATATCCGGACGCACGATCCGCAGGTAGTCGCGCAGCAATTCCCCCCCAAAACAAAGCATGTTGATGTTGGCCGGGTGCCGGGAATCGGCTTGCCGCAATTCCTCCACCTCGCGTGCCAAAGCCGCAAACGCCGGCGCCTTGGGCTCATCGGCCACATGATAGCCCCACACCACCGGGTCCTTACCCAGACGCGCGGCATCCTGGGTCTTCGCATCCTCCACCATCAGTTTCAACCCCGCTGCGCGGCAGACCTCCAGCTTGTCTTGCGGCCATAGAACCGCATTGAAATGGGCTTGGGCCAGAGCATTCGCCAAAGAAGCATCAGCCAGATTGGTCGCCGCCCAGCCGGTGGCGATCAAAAATTCAGACAGCGCCGGCGCCGAACGGGCCGCCGCAAGCCCCGCCGTGGCAAACGCAACACAACAAGCCGCCAGAACACGCGCCGACCCCAGCGTGGAATTAGAAAAACGCATGCCCGAATTGATTCAGAATCCCGCAGCAGTCTCAACCACAAAAACAAATCCAAATGTACCACGGGCCAGCACATGACAGCCCATCTACTGCAAGCAGGCCGCAAACGCAGCGTCAAACTTGACCCCCAGGTCCGGCAGGCTTTGTGTTGCCAGGCCTCGCAAGCCAGTGCTGTGCTGCGCATCAAGCCCTTATTTGCCGGTATATAGCCAATTTCCTTGCGCATCGTCCGTTCAACCCTGCGCCCCGACCGCGCTTGATTCACTCCCTGTCCCTCATAGTACAGACTGATTAAAAACGCCGGCAGGGTGGGCAGTGCTCTACACGCCGCTCTTGCCAACCCGCGCCTTCTCCTGCACCGCGACGGCGCGCGCGGAGTGTCGCGCCCTTTACTTGACTCACATTCCACAGATGCGTGGTTGCGCCATCAAAAACCATCCCACCCCTTCATGCGCCCCATGCGCTTCATGGTAAACTTCCCACCCCAAACCAAATCCACCCTAACGCCCATAAAAACCATGAAGACGGAAAAAGAGATTCCAACCCATCCACTAAAGAGTTTCAATCCGCGCCCCGCTCTCGCGAGCGGGGCGACCAATTGAGTATAAGAAATATTTCCTGCCCTGTTGGACGCGTCGCACCACGGTCAAGCGGAATCGGTTGCAGAATTGGCGAACCAAGCCCTGCCCGGCCGCCCCCTCGGATCATTCACGGAGGCGTACCGGATTCCGCATTGGGCCCGATTCGGGTCGATCCCGGATGGCGTTGCGTCGGGATTTATATAAGGTGTGGGTGCTGCCCTTGGGCTGCACTGTCATGGCAACAAAAGCAATTCACCCAGCACGAGGCGCACCCTGCCTTTCAGCCCGCGCCAAACTTGCATGGCTGCTCCTGCTCGCAGGGCTTTCAGCGGTTGTTCAAACTCATGCCGCCCACCGCCTCGTTATCTGGGGCGGCGCAGATACAGCTCCGGGCCCACTGCCCATCGAATTTCAGACGCGCGTGGCGGCCGTGGCGGCCGGAGATTTCCACGGATTAGCCCTTGACTGGGATGGGCGGGTGCGCAGTTGGGGTGACAACACCTTCGGGCAGACCTCGGTGCCAACGAGTTTGAACCGCCAGCCTGTGCTCCAGATCGCTGCCGGCAACGTGCATAGCCTGGCCTTGTTGTGGAACGGGACCGTGCTGGCTTGGGGCCGGTCCAGCGGCCAATTCGGCGACTATAGCCAGGACGCGGTGCCCGCAGGGTTGAGCAAAGTCAGAACCCTGGCCGCAGGCGCCGCGCACAGTCTGGCGCTCAAGCGCGATGGCACGGTGGTCGCCTGGGGATTCAATCAGGACGGCCAGTGCCAAGTGCCGGCGGGGCTGGGTGGTGTCGTGGCCGTTGCCGGCGGCATGTATCACAGTCTGGCCCTGAGAAAGGACGGGACCGTCAGCGCTTGGGGCAACAACTTCTATGGCCAGTCCACCGTGCCGGCAGGTTTGGACAAGGTCGTGGCCGTGGCGGCAGGAGGGTTCCACAGCCTGGCCCTCAGGCAGAACGGGACGGTTGTTTCCTGGGGCAGCTATGGAATGATGCGCTACGCCGTGCCTGCGGGGCTATCTAAAGTCATCGCCATTGCCACCGGGGACTACCACAGCCTGGCCTTGAAAAGCGATGGCACGGTGGTGGCTTGGGGCTCAAACTCCGCCAACCAATGCTCCGTCCCGCCCGGACTCAAACGCGTGGCTGCCATCAGCGCCCACGGCCAGCTTAGCGCGGCAATCACGCATTGAAGCGTTGAATGGATTGATTCTTTTCGGGGATAAGTAAGGAGGAACCATTTGTCCGGAGGCATAAAAGGGGGAAGACCGTTGACCTCAAGCGGCAACCCCGCTTGTCAACCCGTTCCAACTCGATTATTCTGCCCGCATGTCAAGAAAGTCTGTGCTGGCTCTAGCAACCGCCTTCCTCCACCTGATCCATGGACGGGCCGACACGATTGAACTGAAGGACAAGGCGTCGGTAAGCGGAAAGATCCTAGCCGAGAAACACGATCAACTGGCCGTCGACTTGGGATATACCGTCCTGATGATTCCCCGCAGCGCGGTGCTCGCCGTCACCAGGAACCCAGGCGCTGCAGCCAAGCAGGCCCCGGGTGTGACTGCGGGCGAGCGCCCCGGCCCGGCGGCCGCGGAAACAGGATTCTACTTGTCGCGCACCAAAGCATCTCCGGAGCAAAGCGTGCGCGATCTGGTCAATCAGCTCGGTGAAGCGGTCGTGCAAGTTCGCACGCCCGGCGGGTTGGGCTCGGGCTTCATGCTCAACGAGGGCGGATTCCTCATGACCAACTTCCACGTCATCGAGGGCGAAACCCAGATTTCCGTCGAGGTCTACCACCAACGAGGGGGGCATCTCGCACCCCATGCCTACAAACAGGTCCGCATCGTTGCACTCAACAAATTCCAAGACTTGGCCCTGCTTCAAATTGACGATCCGGATGCACCCCGGTTCAAACGGGTCGCCTTGGGCAGCGCCGATCTGCTTGCTGTGGGCGAACGGGTCTTTGCCATCGGCAGCCCGCTGGGACTGGAACGCACGGTTACCGAGGGAATCCTGAGCACCAAAACCCGGGAGATGTCCGGCATGCTCTATCTGCAAACCACCGCCCAGATCAATCCCGGCAACAGCGGCGGGCCTCTCTTTAATCTCGCAGGCGAGGTCGTGGGAATCACCAACATGAAGCTCACCTCCGGCGAAGGTTTGGGCTTTGCAATCCCGGCCGAGGCGGTCAAATTCTTCCTCGACCACCGCGACGCCTTCACCTACGCCAACGACAATCCGGGCAACGCCTACCGCTATCTGGCACCGCCCAGCCATACCCATCAGTTGGCCACCGAGTAATCAGCGGCCTGTCCCGCCCCAACCCCATGAGACTCCTCCCACGTTTTTTCCGCAGCACCGCTTGGATCTGTTTGGCCTTAACCACCCGGACCCGCGCCGACATCCCGGTTCCTGAAAAAATACTTCCCGCCGACACTCTGGCCGCGGTGTCGGCCCCCGATTTCACCCGGCTGCGAACCCTTTATCAGGCATCACCCCAGTGGCAGCTCTGGAATGATCCGGACATGGCCGCCTTCAAAAACAAGTTTGTGGCCCGATGGAAAGAACAACTCCTGCTGCCTCTGGAGCGGGACATCGGGATCAACCTGTCGGATTACGAGGATCTGCCGCAGGGACAGCTGACCATCGCCATGATTCAGAACGGGTGGCCGGCCAGCGAGGCCCAGCCCGGATTTCTCCTGCTACTGGATGCCAAATCGAAAAGCGACCGTTTGAAAAACGATCTCGCTCTCCTCCGCCGCAAATGGGTGGAGGGCGGCAAGCCCATCAAAACAGCAAAAATCCGCGACTTGGAATTCCTCACCCTGCCCGTCTCGGAAAAGGACATTCCGGCAAGCCTCCGCAAACTTTATTCTCCGGCCGGATCGGAAAACGAGACGGCGACCAACAACACATCGGTCAGCCAACTGTTGCTCGGCCAGTTTGAGTCGATGCTGATCGTCGGAACCTCCGAGAAAACCGTGGAAAAAGCCCTGGCCCACCTCACGGGCGGAGCCGCCCCTGCACTGGCGGGGGTGGCCGCCTTCGAGGCGGACCGGCTGGCCCTCTTCCATGACGTGCCTTTCTGGGGTTGGGTCAATGTGAAGGCCTTGGTGGGACTGCTGGCCGGACCGGTGGGGGAAAAAGACCCGGCACAATCCCCCTTGGCAATGTTCAGTCCGCAGAAGATCGCAGGCGTGACTGGATTGAGCGGATTGAAAACATTGGCCTGGGCGGGGCAGAGTTCCGCGGAGGGTCTGCTGGTGAAATTCTTTCTAGGCATCCCGGAACCCGCGCGCGACGGACTCTTCAAACTCTTCCCGGCCGGAATCAAGGAATCGAGCCCCCCGTCCTTTGTGCCCTTGGATGCCGTCAAATTCCAGCGCTGGCGTATCGACGGCCAAGGGGCCTGGGCAGCCATGCAGAAGATGCTCTCCGCCCTCTCCCCTCAGTTTACCGGGAGCCTGAACTTTATCCTTGAGACCGCCACTGAAGCCGCGCGCCAGAAGGATCCTGATTTCGACATCAAAAAAAACCTCTTCGGCAATCTGGGCGACGATGTGATCAATTACGAGAAGGCCCCGCGGGGCGCGACTCCGGCGGAATTGAGCGCTGCGCCCAGCCTCTGGCTGCTGGGTTCGCCCAAGGCCGAGCAACTCGCCGCCGCCCTGAAATACCTCTTTCTCATTGCCAGCCAGGCTGGCGGCACTCCCGCAGAGCGGGAATTTCTCGGACACAAAATTTATTCCGTGCCCGTGGTCCCGCTGCCCTTCGGGCTCTCCGGTCCGACCCCTTCCCCCGGTGGCAGCCTCAGTTATGCCGCCTGCGGCGGCTATGTGGCCCTGAGCACCGACCCGGCCCTGATCGAGGAATATATCCGCAGCAGCAACACCCCGCCCAAACCGCTGAAGGAAAGCGCCGGGTTGGGAGATGCAGCCGCCCGTGCCGGGGGACTGAGCACCGGCTGGTTCGGTTTTGAAAACCAGGCCGCCACCTCCCGCGCCGCTTTTGAATCCCTGCGCGGCGCCGGAACCAATGCTCCGGCTTTAAACAACCCACTGCTGCCTGCGGGAGTCAGGGACTGGGCCGACTTCTCGCTCCTGCCACCGTTCGACAAAATCGCCCGCTACTTTCACTTCACCGTCCTGACGGGCAACGCCAGCGCCGAAGGACTGATGTTTCAGTTCTTCTCCCCCGCCCCGCCCCTGCTCAAGAAATGAAAAAACGCCCGCTCCTGAGCCCCTTGGCGCGGGGGCTGGCCCTGCTTCTAACGGCCCTGATTGCACACGGCAATTCCTTGCCGGCACCCATCTCCCCTCCTCCCCTGCGTGAATTTAGGGGCGTTTGGATCGCCACAGTGGGGAACATTGACTGGCCCTCCAAACCAGGCCTCAGCACTGCGGATCAAAAAAAAGAACTCGTCGCGCTTCTGGACCTGGCCGTGCGGCTGAAATTAAACGCCGTCTTCTTCCAGGTCCGCACCGCCTGCGACGCCCTCTACGCCTCCCGTTTCGAGCCGTGGTCGGAATACCTCACAGGAACGATGGGGCAGGCGCCTCAACCGTTTTATGACCCGCTGGCCTTTGCAATCGAACAGGCCCACGTCCGGGGTCTGGAGCTCCACGCCTGGTTCAATCCTTTCCGGGCCCATCATTTTCTGGCCCGCTCGCCCATCGCCCCCAAGCATATCTCCCGAACCCGCCCAAACCTGGTCCGGCATTACGGCAAGTTTCTCTGGCTCGATCCCGGCGAACACGAGGTGCAGGATTACTGCGTGAAGGTGGTCATGGATGTCGTCAAACGCTACAACATCGATGGCGTTCACTTCGACGATTATTTTTATCCCTACAAGGAAAAAGCCGCAGACGGAACGGAGGTGGACTTTCCCGACTCGGCGAGCTGGCGCAAGTTTGGCGCCACCGGCCGGCTCAGCCGCCCGGACTGGCGCCGGGCCAATGTGAACTCCTTCGTCGAACGCTTGCACCGCGCCATTCAAACCGCCAAACCCGGGGTCAAATTCGGCATCAGCCCCTTCGGCATCTGGCGTCCAGGCTTTCCCGCCTCGGTGCGGGGATATGACGCTTACGCAAAACTCTATGCTGACTCGCGGAAATGGCTCATGAACGGCTGGGTGGATTATCTGGCACCGCAACTTTACTGGCCGGTGGATGCAAAGGAACAAAGTTTTCCTGCGCTCTTGGACTGGTGGACAGGCCAAAGCCCGGGTGGGCGGAGGATCTTTCCGGGTCTGGCCGCATCAAATGCCGCCAAATGGAAACCGGAGGAAATCTCCAACCAGATCCGGATCACCCGCCAACAACGCGGGACCGGGGGCTACATCCTTTACAGCATGAAAAGCCTCGCGGAAAATCCGGCTTTGCTCAAAACACTTGAGAGCGAGGTCAATCCCCAACCAGCCCAGACGCCATGGAACATTCCCCCCGCACACTGATGCGCGGTCCCAGGCAGTCTGGACACTTGGGACGCTGAAATGGTTTTGAAAGGGCTGTAAGCCGAGTTTTGTCTGCACCCTCGCGGGTGGAGAGAATCATTTGTCTTGGCAGCCAGTACCCGGAACCCATCCCGCTTGCGCGAGAACTGAAACGGGCCGCTTCGAGGTCCCCTATTTGGCCTTGCACCCGATGGGGTTTTCCGTGCCTCCGCGCTTGCGCTTGGAGCGGTGCGCTCTTACCGCACCTTTTCACCCTTACCTGCGAGGCTTGCGCTCCGCCGGCGGTTTGTTTTCTGTGGCACTTTCCGTCGGGACGCCTCACGGCGTCTTCCCCCGCGTGTATCCCCGGCCTGACCGGGGTTACGCGGCATCGCGCCCTGCGGTGCTCGGACTTTCCTCCCCCGGCTTGCGCCGGGAGCGATTCTCCGCCCTTTCAAAACCAATTCCACCCTAGTTGGCCTGCCTGAGAAGTTCAAGCTGGAACACCAGCTCGAACCCCGGCCCGGTTCCGTATCGCACAGCCCCCCCCCTTCCTTCATGGCCCGTTGCGCCCGGATGCGATTTCCAACGCCCAACGGTGGCGCAATGGAATCGATTGCCAAAAGTTTCATCGTCCGATTAGCATATGCCACAATGAAACGCTTCTTCCTGCTCAGCCTCCTGCTCCTGGCAGCTCTTGTGCCCGCACAGGCCGAGGAACCGGACGACGACTACGTTCACGTGTATGCCCTGATTCAGGAGGGCGATGCGTTGGGGGCGCAGCAACAGATGCAGGCTGCCACCGCGAAATATTTACAGGCCCGAACCGAACTGCTTAAACTCAGAAAAAACTATCCGGACTGGAGCATTCGGGTGGTCGCTTTCCGCCTCAGTTATCTGGAAGAGCGCCTGGCCGAAACAAACCGCCCACCCCCGACCGCACCGGCAAGAACCGCACCAGCCCCGCCACCAAGCGGCGCAGCGCCCCCCCCACCGGCCCTTGATCCGGGACTACCTCTGCAATTGGCCGGGCTGCGCGAGCAGCTGCGGCAAGTCCAATCAGACAGGCTGCTGCTCGAGGCCAAATTGCGCGAAGCTCTGGCTGTGCAGCCCGCCTCGGCGGACCCGCGCGAACTCCTGGCCGCCCGCGATCGGATCCAGCTTCTGGAAAAACAGACCTCCCTCCTCAACGCCTGCCTGCTTCAAAAACCCTCCGCGGCCCCAGATTCCAAACCGCTGGAAGAGGCCAGAAAAGATCTCTCCGCCGCCAAGCGCCGGCTTGCCGAGCAATCCGAACAACTCGCCGCCTTGGAATCCGACCGCAAGAAACTGCAGGCAACAATCCAAGCCCGTCAGCAGCCCCGCAAGGAAAACCCCGCGCCGGAATCCGCCCAGTTCAAGTCCATCCGTAAAGATCTGGCGGAAAGCGAGCGCAAACTCGCCGCCCTCACCCAGGCCCAGACGGCGCTGCTGCAGGATCGCGACTCCTTGCAGGTCCGGCTCAAATCAGCGCTGCACGACGCCGAGACGGCAGCCAGTCTGCTGGCGGAAAATAAAATCCTCAAACGCCGGACCGGCGAACTGCAGACCAGCACCCGCAGTGAAAACATCCAGAGCACCCGGCTCGAAAAACAGTTGGCCGAAGCCCGGTCGAGGATCACTTCCCTCGAGACTGAGCGCAAAACCCTGCAATCCAGCAATGTCAGCTTGGAATCCAAAGTCAAAGAACTCTCCGCAGCGAAGACAGCCAGCCCCCCGGGAAAGAGCGCCACGGAAAAGGAATCCGCTCGCGTGGCCGAAATCCGGCGCGAACGCGACTCGTTGCGCGACCAGCTTCTCGCCGCCCAGAAAGAACTTTCCAAGCGTAAAACCCCCTACACCACCGCAACCCTGGAGGAACTGCAGGACCAGCTCACCCTCCTGCGCACCCGCCTGGCCGTGCTCCAAGCCCCGGCGATTCCCTACACCCCCGAAGAGCTGGCCCTGCTCCAACCACCCGCCGCAAAACCCGAGACGGCCGACACGCTTGAGGACCCATCCCTGCGCAAACTACCCGCCGGCAGCTCGGCCATGGTCGCCGAGGCCCAGAAGTTTTTCGCCCGCCGCCAATATGACCGCGCAGAGCAGACTTACAAACAAGTCCTCCAACTCGCCCCCAAGAGCGTCAACACCCTCGTCAATCTGGGCGTGATCCAGATGGAGCAAAACCATCTCGAGGACGCCGACAAAAGCCTCCAGCAAGCCGTGGCTATCGCCCCCAACGACGCTTACAGCCTCTCGATGCTGGGCCAGCTCAAATTTCAGCAGGGTAAATACGAGGAGGCCCTAAATCACTTGAGCCGCGCCGCGGCGCTCGCCCCGAAAAACGCGGAGATACAGAACCGGCTTGGAATCGCCCTCAGCCAGAAAGGGCTGCGGGATGCCGCAGAAAAGGCCTTCCGCAAAGCCCTCCAGCTCGACCCCAATTATGGCGACGCCCACAACAACCTCGCGGTTTTTTACCTCACCCAAAACCCGCCCTCCACCCAGCTCGCACGATGGCACTATCAAAGAGCTCTGGCCCTGGGTTTCCCCCATAATCCGCCCTTGGAAAAAATGCTGGAGCAAGCGGCCACTAACGTCCACTAACCCTCTGACCTGCCCGCCTATCCGCCCCGCACTGATCCCCGGAAAAACTCCGCATCCCCGTGAAACCAGGCCGCTTCTCGGCGGGCTTTTAGCTTTGGGACCACGCCGCCCCCGAATTCCCCGCACTTACTCGGGGAATAGTCTCGCCAAAACCCCGAAGCATTGGCAGCTTTCAATTCCTTGGCATTCATATGAACCGGCTTCAAAAGTTTTTAACCTTTGCCTCTACCACTTGGGCGGCCACCTGCCTGCTCCAATGCGGGCACGCGGCACCAACCAACACCTTCGGCTTCGCCGGACCGGAGATTTTCCCCATCGACCCGGCAATCTCCCAACTGCATGCGGCGGATCTGGACGGGGACGGTTTGACGGATCTGATTGTCGTGAACAACGCCCGCTCGAAAATCAACCTTCTATATAACAACACAGGCCGCACCAACACATCCGGCCCCTCCCCGGTCAAGTCCCGGCGCGAGCTCAATGTGCTCCCGCCCGACGCCCGGTTCCGCATCGAATCCATCGCCTCGGAAAAACGCATCGCCGCTCTGGTGGTGGCCGACCTAAATGGGGATGGCCGGCCGGATCTGGCGTATTACGGCGATCCCAAAGAGCTGATCGTGCAGTATAACCAAGGAACCAATGGCTGGAGCGCGCCCAAGCGCTGGCCCCTGACCGACGGACAACTCTCAGCCAATGCTCTTGTCACCGGAGACCTCAACGGCGACGGACGGACGGACCTGATCCTGCTGGGCGAGACCTGCGTTTATTTGCTCGCCCAGCTGGAAGATCACAGCTTGGGTGAACCCCGGAAAATCCCGTTCTCCGGCACGGTCAAAGGAATCCAAGTGCTCGACGTGGACGGCGACGGCCGCAACGATCTGCTGCTGGTCAACTGGGAGGATCGCAATCCGTTCCGGCTCTGCCGGCAAAAATCCGACGGCAGCCTGGGCCCGCAACTCTTTTTCCCCTCGCCGCCCATCCGTTCCTATTGGGCTGACAATCTGGAGACCAACTCCGGCGTGCAGCTCGTCAGCATCACAGCCAATTCCGGCCGGGCCCAGATCTCCGCATTCAAGCGCAAACCCGCCGGCCCTCTTTCCGGCACCCTGCGCGAGGGGCAATTCCAAGTGCTCCCGCTGACCCGGACGGATAAAGCCCGGCGAGGCCAGTTGTGGGCCGATGCCAATGGGGATGGGCTTGCCGACCTGCTGGTGGCTGAACCGGAGAGCGGACAGATCTCCATTTACTTTCAGGAAAAGGACGGAGCACTCGCCGCCGCCCGTACCTTTCCCACCCTGGCCGGCGTAAGCGACCTGGCCGTGGCGGACTGGAGCGGCGAGGGTCGGCCGGACATCTTTCTCCTCAGCCCCGATGAGCGGCAGATCGGCATCGCGCGGCTGGACGAAGGGCAGCACCTGCCCTTTCCCACCCTGATCCCTCTGGAGGGAAAGCCCTTGGCAATGGCCGTCGGCCCGCTGCGCCCCGGCGCAAAACCCACTCTGGCTGTAATCCTGGATCAGGATGGCAAACGCTCGCTCTTCACCCGCACCGCCGACGGCAAGAGCCACACCCAGAAACTCAGCGACTCATTCCTGGCAAATCCCGTATCCCTCACTTTCCACGACTTGGATCAGGACGGACTGAGCGATCTGGTGATCCTGATTCCCTATGAGAAAGTGAAAGTGCTTCGGCAGGTGCCAGGCAAGGATTTTGAGGAACTGAACGTGGAACCACCCGGCGGCGGTTTGGCCCAACCCTGGTCTACCACGCTGGATGTGGACGGCGACGGCAAAACGGAGCTGCTATTACCCCAGAAAAACTTCCTCCGCGCCGTCGTTATGGAACCGGAAACCCGCCCGGCCTCCAGCACCAATAAGCTCGCCTGGATGTTCCGGGTCAAGGAACAGATCAATGGTGCGGCCAGCAATTCGGGCCTCGTCGGCGCAACCGCCCTCCCCAATGGCACCAATGCCATCCCGTCCCTCTTCCTGCTGGATTCCGAATTGAAGGTGCTCAGCCTCTGCGAGCGGGACCGGCTGGGTGTCTGGCAGGTCGTGCGCAACCTGCCCTTGCCGGTCTCCGAATCCACCCGGTTGCAACCCGTCGCGCTGGGCGGCCCGGGCCAGCAAAGCATCGCATTGATGGGCCTGAACACCGTTTCCTGGCAGCGGCTCGGCGGCGAGGTCTGGGAACTCAACCTGCTCGACAGCTATGAAACCCCCATCAAAGACGGGTTCCTCAACGATGTCGTGTCCGGAGACCTCAACCAAGACGGGCGCAAGGATCTGGTTTTTCTCGAGACCGCCCGCAATTATCTCGATCTGGTCCTGTTCAGCGCGCAGCACAAATTCGTTCCAGCCAACCGCTGGCCGGTGTTCGAAGAACGCAGTTTCCGCGCCCGGCGAAACGACCTGCCCGAACCGCGCGAGGCCCTGGTTGCCGATGTCACCGGCGACGGAAAAAACGACCTCATCGTGCTGGTCCACGACCGGATCCTCGTCTACCCGCAAGAATAAAGAAGCCACGGACACGGATGCGTCATTGTTTGCCGCGCCTGCTTCCGCTAAGCTGTCCGGGTGGCGAGACCCAATTATATCGAACTGCCCACGGGCGAGCAGATCAACATCCTCTACGAGGACCGTTCGGTCATGGCAATCGACAAGCCGCGCGGCTGGATGCTCGTGCCTTTTTCATGGCAGAAAACATCCCGCAACCTCCAGGCAGCCCTGGTCTCTTCCATCGCCAACGGTGATTTCTGGGCCCGATCGCGCAACCTGAAATTCCTGCGCTTCGTCCACCGGCTCGACGCCGAGACCTCGGGCATTCTCCTCTGCGCCAAAAGCCTCGGCGCCGTGGATTCCTACGGCAATCTCTTTGAAAGCCGCAAGATGGAGAAAGTCTATCTCGCCGTCGTCCACGGCACCCCCAAGGAAACAGAGTGGACCTGCCGACTCCCCCTTGGACCCGATCCCGAGCAGCGGGCCCGAATGTGCGTTGACACCCGAGAAGGCAAGGAGGCCGAGACCACTTTCCGCGTCCTGCAAGCCGGTCCCAGGATCTCGCTCGTCGAAGCTCATCCCTTTACCGGACGCACCCACCAGATCCGCGTCCATCTCAATGAATCAGGCTACCCGATCGTCGGAGATGATCTCTACGGCCCGCAGCCGCCGGCACCCGGCAAAAATCTGGGCTTGCGCGCCATCAGCCTCGCCTACCCGGATCCATTCCTGCGCCGCCGGATTCAAATCCGGTCGCCGACCGATACGTTCTGCCGCGAATATGGATTCGACATTATCGCCCGTTAAAGCAAATTGAATGCTCAATCCCGTGCAAAAAAAGCCGTCGGTTCCCCTTTCCGGACCGACGCCAACGGCTCTGCCGGGCAACAGATTTCAGGAATAAAAGGGCCAGAAGAAGAACAATGACCACAGTCAATCCAGTCCCTGCGCCAAGCACGACCCGCGGATTTACCAGCCGCCAGCGCTTCCTCAACGCCTGCCATTGCCGCTCCAACGACCGCCCCCCAGTCTGGCTGATGCGCCAGGCCGGCCGCGCCCTACCCGAATATCGCAAGCTCAAGGAGACCTACACCTTTGTGCAGCTCGTGCAAAATCCAGAGCTGGCCGTGGAGGTGACCCTCCAGCCCATCCGCCGCTTCGGATTCGATGCCGCCATCCTGTTCAGCGACATTCTCGTCATCCCCGAGGCACTGGGCCAGCCCTACCGGTTCCGCGAAACCGGCGGCGTCGTGATGGATTTCACCATCCAAAGCCGCGCAGATGTGGACCAACTGTCGGTGGAAAAGGTTTGTGAAAAGCTCAGCTACGTGGACGGCGCCCTGCGACTGCTGCGCCGTGAACTGGGAGAGGATACCGCGATGATTGGCTTTAGCGGTTCGCCCTGGACACTGGCCACCTTCATGATGGAAGGATCCAGCGTTCCAAAATACAGCAAGGCCCTGGCCTTGTTCCGGGAGGATCCCAAAACCTATTTCGCCCTCGCCGAAAAGCTCACCGCAGCTGTCACCGCCTATCTCAAAATGCAGGTCGCCGCCGGCGTCGACGCCCTCCAGATCTTCGACAGCCACGGCGGACATTTGGATCGCGCTGAATTTCAGGAGGCCAGCGGGCAATGGATGCAACAGATCATCGGCGCCTTGCACGGCGGCGGCACCGGCACCCCGGCGACTGCGGCCACCGGGGTTCCCATCATTGCGTTTTCACTCGGCACCCACGGCAACTGGGAGGACCTCATTGCCACCGGGGCCAATGTGCTTGGCATCGACTGGCAGACCTCTCTTGCCGAAATTCGGACACGTATCCCGGCCCATATCGCGCTTCAGGGCAACCTGCCCCCGGCCCTGCTCTGCGATGCGACGCCGGAGTTAGTGGCCCGGGAGACACGCGCCGTGCTCGAGTCCATGCGCGGCCGGCCCGGACATATTTTCAATCTCGGCCATGGGCTGACCCCGGGCGCAAAGTTGGAGAATATCGCCGCACTGGTGGACACCGTAAAAAACTTTCAATGAAAACTCTCCCGGTGGATCTCGAGCTGGTTAAAAAATACAACGTGGCCGGGCCGCGCTACACAAGCTATCCCCCCGCCACCAAATTCACCGACTCCATCACATGGGACGCGCTAGCCTCGAGAATCGAGGCCAACAACCAATCGGCCCGCGACCTCTCCGTCTATTTCCACATCCCGTTTTGCGAGACCCTTTGTTGGTTCTGCGGCTGCACCACCGTGATCACCACCAATCATGACAAGGGCCGCGATTACATCGACTATCTTGGCCGCGAAGTGGCCACCCTCGCCCCGCGCCTGAACAGGGGCCGCAAGGCCGTCCAGCTCCACTTTGGCGGCGGCTCCCCCACCTTCCTGCGGCCCGATGAGATCCGGCGGCTCGGCGACATCATCCACCGGCACTTCACCTTCTCCCCCGATATTGAGGCCAGCGTGGAAGTGGATCCGCGCCGGCTCACCCGGGAACATCTCGTGGCGCTGCGTGAGATTGGCTTTAATCGCGCCTCAATGGGCGTGCAGGATTTCAATCCAAAAGTCCAGGAATCCATCCACCGCATCCAGCCGAGGGCGATGACCCAGCAGGCCATGGACTGGATGCGCGAGCTGGGCTTCGGCTCCATCAACCTCGATCTCATCTACGGCCTGCCGCATCAGACCCCGGAAACATTCCAGGAAACCCTCGACACAGTGCTTGAGATGAGGCCGGATCGGCTCGCGGTTTTTAGCTACGCCCATGTCCCTTGGATCAAGCCGTCCCAGAAGATTCTGGAAAACCTGGTTCTGCCCACTCCGGAAACCAAACTCCAGGTGCTCAAGCTGGTCATCGAAAAACTCACCGCCGAGGATCAGTACGTGTATATCGGTATGGATCATTTTGCCAGACCGACCGACGAACTGGCCGTGGCGCAGCGACAGAAGCAACTCCAGCGCAATTTCCAGGGATACAGCACCCGCGCCGGATCCGACATCTACTCCTTCGGCATGTCGAGCATCTCACAGATCCCCGATGCCTATTGGCAAAACGAAAAGGAACTCCCCAGGTATCAGGAGGCCGTGGATGCCGGCCGCGTGCCCTTGCACCGGGCCTATTTCCTCACCGCAGAGGATGTGATCCGGCGTGAGACCATCATGCGGACGATGTGCGATCTGGCGCTGGATTTCGGGGCCATGAGCGCCAAATTGGGGATTCATTTCGAAAACCATTTCGAGGCGGAACTTGCCTCTCTGGCCCCCTTCGAGTCCGACGGCCTCATCAAACGCACGCCCGCCGGCTTGGAAGTAACCGACTCCGGGCGTCTCTTCATCCGCAATATCGCGATGTGTTTTGACAACACGCTCGCCGGCTCGGGCGAACGACGCCACTCCAGGACCATCTGATTGCCGGGTTGAGCCGAAAATAACGCGACGTTGAGCCTCTTCGTTCATCCCCTTTTGCTCCATGATTGATGACACCATTGCGGCAATAGCCACTCCACTTGGGGAAGGCGGGCTGGCAGTCATCCGCATCTCCGGTTCCCGCGCTCTGGCCTGCGCCGATGCTTGTTTCTACCCCGCCGGGAAAAACACCCCGAACCCCTCCGCCGCTTCCTCCCACACCATCCACTACGGCAAAATCCATCACCACGGCCAGGTGGTGGATGAGGTGTTGCTTTCAGTGATGCGGGCTCCGCGGACCTTTACCCGCGAGGACGTGGTGGAAATCTCATGTCACGGCGGGATTCTTCCTGCCAAGGCGGTTCTGGATGCGGTGCTGGCGGCAGGGGCGCGTCTGGCCGAGCCGGGTGAATTCACCCGCCGCGCATTCCTAAGCGGCCGCATCGACCTGGCTCAGGCCGAAGCGGTGGCGGACCTGATCCATTCCCGCACTGAGCTGGCCCTGCAAGCAGCCAACGAACAATTGGCAGGGAAACTGTCCCAACGCATCAACCAACTCCGTGACGCCCTGCTCAAAACCCTTGCCCACATCGAAGCGCATCTGGACTTTCCCGACGAGGATATCGCCCCGGACACGCTGACCCAACTGCTTGCCCGCCTCGATGGAACTGTGAGCTTCATGGAAGAATTGCTGCGCACCGCGGACGATGGACAGATTTTGCGCCGAGGCATTCGCGCGGCCATTATCGGCCGCCCCAATGCGGGCAAATCCAGCCTCCTCAACCAACTTCTCGGACACGATCGCGCCATCGTCTCACCGGTGGCCGGCACCACCCGCGACACCATCGAGGAGACCGCCAACATCCGCGGACTTCCGGTGGTCTTCATCGATACGGCCGGGCTGCGCGAAGCTCGCGACGCGATCGAGCTTGAAGGAATCCGCCGCAGCCGCGACACCCTGACCAAGGCGGAGTTCATCCTGCATGTGTTCGACGCCTCGGAACCGATCACCCCGGCCGATGAAGATCATCTGGCCGAATTCAGGGCCAAGAAACGAATCCTGATAAGGAACAAGACGGATTTACCGATAAAACTTGTTCTCCCCGGCATCCCCCATCCCGAACCGGCCGGCACCTCCTCCGTCACCCAGACCCAGTCCGGTTGAGGATCGTGGACGTGTGCTGCCTCACCGGGCAGGGACTGGAAACGCTCAAGGACACCATCAAAGAACTCGTCTGGTCCGGTGGTATCCAGAATGACATGCTCCAGGTGATGATCAACTCACGGCATCAGGAGGCACTTGAACGCGCCCGGACCGCGGCAGTGCGGACGGTGGCAGCGTTGCGCGCCGGGGAGACACTGGAGCTGGCCGCGCTGGACTTGCGAATCGCAGTCAATGCCGTCGGAGAAATCGTCGGCAAAACCAGCACCGAAGATCTGCTCGATGTGATCTTCAGCCAGTTCTGCATAGGAAAATAGGAACCCCACCCGTCCGCGCAGGCAAATTACGGACGTTCAAAACCCAAAATCCAAGCATAACTTCGTAACCATATCGGTCCGCCGTTTGTAATCAACGCTCTACAAGCGCCTCTTTACGCCGCCGGCCACAGGACGGAAACGCACCGTGGCTGGATGTGAATATTGTGACCGTTTCAAATCGACGTCGGGATGGGGCGCCACACAATTTCTGCCCAGCCCGCCGTCCGTCTCACGCGAGACAAAGATTCGTTCAGGGGTTGATCGTCAATCCACCCACGAAGCTATAGGAGGGCGGAGGGGCATTCTGGGGCGGCGGGCCGCTCTGAAACGTCACCACGATGGTTTGCGCCCCGAGGGTGGCATTGGCGGGAATCGAGAAATTCGCCAGCACCGTGCCTTGAACCGCATAGGATGCGCCCGTGGCGGTGAGGGAACCCATCGTGACACTGGTGATGGGTGCGTTGACAGGAGGCGGCGAGGGTGGACCGGACAGCGTGATGCTCAAAGTAATGTTGGTGCCCGAGCCGCGGCTCACGGAGCCGCGGCTCACGGAGCCGCCGGGCACGGCGAATGCGGCACCGCCAGTTGCGCCGCTCCCGCCAGCAACGGGATCGTAGCTGGCAAGTGCCGTCATCGCCACGCGGTAAAAATTTTTGCCCTCCGTGCCGCCGGTCGTATCGCCACCGTTATTCAACACTGCCGCGATGCCGGTGGAGTTCGTTGTCCAGTTTGTGAGGTTCGTGGACGACTCGACACGATACGTGCCGCCTTCAATCGCGCTCCAGGTCAGCGTCACCATGCCATTGTTCACGGACGGCTGGTTGAGTGACGCGGGAAGTTTTGGTCCACCGACGTAATTGGTCGTCACGGCTTCCGCGAGTGTCGAAACCGCCCCGCCAGTGGGATTTCCGCGATAGGCGCGGCCTATGTTGTAGGGAAAGGTCGGCGTGCCGTTGCTACTAATGCTCACGAAGTAGGCATAAGTGCCGCCGGGAAATTCTGGTGTGACGCAGAAACGCCCGTTGTACTCGTCGAGATCGAAGCTGACGCCCTGCGTGTAGCCGAGGTCGCCGAGATAATCATTGTCCTCCATGTAACGACCGAGCGGATAGGTGGTGCTGACCGCCGGACCGGTGAGAATGTTGGAAGCGACATTGTAGAGCCGTTGCGCCCACAGCGGAAGACTGATTCGTCCGGTCGCCGTGAGATTTTGCGAACCACTCTGACCGTTGCGAAGCACATAGCCACTCACCACGCGTCGCACGCCGCTCGCTGCATTCGTCGCAACTGAGTAACCATACGGCCCGTAGATTGGATAACCATCTTTCACCCAGCCGAGAAGCGGAGAATGTTTCACCACCGCGCTGGCCGACTCGGAATACGTCTTGTTCGTCGAATTGAAATCCACATGGTCGCCAAGTTCATAGCGCAGAGCAACGGGGCTGGCGTGATAATGATGCGATCCGTCTGGCGGCTGATGCGCGTAACCGGGATCGAACGTGGCGCTTTCATTCACGTAGGCGTCGCGATTCCAATAGCCCGCGCCCGAGACGTTGTCCGTCGTGCCGTTCCAATAAAAAGCGTCGCGGGAATCAAACATCGCCACGCCGTCCACGAAATAACCGATCGCCCCGCCGGGCGAGAGTGTCTTGGTGGCGGGCACGGACGTCGCGCGCGGGATGCGCCAGAAGGTCTTGGTGTTGACGGGCAGGTTCGGGAATGCGCCGTTCAGCCAAGGTCCCATCGTGTGAATGCCCAGCCCGGTGCTGCGGATATAAACCCAGCCGGCCGACGAATAAATCTCCTGCACGCCAACGTAGGCGGGCAGCGCTTGATTTTGCGTGCCATTGCTCCACGTGGTGGCGGTGACGCCGTTGATTTTGTTGGCATCGGTGGTGTAGATGCGGGCGTATTTTCCGGAAGAAGCCGTCAGCCACGAGTCCACGCAGGGGTCGGCGGCATGCGCCACCGCGGCGAAAGCTAGAATCAGGAGGATTGCGCGGGGTTGAACTGAGTAGATTTTCATGGCGCGACTCTAAGCATGCCGACCTTAAGAAAACCTGAAGGGAAACAGCTTCGACCTTCATCCGGTTTCTTCTTCCGGGCTCAAGGGTTGTTTCTCGGGGAAACGCCGGATGATAAGGCGATCCGGCTTGATTTCATGCTGCCGCCCTTGAGCCGTTTGCCCCACACCCGCCCTCACCCCGATGAGCGGGGCGAAAAACCCGTCCGCGTCAACATCCGCCTCAGAGGCGGCGGGGTCAGACCGGCACCGGCGATGTGCGGTGGTTCCACCGGAGCGGGCCGCACGCAGCCGGCCTGTGGGTGTTCAGGCTCGACTGCGTGGATCCGCAACATCTGGAAATCACCTTCTGGAGTCGGTGTCGATCTGGAAACCACATGCGTCCAAGCGGGAGTTCGGGAGCAGGGGCTTCAGGCGGCGGCCGGTTCGGCGTTGCGCTTGGCCATGATGGCTTCCACAATCTTCCTGGCTATCTCAGGTTTTTCGACAAGGGCTTTTTGCGCCGCATCCTTCCCCTGCCCGATCAATTCCCCGTTGAACTGGAGCCAAGCCCCTTTTTTATCCACCACGCCGTTTTCAATCCCCACATCCAGAATGCTGCCCTCCTTGTTGATGCCATGATTGTAAAGGATGTCGAACTCGGCCTCGGCGAAAGGCGGGGCGACTTTGTTCTTCACGATCTTAACTTTGACATGATTGCCCACGGCATTGCCGGCGGCGTCTTTGAGTGTGTCTTTGCGGCGGATATCCATGCGGACGCTGGCATAAAACTTCAAGGCCTTTCCCCCCGGGGTGGTCTCGGGATTGCCAAACATGACGCCTACCTTTTCCCGGAGCTGATTGGTGAAAATACAGGTGGTCTTGGATTTGGCCAGGAGGGCGGTCAATTTGCGCAGGGCTTGACTCATAAGACGCGCCTGCATCCCCATCGTTGCCATCCCCATCTCCCCCTCCAGCTCCGCCTTGGGCACCAGCGCCGCCACGGAGTCGATGACGATCACGTCCAGCGCGTTTGAGCGGGCCAGAGTTTCGCAGATGGTCAGCGCTTCCTCGCCGGAATCGGGCTGGGAAACGAGCAGCTCGTCCAAATTCACCCCCAGTTTCTTGGCATAAGCCGGATCGAGCGCGTGCTCCGCGTCGATGAACGCGGCAAGTCCGCCATTCTTCTGGGCATTGGCAATGACATGGAGCATGAGGGTGGTTTTGCCGGAGGATTCCGGGCCGAAGATTTCCACGACGCGGCCTCGGGGCACCCCCCCGACGCCCAAGGCCAGATCCACTGCGAGAGAGCCGGTGGAAATGACCTCGATCTGGCGCAGGGCGCGGGCGGCGCCCAAGCGCATGATGCTGCCATCGCCGTAGGCTTTGGTGATGGAGGAGATGGCGGCCTCCAGATCGCGCTCGCGCACAGCCGCCAGCTTGGCCGCTTCGGCCGACTTGGCCTCGGCCGCTTTGGCTTCCCTGGTTTCAACGACGGCGGATTTTTCCGCGGCTTTTTCAACGGATTTCTCAGTGGGTTTCGGGGGCATAAAATTGAGTGGTTTCTTGCGGCTCAGTAAGAAGCCACGATAGTGAACCCGCCGCAAATGTCAACGCGGACTGGCTGTTTTCACCGAGCCCACCACGCGTCCGGGTCAGTGGTGGCGGAAGAGCCGTTGTCGGTTCAGGAAGAGATACCAGACGATGAGAACATTCAGAGCGAGGATTGCCAGCAGGGTGCGGGAGTAGTGCGTGACCAGCTCCACCACCTCGATTGGAATAAAGAAAGCCGATTCGCCGATGGCCAGCCAACCGGCCCATGGGGCGCGAAAAACCAGCCCGATGCCTTCCACCCAGGAAAAGAGGCTGTAGGTCAGGGTGCCCACAGCCACCCAGAGCACATTGGCCTGGGTGATCTTGCCCACCTGCAGCGCCAGATCACTCCAGAATTTCTTCTCCGGATCGATGCGGAAGAAGTGGAGCAGATGCCGGTATTCCACCGGCAGGTTGTTGTCTGAAAGGGCGTAGGCCGCCACGGCCAGCGACACCAAGGCCAGACCCTTGAATAGCTTGATGGCAATGATGAGGTAGAGCGTGGGAGCGCGCTGCCGGACCAAACCACCCGTGATTTCAACCGGGCCGGTCATCAGCGGATTTGGGGCAGAATCCAGCTCAGCAAATCACCCAACGCCAGCCTTTCCTGCCGGCCGCCGTCCCGGTGCCGAATGGTCACCGTATCCTTGAGCTCGGGCTTTTCGCCCAGAGTGTCGAAGTCCACCGTCACGCAGAAAGGCGTGCCGGCTTCGTCCTGGCGGGCGTAGCGGCGGCCGATTGAGCCGGCATCGTCGTAGAACACATTCATCCACGGCCGCAGCAGATCGCGCACCGCAAGGGCCTTGGCGACGAGTTCCGGTTTGTTTTTCAGGAGCGGCATCACCCCCACCTTGATGGGCGCCACCCGGGGATGGAATTTAAGAACCACCCGCGACTCGCTCTTGCCCTTGGCGTCGGTGTCGGTCGCTTCCGAATAGGCGTTGGCAAGCAATGCGAGGATCAAGCGGTCCACTCCGGCGCTGGGCTCGATCACATGCGGGATGTACTGCCCCTTGGCCAAGCCGTTGGCGTCCTCGGTGGCCTGCCGGGAGGCGGCTTCAAAGGCGACGCCGGATTTTTCCAGATAGCCTTTGCGATTCTCGTAGTAACGTTTCCAGATGTCGTCCTGCCTGTCCTTGGCCAGCTTGCCCCAGGCGGCGCGCAATTCCTCGTCGAACACCCCCATGGGTTTGCCGGAGAATCGCGCATGCTGGCTGAGGTCAAAATCACTGCGGGCCGCGATTCCCTCGAGTTCCTCGCCCTTAAGCTCGCCATTTTCGTCGCGCTTGCTGAAGGGGAACTTGAACAAAATATCGGTGCAGGCACGCGCGTAGTGCGCCAGCTCCGCCGGCGTTTGCACATGAAAACCCAAGGTCTCACGGGACAGTCCGATCCCCTCGTAAAACCGGACTCGCTCCTGAACCCAGTATTGGTGCCAGGCCGCCCATCCCCAGTCGGGCTGAGGATCCGTGAGCGTTGCACCGGGCAACGGAACGGCCACCTGCCCACAGATGGCCTCCACCACCTCGTCAGGCTTGATGAAAAACTCCAACTCCATCTGCTCAAACTCACGGGAGCGGAAGATATAATTGCGGGGTGTCACCTCGTTGCGGAACGCCTTGCCCACCTGGGCTATGCCAAAGGGCACCTTCTGGCGCGAGGTTTCCAGCACGTTCTTGAACTGAGCGAAAATAGCCTGCGCCGTCTCCGGCCGCAGGTAGGCCACCGAGGATTCATCCTGAACCGGTCCGACAAAGGTCTGGAACATCAGGTTGAAGGCGCGCGGCTCGGTCTTCTCGCCATGACACTCGGCCACCATCTTGCTGGGCTTTTGCGGACAGGAAATCTCCCCCACATGATCGGCCCGGAACCGGCCCTTGCAGGTCTTGCAATCAATCATCGGATCGCTAAACGTGGCCACGTGCCCGGAGGCCTTCCAGATTTCCGGGGACATGATGATGGTGGCCTCCAGCCCGGCCACGTCGTCGCGCTGGCGCGTCATCGTGTTCCACCAGAGTTCCTTCACATTGCGCTTAAGCTCCGCGCCCAGAGGGCCGTAATCCCAAAAACCATTGATCCCGCCGTAAATCTCGGAGGACTGAAAAATGAAACCGCGCCGCTTGCACAGCGACACGAGTTTTTCCATAACAAGATTGTCTTTCGAGTCGGACATAAAAAGACAGTCTTTGGCACGCGCTCTTGGAAGTCAAGACACCCGCTTCACTAAGAAAAGGCGGACAGCCGCGTGTTTGACAGCCCTCCCCAGCCTCGCAGCCATTCATTCAGCCGGCCAAAGATTTCCCCAATAAGATATCAGTCGAAGAACGAGCCGGTTTCGGATGGAAAGAAGCCGGCCCGCCAAGCACTCATCGAATCCACACGGCAGGGGGCTCAGCGCGGACGCCTCGCCGGCTGAGCGGTGAACCACAGCGGAGCGGCGGTCACGCTCCATTTGGGGATGGCAAACCGGAGTGGAAACGTTTAAGTCTAAAGCACAAAACATATGAGCAAACGATTTTTCGCAGCCGCCGGGCTGGGCATTCTGATCATTGTTCAGCCCGCAATTTCCGACTCGCTCATGCCGGTGGCCCTGCGCTGTGAATACCGTGTGAACCCTTCCGGTGTCGACGAGGCGCAACCAAGGCTGACATGGCGCGTGGAATCCCCCTCCCGCGGTGCCCAACAATCGGCCTACCGGGTCTTGGTGGCTTCCTCGACCGCCCTGCTGGACCGCGGTGCCGGTGATCTCTGGGATAGCGGGCAAGTGAGCGGTTCGGAGACGGTGAATGTGGTCTATGGCGGCAAGGCGCTAAACTCCCGCCAGCCCTGTTTCTGGAAGGTTTGCGTGTGGGACACGGCCGGCAAAGCGCGCTGGAGCGCCCCGGCAGCCTGGAGCATGGGGCTGCTCAAGCCCGGCGACTGTAAGGCGGATTACATTGCATTTCGCGACACCTAACCGGTCAGGAAGGACCCGGAGACCCTTTACCTCCCGCCGGCCCGGCAGTATCGCAAGGAATTTCTCGCGGCCAAAAAGATCAAACGCGCCACAGTCTATGCCACGGCACTGGGCATCTATGAACTTTACCTCAACGGCCAGCGGATCGGCGACGCCCGATTCGCTCCGGGTTGGACGGATTATCACCAGCGGGCCTACTACTGGAGCCACGACGTGACCGCACTGGTTCACTCCGGAGGCAATGCGATGGGCGCTTGGGTCGGGGATGGTTGGTACGCGGGCTATATCGGGTTCGGCCTGCTCACCGGTATAGGCACTGAGCATCTGGGCCGGGACACTTACGGCAAGACCCCGGCGCTCCTGGCGCAGTTGGAGATTGAATACATGGACGGGTCGAATGAGACCGTAGTCACCGACAAATCGTGGAAGGTGACGGGCGATGGGCCGGTGCGCGAAGGGGATTTTCTGATGGGTGAATTTTACGATGCACGCAGGGAGACTCCCGGATGGACGATGCCCGGCTTTGACGATTTGCTTTGGGAACAGGCGATTGCGGCTGCAGACAACCCCTCGGCTCCTGCCGTCTTCTACGAATACGCCAACGCCGATAAGCCCGTGGGCGCGGTGGAGATCAAGGGCCGGCCGGTGGATCTGGCTTTTCACCGCCCCGCAAAACTGGAGGCCTTTCCAGGCGTGCCAGTGCGGGCCATCGAGGAACTCAGCCCGGTGTCGATCACCTCGCCGACGAACGGCGTTTACATTTTCAATCTGGGCCAGAATTTCGCCGGCGTGGTCCGCCTGAAGGTCAAGGGACCGGCGGGCAGGACGGTGCAACTGCGCTACGGCGAGATGCTCCATCCCGACGACCGCCTGATGAACGAGAATTACCGCAAAGCCCGCGCACTGGACCGCTATGTCCTGAGCGGAGACAAGAACGGCGAGGAGTGGACGCCCCGCTTCACCTTCCACGGTTTTCAATATGTGGAACTGACCGGGTTTCCCGGCAAGCCGGACAAGGACGCCATCAACGGCATCGTGCTTCACAGCGACACGGCCATGGCGAGCGGTTTTGAGTGCAGCGATCCGATGGCCAACCGGCTCTTTAAAAATGTGGTGTGGACGCAGCGGGCCAACTTTCTGGATCTACCGACGGACTGCCCGCAACGGGACGAGCGCTTTGGCTGGACCGGGGACGCGCAGATTTACGTCCACACAGCCACCTACAATGCCGATGTGGCCGCGTTCTACACGAAGTGGATTCGGGAGTTGATGGAGTCGCAGCGCCCCAGCGGCACCTTTCCCGGCTACGCCCCGTATCCCTTCCAGCACGGCTGGGATTTTGGCACCGCATGGTGCGATGCGGGTGTGATTGTCCCCCATGCCATCTGGCGGGCTTATGGGGACACGCGGATTATCGAGCGGTGCTGGCCGGCGCTGGTGAGATTTCTGGACTGGCGCAAGGCCGCCAGCCGGGATTTTCTGGGCATCAACCACGGCAATGCCTGGGGAGATTGGCTTTCATTCGGCGGCAACACGCCCATTGAATATGTGGACACCGTTTATTTCGCCTACTCGGCTAAGTTAATGTCCGAAATGGGCCAAGCTATCGGCAAGCCAAACGAAGCGGCCCAATACCGGGACTGGTTCACCCGCATCAAGGCGGCCTTCAATGCCAAATATGTGAAAGCTGACGGATCATTGACCCTGGACACTCAAACCGCCTATGCGCTGGCCTTGTTCATGGACCTCATTCCGGCCGAGCTGCGCCTAAAGTCGGGGCATCTACTCGCGGATAAATTGCGCTCCGGCCAAACGGCCGGCAACTCCGGCATGACCACCGGGTTTCTGGGCACGCGCCCACTGCTGCCGGTTTTAAGCAGCATCGGCGAACACGATCTGGCCGTGAACCATTTCCAGAGCCGCAAGTTCCCTTCTTGGGGCTACGAAGTCCAACAGGGTGCCACGACGATCTGGGAACATTGGGACAGCTATACCAAAGACCATGGATTCGGCGGTGTGGACGGCAAGCAGAACGCCTCGATGAATTCCTTTGCCCACTATTCCTTCGGCGCGGTCTGCGAATGGATGCTCGGCGAATTGGCGGGCATTGAAGCGGACTCCCCGGGTTACGGACAGATCATCCTTCGCCCCTCGCCCCCCCTCGCCCCCCTCGCCGGACAGCCACCCGGACCACCACCCCATCCACTGGGTCAAGGCGCACTACAACTCGATTCATGGCCGGATTGTGAGCAACTGGAAGGTGAAGCGCGGCGGATTTTTCTACGAAACGGAAATCCCTGCCAACACCCGTGCCACCCTTTACCTGCCGGCCAGCGGCGTGGACAACCTGACCGAGGGAGGACGACCTCTGTCAAAAGTGGCCGGGGTCCGTTTTTTGCGGATGCAATCCGGCCGCGCCGTAATTGCGCTTCAGTCCGGCAATTATCATTTCATTTCACAAGTGTCCGGTTTAGAAGCCCGGCAAACATTGGTGATTATCGTGGTTGGGTGATGAGTCAGGGAGTGGTTGTTGAGAAAGAGCCTGTAGAATGGGTGTTTTCTCAAAAAGTGTGAGGCTTAAAATCTGTAGGATT
>CAIQOK010000114.1 GCA_903873415.1 uncultured Verrucomicrobiota bacterium | reverse complement strand
TGTCAAACACACCGATTTTCCAGTCGATGCCATTGCCGATCGGCGTGCGTAGAGAAACGTAGGCCTGACGGACAGCGAACTGGCCGCTGGATCCGCCGGCGGTGCCCAAAGCGGTGGCATCCGGGCCGGCCCAGAGCTCGACCTTATAGCCGCTGGCCCAAGGGCTTTCGTCCTGCGCTTTTTCGAGAGCGAGATCGACAACGTTCAAATTAAAGCCGTCAGCCTTGCCGGCGCGCGCGTAGTATTTGGGGACGTTGTTGTTGCCGGTGCCCAGATTCCAATGGGCGGAGGTGTCGACGTAACCGCTCAGCGTGGTGCTTTCAACGGCGGTGAGCACCTGGTTGGGGTTGGCGGCCAAAACGAGTGACGGAGCCGTAACGACTCCAGCTGCTGCGAGGACCAATGTCCATTTGTTGTATTTCATTTGTTTAGTTGTGTTCGTTTATTATTTCGACTGTTCTCAACTCCGCTCACTAGTGGAGTGACTTGAGAAAATGATTTCCCAAGAGGCAACCGGGTGTCAACATTTAATCCACTACTGAGCCACAACGGGACGCATCAAAGCAAAACGCTTAATACAAACAACTTAAGACAAAAAACATCCCCCGTACCGCTTCTTTGAAAGGCTTTTTTTGGCGGTTTCAGGACAAAAACGTCCGGCTGCGCCCGTGAGGCAATCCGTCGGAACCCCTCGCCTTCCCTGGCCGATGCGGCCGGGGCAGGAACCTCCGGCCAGCCCGAAACCGCAGGGGCGCGAACTTCCCATTCGGAAACCAGATTCTGTGCAACTGGATGGAAAACTGGGCAAGGCCGGACGCGGTTTTCGGATGCCACCGTCCACTATCAAAGGCAGATGGAGTGCCAGCCAAACTTCGCAGAAAGCCTTTGCGATGCCATCCTCACCGGCGCGCATGAACGACTCCTCACGCGGGCCCGCCGCAACCTTCGGATCAGGCGCAAGGCATGATCCTTGCAGCAAGGCATCCTTGGCTGAGCGGCAGGGGGAACCGCCCCCACTCCGCAGCACAACGCAGGAATCGAAAGAGATCGAAGACGGACGGCGTTTGGTATGCCAACTGCTTGAAATCAGGCATGCCCGCGAGCGAACGGCTTGGGCTGCACTTTAAAAACTATGTCGTCATTTGTTTATGTGGCGCGGGAAACGGTCACCGGGCGGGAAATCCGCAACTCGGTGGAGGCCGCCAATGAACAGGCCGCCATCTCTGCCCTGCTCAACCGCAATCTCCTGGTCATCTCCATCCAGGAAAAGCTGGCCAAGAAAGGCCGGACCGGAGGCGGAAACGTGGTTCTTGGGGATCTGGTGTTGTTCACCCGCCAATTGGCCACCATGATTGATGCCGGTCTGGCCATGGTTCAATCGCTGCAGGGCTTGGCGGAACAGACTTCCAACAAAGCCATGCGGGATGTGATCCGCGACGTCTGTTCGCGGGTGGAAGCGGGGGATAGTTTCGGAGAGGCGCTGGCAAAGCATCCCAAGGTGTTCAACCGGCTCTATGTGGCGATGGTCTGCGCGGGTGAAAAGGGGGGGCTCCTGTCGGAAATCCTGGCCCGCCTTGCCACCTATCTGGAAAACGCCGCGCGCCTCCGCAAAAAAGTCAAATCCGCCATGATGTATCCCACCACCGTCACGGTGGTGGCCATCGGCATCACCATCTTCCTGATGGTAAAAGTCATCCCGGTATTCGGAAGCATTTACTCCTCCTTCGGCGGCAAGCTGCCCGGACCAACGCTCTTTCTGATGAACCTGAGCGAGTTCATGCAAAAATACATCCTGCTGATGCTGATCACGGGTGCGGCGGGGGTTTATGGCTGGCTGCACTTCATCAAAACGAAGGCCGGTCGCCTGTTCTGGGATTCGCGCCGGATCAAACTGCCCATCTTCGGTCCGATCGCCCACAAAATCTGCCTGGCCCGCTTCACCCGCACATTGGCCTCTCTGATCCGCAGCGGCGTGCCGATTCTGGAGGTGTTGCAGATTGTCACCCAGACTGTGGGCAACGTGGTGATGGAAAAAGCCATTGCGGATGCGGCCAGCGACAT
Organism: uncultured Verrucomicrobiota bacterium; assembly: GCA_903873415.1. Classification (GTDB taxonomy): domain Bacteria; phylum Verrucomicrobiota; class Verrucomicrobiia; order Limisphaerales; family CAIQOK01; genus CAIQOK01. The sequence goes on along the minus strand of CAIQOK010000114.1, from coordinate 17,763 downwards.
TGAACGGGGCGAGGGCATTTCCGCCGCCTTGGGGAAACATCCGGTGTTTCCCCCGATGATCATTCGCATGGTCTCAGCCGGCGAGCAGACGGGCAAGATCGACAACATGCTCGAACGCATCTCCAACTTTCTGGATGAGGAGATTGAGACCACTCTCTCCGGACTGACAACACTGATCGAGCCGATTCTGATCGTCTTTCTGGGCGTGGTCATTGGCGGGATGGTCATCTGCATGTTCCTGCCGATCTTCAAGCTGAGCGAACTGGTGAATCCTCCGGGACACTGATTGCCGCAGGCAAAAGGGCGGGGAGGGGATGAACAGAGGAAACCCAGCCCCTGAAGTCAGCGTTGTACCACGGACCATAGGCACCTAAAAAGAACGCTTATGGTCCGGCTTCTCAAAGCTCAGGCTGCGGCCAATTACAAACAGCAGCTTCTGGCATCTACGCTCGGCCCTTGAGAGGGTTTATGGATCGGATGCGGATCTATTATAGGCATGCCACACCTAAGGTGATAGAAAGCCCCAAGGATGCGGAAGATGGATGATGGGTGTTTCTGGCGTCCGATCTTTGGACTGACCCATTGCCTCCTGCCTTTGGAAGGGACTCCTTGTGTCGTCGGCCCTAGGATTCGACCTCCGGCTTCTGTTTTCACTCCCAAGGATGTTTTCGGGCCGGAAAATTTCGTTTCCTTTCCACCCCGTCAGTCCTAGTATTGCCTATTGATTGCCGCTGGACGCGATCCATTGAAACCTGAAATTGAAACATTATGCCACTGACACATACGAAAGACTTGTTCGCCAAAGCGCTGAAGGGGAAATACGCCCTGGGCGCTTTCAACGTCAACAACATGGAGCTTATCCAGGCCATCGTTGAGGCTTGTGAGGAGGAAAAAGCGCCCCTGATGCTGCAGATCTCCAAGGGGGCCAGATCCTACGCCAACCCGGTCTATCTCAAGAAACTCATCGAGGCTGCCGTGAGCCTCTCCAACATTCCCATCGCGGTCCACTTGGACCACGGCGACACTTTTGAACTCTGCAAAGAGTGCATTGACGAGGGATTCACCAGTGTGATGATTGACGCCAGCCACGAAAGCTTCGAGAAGAACGTGGAAATCACCCGCAAAGTGGTGGAATACGCCCACAGACACAATTGCTCGGTGGAATCCGAACTGGGCCATCTGGTCGGCGCCCAGTTCGACGAAGGTGAAGAAGGCGGGGCTCATTCCATGAGCGGCCACTATACCGTGCCGGAGGAGGCAGTGAAATTCGTCAAGGAATCGGGCTGCGATTCTCTGGCCATCGCCATCGGCAATTCGCATGGGGCTTATAAGTTCAAGGGCGAACAACACCTTGATCTCGAACGCCTTAAGCTGATCAAGAAAGCACTGATGGATGCCGGGATGGGCGACTATCCCTTGGTGTTGCACGGAGCTTCAAGCGTTCCGAAATATCTGGTCGACGAAGTCAACAAATACGGCGGCAAGATGCCCGACGCCCAAGGCGTTCCCGAGTCCGACATCGAAGTGGCGCGCCGCGTGGGCTGCACCAAGGTGAACATCGACACCGACCTGCGCATCGCGATGACGGCAGGCATCCGCAAGGTGTTTGCGGAAAACCCCAAGGAATTCGATCCCCGCAAATATCTCGCGCCGGCCCGGACCGCCGTCAAGGAACTCGTCCGGCACAAGGTGAAAAACGTCCTCTGCTGCGCCGGTCACGCGTTCGACTAACCCTCCATACTGATCTGAATCAACCGTGGCACCTTCCGGCGCCACGGTTTTTTTATTTACCAGGGCCTCACGGCACTTTTACCACGCGAAAATAACGCCTTGGCAGGGCCGGATCGTAGATGTTTGAAAGGCTGCCGGTGGAAGTCGTCGGGATCACGGGATTTCCGGCCAGCACCCAGACGGGCTCGGACAGGTTTGTGGCGGTCTGAACTTCATAAAGTTCGTAGGCCTTGGCCTGCCACTGGAGGATGTTGGGCTGGACCAAGGTGATTCGCTGGGCAAACCCCTTGTCCGAAGGGTTCATGCCCCCGATATATTCCTGCAAATTGCCCAGCCCATCGCCATCGGCATCATCCCCGGCGCGGGATTTGTCGGATGCTTGCGGCCCGGAATGTCCAAAAACGGCGCTCATCCACGCGTCGGGCAAACCGTCGGAAGGGGAATCCGAGTCATGGCTCAGGGAGACCGTCCGAACGCTGAGGTAAGGCGAGCTATTGGTTCCGTCCGACAACCGGGCATAGATCCTGTCATAATAGCCGGTGCCGGCAGGATCAGTGCGCGGGCCGTTCCCCTGCAGGTTTGGTGTGAATTTGAGGGTCGAGCCTGCGAGTGTGAAGGCCCCATAATTTGCCGTGGCATTGGCCGTGCTCAGGGCCAGGGCGCTGGCCGGGGATTGCAGATCGTAACCGCGCAGCTCGAGCTGATTGATGCCCGGGACGTTGGGCTGCGGCGAGGCGTCCGTAAGATCCATGACCCGGTTGTAAGAGTAAGGCGGAGTATTGAGGGGATGCACCTGGCGCACAAGATTGGTGTCGTAACTGTTGAGCCCTGCGGCCCGCCCGTCTCCATGGACCTGGTAAAACATGATCGAATTGGTCAGCACAGAATTGGGAGTGACAAGATCCGAGGAATGCGCCAACCCGAGAACATGACCCACCTCGTGGGTGATCACCTCGGTCAAAGTGGCAAGGTTTTGCAACACACTGTTGGTATGCTTGATCACCACAAATCCGTTCAAGCCCTGATTAAACTCCATGCCCGACACCTTGCCTCCAGGCCCCCAGCCTGCATTGGGCAGAAACCCCACACTATACCAGCTCCCCCCTTCCCCGAGGATGTCACCTGACGGGATGAAGTTGTAATGGTCATGCAGCTGGATCCGCAGAGTGCCGTCGGCGTTGCTAATGCTGGCGGCATTGGTGCCGAAACTCTGCACGCCGCCAAAAACAAATCTGCAACTGCTCGCCGCCGCCCACGCCGCGCAAGCGTTGCTCACCGCACCCAAAGCCTGCGCCAATCCGATCCCCGCCGGAAGGAAATCCGCATCCACCAGATAAGGGATCGCCTCGCCCCGATCCGGCGCAACATAGCGGGCCGGCACGCCAAAAGCATCCGACAGAAGTCCGTTTGTGCTCGGCCCACCCGAGTCCCCACTGGGATCAAGACTGAACCCTTGGGAAGTCGCAGGACCGGTATAGATTTCGGGCGGGTTGGCTGGGTCGATGAGGGCATGAAGTCCGCGCAGAAGGTTTTCCCCCTCACTCTGCAACCTGCCACCGGAATCACGCCTCAATCTCACCGCACTGACCTCACCCTGAGCGGCAAACCAAGTCCCGTCCAAACGATGCGATGCAAAGAACACGCGCTCCTCTCCGACCCTGAGGACCGGCGACAAATCATCGCTCATTCCAGTGGTGCCGAGATTTCCTCCCCGGTGAACCAGGGGGATTCTGGCGGGCGGTCGGCCTTTGAAGACCTCCAAGACCTGAAGCACGGTTCGCGTGTGGATCAATCCATCCCTTGGATTGGAAAATGCACCGACGGACAGGACTGTGGCGTGGAAGACGGCGTCGGCAGAATGGAGGTGATCCTGCAACGTCAAAGCCGGCAAGCAAGCGGCTGGAGCGGCGGCACCGCCTGCGAGCCAAAACACGAAAGCACCCAGGCTTTGCGCCCTTTTCCAGCCGCCAAACAACAACGCCGGGACTTCTTCTGCCATCCCACAGGATCAGCAGGTCCAAGGCCAACCCGCCCTGAAAACACCACCCTTCTGCGGCGAGGGTGATCTGAAACGAGTTTTGTCTTGTGCGGATGCGCCAAACACCCTAAGTCGGTCAACGCATTATTATATGACGCACAAGCAGCTCCAATCCGCCGCCCGCAAACACGGCACCCCGCTGGTGATCATTGATCACGACTTGATTCGCAAAAACTACGCCGAGTTCCGGACGCATCTGCCCAAGGTGCAGGTCTATTATGCGGTCAAGGCCAACCCGGCCCCGGAGATTGTGAACACGCTGTATCACGCCGGTGCCAGCTTCGACGTGGCCTCGCTGCCGGAGTTCATGACGGTCTATGAAAACATCCGGCACCTGCCCGCCAGGCAACAGCAGGAATTCATCTGGGACAAAATCATCTACGCCAATCCGACCAAGCCGAAGGAGACCCTGGTGGCGCTGGACCGCTACAAGCCGCTCGTGACGTATGACAATCTGAACGAGCTGAAAAAGATCCGCCAATACGCCCCTCACGCCGGAGTGGTCCTCCGTCTGGCCGTGTCCAATACAGGCTCGCAATGCGAGCTCTCCAACAAATTCGGCTGTGCTCCCGGCGAGGCGGTGGACTTGATTCTGGCGGCCTTCAAGCTCGGGTTGGTGGTGGAAGGTCTGAGTTTCCATGTGGGCAGCCAGTGCACGAACTTTGAAAATTTCGTCCAGGCTCTCAACTCCGCAGCCGCCGTGATGAAGGAGTCCAAAGCCCGCGGGCATGAACTCAAGATCCTCGATATCGGCGGAGGCTTTCCCGCACCTTACGACCGGCACGTCCGCCCCTTCAGCCAGCTGGCCCGTAAAATCAACACCGAAATCGAACGATTATTCCCAAAGGACATCCAAATCCTGGCCGAGCCGGGACGCTTCTTGGTCGCCTCCGCGGCCATATCACTGGCCCGCATCATCGGCAAGGCCATACGCGATGGAAAGACCTGTTACTACATCAACGACAGCGTCTACCACACTTTCAGCGGAATCATTTTCGATCATTGCCAGTATCACTTGAAGACTTTCAAAAAGGGGAAGAGGGAAGTCTGCGCGGTCTTTGGCCAGACCTGCGACGGACTGGACACCATTTCCCAATCCGAAGAGCTGCCGGATCTGGCGATTGATGATCTGGTCTATGCGGAGAATATCGGCGCCTACAGCAACGCCTCCGCGACTTATTTCAACGGATTCCCGCCCGCAAAGGTGTGGCATGTGAATCTGTGAGTGTCGGCCCGGAAAAAGGAACCCGGTCAAGCCGAGGGCGGGACTCCAGGCTTGACCGGGCCGGCGGATACATTTTGCCAGAATGAGAAGAGACGCTGGATCCATTTGAACCGTGGGTTGCCGCTTTCGTTGGAGTCTCCTCTGCGTTGCAGCCAACGGGACGCGAGATATGCAGCCACCGGCGCAAGCGCCGTCCACCAGTTCCCCCTCTGCGCAAGATTGAACACACCTGCTGCGGCCGACTTCAGATTGGCCGCTTCGGTCCGAACGGCCAGTCGATTGGCGCAGCTCTCAAGAATCAAGGCCTGTTTGCGCAGGCTCAGTTCATTCATTGTTCTCCTCCCAGCATGCTTTGTCCTTTTTCAATTCGTTGATGGTGGCCGGGAACGCCGCCCAGCCCCGCAGCCGCCGGCGCAAGCGGCAGGCGGCAAAGAGAGTGCCTGCCAAATAGATGCCACTCAGCCCGGCCAGCGCCGCAACCCGATGCTGCTCCCATAGAACCAAAACCAGAGTGGCGGTGATCAACCCCAGCGTCATTGTACCCAATGCGACCAGCGCAGCGGTCCACAGCAAGGTTTGAATCCAGTGCCTGCCTTCCTCCTGCACTTCAACCGCGAGCAATTCCATCCGGATCCAAGCGGTCGCCAGCAGCGTCGCCAGCAACCGCTTCAATGAGGAAACAACTCCCGTGCGATTCCCGGTCGGGGGTTCCATGGCTTATTGCCGGCGTCCCACCAGCACCCCCAACAAAAGACCCACACCAAAAGTAACCCCCATGGATTCATAGGGATGCTCGCGGATGGTGTTGTCAGTGGCTTTGGCGGCCTCCACGGCTTTGGCCTGCCAGCGCCGACAGGTGGTCTTGGCGGTCTCGATGGCACCGGCCAAGCGGGCGCGCAACTCGGCGGCTTTTTCACCGGTCTGACCCGAGGTGGCTTTCATCAATTCCTCCGCATCCTGCATGACGGCCTGCAGATCGGCAGTGAGTTTGTCATTGGCTTCCAAGGTTGTCATAACTTGCCTTTCTCCTTTGGTTTTAACTTCGTTTCAGGAGCCAACTTACGCCAGAGCAATGAAAGCGCAAATCCCGGCCGGGGGTTTTTCCGGGAAACGCCCCAAGACCTCGCGGAAACCGTTGGCAATTTCCACTTTCACCGGATCGTTTGGGCGGGTAGCTTGGCTCCATGCGTGATGCATCGCTGAATTTCCTTCGCACTCTGGTCAACACCCCGAGTCCCACAGGCCACGAAACCCGCGGCCAGCGCGTCTGGCTGGATTACGCCGGCCAGTTCGCCGATGAGACCTTTTCCGACGCCTACGGCAACTGCGTGGCCGTCCTCAACAAGGGGGCCGGCATGCGCATCATGCTCGCGGCGCATGCCGATGAAATCGCCATGGCCGTGAATTACATCGACGAAAACGGTTTTCTTTACGTCCGCAAAATGGGCGGCATCGACGCGGCCATCACCAAGGCCCAGCGCGTCGTCATCCATACCCGCGGCGGCCCGGTCAAGGGTGTGGTCGGCAATGTGGCGCCGCACCTGACCAAGCTGGAGGGCGACCCCAAACCGCCGAAGATCCACGACCTTTTCATCGACATAGGCGTTGGCACCCGTCCAGCCGCACAGGAAATCGTGCGTGTTGGAGATCCCATCACACTGGCGGACGAGTTTGACATTTTGCGCGGCGACCTCGCCGTGGCGCGCGCCTTTGACAACCGCGTTGGCACCTTTGCCGTGGCCGAAACCCTGCGCCTGTTGAAAGAGTCCCCTATCGCCTTGAACGTGGAGGTCTGCGCCGTCTCAAATGTTCAGGAGGAAGTCGGTCTGCTCGGGGCCCGGCAAATCGCCTATTCACTCAAACCCGATCTGGCCCTGGTGGTGGATGTAACCCACGCCACCGATTATCCCACAGTGAGCAAAGCCCAGCACGGCGACATCAAGGTGGGGGGTGGCCCGGCGCTCACGCACGGGGGATGCAACCATCCTGCCCTCGTTGCACGGCTCGAAACCGTTGCGCAGCAGCAGCAGATCCCCCTCCAACACGAGGCGATGTCCGCCAGCAGCGGCACGGATACGGATGTGATTTTCTGGACGCGCGGAGGCATCGCCAGCGCGCTGATCAGCCTGCCCAACCGCTACATGCATTCCCCAGTGGAGGTGGTGAGCCTCAAGGATCTGGAACTCATTCCTCAATTGATGGCGGCCTTTGTGCAGTCGCTCGCCAAAGACGAGACCTTCAAGGTCAAAATCTAGGCCCCGTCACCTGAGATCCTAGCGCGGGTCAGATCAAATGCGTGAACATCGCATCGCGCAGTTTGGGCTCGAACCAAGTGCTCTTGGGCGGCATGATCCCTCCCGAGTCGGCAATGCTCATCAAATCCTCAATCCCGGTGGGAAACATCGAAAAAGCACAGGCGTAGTCACCGCGGTTGACCAGACTTTCCAACTCGGCGGTCCCGCGAATCCCGCCGACAAAATTAATCCGATCGCTCGTGCGCGGATCGTCAATGCCGAAGACCGGACCGAGCACCTGCTTCTGGAGCAGGGTGACGTCGAGCCGTTCAAACGGATCTTCGGTGGCGGTGAACTGGGGGCGGAATTGGAGCGTACGCCATATTCCGCCCAGGAAAAAGCCCAGCTCGTGTTTGCGCGCCGGTTGGGCCGGACCGCCGTCACGAACCACAAAAACCTTCTCCAGTCTCTCCAGCAGCTGCTCCTTCGGCAACCCGTTCAGATCCTTCAGCACCCGGTTGTAGGGAAGAATGCGCATCTGGTTGTGGGGGAAGATGACCGCCAGAAACGCCGCACTGCCACCGGCACCCTGCCGCGCGGAGTAAATCCGCCCCGCCGCCGCGCTCCGATGATGTCCGTCGGCAATGTAGAGCGCGGGAATCGCGGCAAATTGCCGCTCGATAAATTCCAGGCCATCCCCATCCGCCACAGTCCAAGCCGTGTGGCGGACTCCGTCCGGGGCGGTGAAATCCACTTCCGGCAGCAGCGCGGTCCGGCCGGCAACAAAAGCATCCAGCGCCGGCCCGGCGCGATAGGTCAGAAACACGGGCCCGGTTTGGGCGTTGAGCGTTTCAATGTGCCGGACCCGATCGTCCTCCTTGTCCACACGGGTCAGCTCATGTTTCTTGATGACGCCTTGGAGATAATCCTCACAGCTGGCCGCGGCCACCAAACCGGTCTGGGTATGGGTGCCCATAATCTGCCGGTAAAGATAAAAACAGGGATGTGAATCCTGACGCAGCGCGCCCTGCGCGATGAGTTTTTGGAAATTGGCAAGCCCCTGCGCATAGACCTCCGCTGCATAAGGATTGGTGGCAGGCGGCAGATCAATCTCAGGCTTGCTCACGTGCAGGAAACTCAGCGGCCGGCCCGCCGCCAGATGCCGCGCCTCGGCTGAGGACATCACATCATAGGGCAGTTCGCAAATTTCAGGGGCCAAACCGGGCTGGGGCCTCAGCGCGGCGAAGGGTTTAATAATTGCCATAAATCGGACCAGACCTTAGGAAAACCCGCCAGTCAACGCACGCACAAACTGCACTTTGCCCTCCTGCCCCGCTCGCCGTGGATAAGGGCTTGGGAGGTTCTCAGGTTGCCCGGACTTCTCCATCAACCGGGATAAAAACTTTGTTTTTGATGCAACCCTCTTTTTTATCAACTACCAACACACTCACCAACGCTGTTACAAAGACAGCGGCACAAACCGAAATGAAAAAACAGCCCAGCTTCGCTGGATGGAACCGGGCGGTGGCACTCTGCGCGATTCTAATCCTGGCACTCAAGCTTGCCTTTGCCGGAGCCTACGGCCCGGTGGAGCCCCTGCCGACAGGCATCGTGGATCTGCACTGCCATGTTGCGGGAATCGGCGCTGGTGGCAGCGGCTGTTTCGTTTCAGCCAGACTGCGGGACAGTTGGAAGTTTGGCATCTACCTCCGCAGCTTTGGCCTCTCACAAAAGGAATTAATCCGCAGCGGCGACGACCTGGTTCCCGACCGGATATCGGAGTCGCTCGCCCAAAGCCGCCTCGTAAGCAAGGCGGTCATACTTGCACTAGACGGGGTCGTGGGCCCGGACGGATCGCTGGCCCCGGACCGAACAGAGGTTTATATCCCCAACGAATTTGTCCTGCGCGCGGTGGCACGGCATACCAACCTGCTCTTTGGCGCCTCAATCAATCCCTATCGCACCAACGCGCTGGAACGGTTGGACTGGGCCAAATCCCACGGCGCGGTTCTGATAAAATGGATTCCATCCATCATGAACATCGATCCGGCTGATCCCCGGCTGATGCCCTTTTACAAGAAGCTCGTCGAGCTGGAGCTCCCGCTGCTGACGCATGCCGGCCAGGAAAAATCCTTCTCCTCGGCCGCCGACGCCTTTTGCGACCCGGACAAGCTCCGGCTCCCGCTCATCCTCGGCGTGCGAGTCATCGCCGCGCACATCGCATCCACCGGCAAATACCAGGGCCAACGCAGCAGTGACCGGCTTGCCGCGTTGATGAATTCCCACCCCAACCTCTACTCGGACATCTCATCACTGACCCAGATCAACAAACATTTTTTTCTGCAGGAAGCCCTCACCCGCCCCGGGTTCAAGGACCGGCTGGTCTACGGTTCGGATTTCCCTCTCATCCACACCACGCTAGTGTCGCCTTGGCATTATTGGCTGAGGCTCTCGCCCCGGCAACTCCTGGCCCTCTCCGAAGTGAACAACCCCTGGGATGCCGATGTGCTGCTCAAGCAGGCTCTGGGGAATCCGGCTGGGATCTTCTCCCGGTCAGGCACGCTGCTGGGACGCTGAAAAAACTGCGCGCCAATGGGCCGGAAACCTGATTTCATGGCGGCATGGCAAAACGGCTTTTTTTGTTGGATGGCATGGCTCTCGTATACCGGGCGCATTTCGCCTTTGTCCACCGCCCGATTCTCACCTCCCAGGGGCTTAACACCTCGGCCCTCTACGGTTTCACCCAAACCCTGCTCGACATCCTGACCAATCAGGAACCGACCCATCTGGCCGTGGTTTTCGACACGGCCGCCCCCACCGCCCGCCACACCGCCTTCCCCGAATACAAAGCCCAGCGCCAAGCCATGCCGGAGGAACTCTCCGCCGCACTGCCTCACGTGCGCCGGATGATCGAAGCCTTTCATATACCCGTCCTTCGACACGACAGCTTCGAGGCGGACGATATCATCGGCACCCTTGCACGCCGGGCCGAGAAGGCCGGCTTCCTGACTTTCATGGTCACCCCGGATAAGGATTTCGGACAGCTCGTCGATGAGAACACCTTCATCTTCAAACCCGGACGGGCGGGCGACGATGCCGAGATTCTGGGCCCGGACGGGATCAAGGCGCGCTGGGGGATTCAGCGGACCGAACAGGTGGTAGACGTGCTGGCACTGATGGGCGACGCATCGGACAACATCCCCGGGGTGCCGGGAATCGGCGAGAAAACCGCCATCAAGCTCATCGCCGAATTCGGCACGGTGGAGAATCTGCTGGCCAGCACGGCCCGGCTCAAAGGCAAGCTCAAGGAATCCTTGGAGACCCACCGCGATCTGGCCCTGCTCTCTAAACATCTGGTCACCATTCTTCACGACGCACCCTGCCCCGAGGATCTGGAATCCCTGAAATTACAGCCGCGCAACGATCAAACCCTGCAGGCCCTCTTGAGCGAGTTCGAGTTCAACTCCATCGGCCGCCGCCTGTTTGGCAATCATTTCAAGGCGGGTCGCGGTTTTTCGCCGGCATCCGTCAACCCGCCCGCCCATTCCGCATCAGCCCCATTCCAGTCCACCGGTGCCGCCCCAGCCTGTCTCCAAGACGCTCAGTCGGACCACTCCGAGCAATCAGACTCCGTCCCGCCCAAAAAACCCGTCAGGCCCCCGGAACCTTTCAGCTCACTGCCGCATGAGTTTGAAATCGCCTCCACGCCGGCCGCACGGATGCGGCTGCTGGAACGCCTGATGAAGGCGACTTCCTTTGGGTTCAAGGCGGCGGCGACCGGGGATGATGCCAAGAGCGCGCAACTGGAAGGGTTGGCCTTTTCGCTCTCGGACCGCGCGGGGATTTTCGTGCCGCTTCCGAGCGATGCCCGGGAGGCTGCTGCAGTGCTCGGAGAGTTCGAGCCCATCTTCGCCGATGAACAAATAGAAAAAGTAGGGCACGAACTGAAATTCGATCTGAGCCTGTTGAAGTGGCGCGGCCTTTCGGTGCGCGGCCCGCTCTTCGACACACTCACCGCCCATAGCCTGATCGAGCCGGACCAACGGCATCGGCTGGATTATCTCACGGAGCTTTACCTCGACTGCAGCCTGATGTCCTCCGTCCAGACGCAACAGGAGCAATTGAATCTGGGGGAGGTCGCCTCGCAAAAAACCGCCGAACGCACCCTTGAAATGGCCGCCGCCGCCTTGCAACTCCGCAGCATCCTCCAACCATTGCTCAAGGACAAAGGCCAGGACAGACTGTTTTACGAGATCGAATCCCCGCTCATTCCCGTTCTGGTGGACATGGAACACGAGGGGATCCGGGTGGACTCGAAAATCCTGGCCGAATTCGCCGGTGAACTTTTCCGGGAGATGGGCGCGGCGGAGAAAGCTATTTGGCGATTGGCCGGACGCGAGTTCAACGTCAACTCGCCCCGGCAGCTGGGCGAAATCCTGTTTGATGAGCTGAAGGTGGCCGCCGCGCCCAAAAAAACCAAGACCGGCCAGTATTCCACGGACGAGCAAACGCTGCTCGCCCTGGCCCCGGAAAGCGAGATCGTTCAGCGCCTGCTCGAATTCCGGACGGCAGCCAAACTCAAATCCACCTATGCCGACGCCCTTCCGGCAGCCATCTGGCCCGCAACCGGGCGCGTTCACACCACCTATAATCCCGTCGCCACCACCACAGGCCGGCTCAACTCAGTCAACCCCAACCTCCAGAACATCCCCATCCGCACCGAACGCGGACAGGAAATCCGCCGGGCCTTCCTCCCTCGGGACCGGGGCTTTGTCCTGCTCTCCGCGGATTATTCGCAAATCGAACTCCGCATCATCGCGGCGTTGAGCAGGGAACCGGCCCTGCTTGAGGCCTTCCACTCCGGAGCGGATGTGCATGTGGCCACGGCAGCCAAGGTTTACGGAGTGCCCTCCGCATCGGTAACCCCTGAAATGCGGCGCAAGGCCAAAATGGTCAACTACGGCATCGCCTACGGCATTTCCGCCTTTGGCCTGGCCCAGCGGCTCGGCATCCCACGCAAGGAGGGCGCCGAGATCATCGAACAGTATTACCTCCAGTTCCAGGGTATCCGCCAGTTCATGGACGAGACCCTGACCGTGGCGCGGCAGCGGGGCTATGTGGAAACGGTCACCGGCCGCCGCCGCCCGGTACGCGATATCAATTCAGCCAACGGCACCGTGCGCGCCGCCGCCGAGCGCAACGCCATCAACATGCCCATCCAAGGCACCGCTGCGGACATGATCAAGCTGGCGATGCTGCGGATCGACGAGGAGCTGCGCCGCCGCCGCTTGCGAACGAAAATGCTGCTCCAGGTCCACGACGAACTGGTGTTCGACCTGTTCGAATCCGAGGCGACCGAGGTCCTGCCAATGGTGGAGGAAAAAATGAAAACAGCCCTGCCACTGGCCGCACCCATCGAGGTGGAACTTGGCACCGGCCAAAACTGGCTTGCTGCCCACTGACCACCGGCTCATGCCCACTCCAAAATCCATCTCAACCGACATTGTCCGGCGCCTGCAGCAGGCGGGTTTCGCCGCTTTCTGGGTCGGCGGATGCGTCCGGGACTTCTTGCTGGGCCGGATCCCCGACGACTACGACATCGCCACCAGCGCCCGTCCCGGGCAAGTGGAGGCGCTCTTCCGCCGGACCCTTGCCGTGGGCAGGAAATTCGGCGTGATGGCGGTGCTCGAAGAAGGCCACCAGTTCCAAGTGGCCACCTTCCGTGCCGAAGCGGATTACCAAGATGGCCGGCGACCGGAAACCGTTCACTTCGCCGACGCCCGGGCCGATGCATTGCGCCGCGATTTCACCGTCAACGGTCTCTTCTTCGATCCCGTATCAGAGACCTTGCACGACTGGGTCGGAGGCGGGGCCGACCTGCGGGCGCGGATTCTCCGAACCATCGGCGCGCCGGCAGAGCGCTTTGCCGAAGACCATCTCCGGCTGCTGCGGGCCGTGCGTTTCGCCACCCAACTGGATTTCCAAATCGAGCCCGCCACTTATTCCGCCATCCAGACACTGGCTGATAAAATCCAAATCATCAGCGCCGAGCGGATCCGTGACGAACTGCTCAAACTTTTCCAGCCCCCCCACGCGGCACGGGGTTTGGAATTGCTGCATCGGAGCGGGCTGCTCAAGTGCGTTTTACCGGAACTGGCCGCCACGGTGCATTGCGAACAGTCCCCCGATTACCACCCGGAAGGCAGCGTCTTCAACCACCTTCTGCTCATGCTGGGGCATCTGCCGCCCCAGACCGATCCTCTGCTGCCCTGGGCCGTCCTGCTCCATGATGTCGCCAAGCCGCTGACCGCCACCCGCGATCCGCTCACAGGCGTCATTCATTTCTACGAACACGAAAAGATCGGCGCGGAGATGGCCGTAACCATTCTGGAGCGCCTTCGGTTCCCGGGCAGGCAGGTGGAGGCCGTCGCGGCAGCGGTGCGCGATCACATGCAGTTCAAAGACGCCCCGAAAATGCGCAAGTCCACGCTGCGCCGGCTTCTCCTGCGGGAGACCTTCCCGCTGGAACTGGAGCTGCACCGGCTCGACTGCCTCGGCTCACACGGGCGCTTGGACATCCATGACTTTCTGGTGACCCAAGCCCGTGAACTGGCAGCCCAACCCCAACTCCGCCCCCCCCTGCTGACCGGCACCGATTTGATCGCGCTCGGCTTGTCCCCCGGTCCGCAACTGGGCCGGTTCCTGGGTGAAATCCGGGAGAAACAGCTGCAGGATGAATTGACCAGCGCAGCGCAAGCGCTCGACTGGTTGAAAAGCCGTCTTGAGCATCCCGCTCCGGATGAACTCATTTAGAATCCGGCGGTGAAATAAAACCGCTGCACGAACTTCAAGAGGGAGACGTCAAAAACCGGCAGGCTGGGTCTATGAACAAGGGGCAAAGGGACCCTCTCTGCGCCACAAGAGGGGCGTTTGCCAAGAACAATCTCCAGCCTCCGATCTTCCGCGTCCTCCTTTCTAGCCGAAGGAAATAACAGAAAACCTCGGCAAATATCCTGCACCAACCACCTTCTGCCCATTATCCATTGCATGCTGCCCTCTACTCTGACTCTCAAACGCCGCAGGCGCGACCTGTCTACAGACCAAACCCAAGAAACATGTCCAAACCCCAGAGTGGCAACACAAAAGACCGGATGTCGCAGGTCGGTCCTGAAAGCACCAAGCGCACAGATCACCCTCCGACGGCCTATGACCACAGAAAATCATAAAAAACACGGCGCTCATAAAGCGCCAGGGCGTGAAAGAAACTCAAAGAGCCCACGCCCGGCTACACACACCCCTGCTAATTCTGCCGATTCACACCAAAAACAAGGCTCCCCTAACGTCGTGCGCGACAGGAGGCGCATCTCCGCCCTGTGACGATTTCCAGATCCTTTCCGTTCTCTATTTTCCGCTTTCTACTTTGCCGCTCAAGCGCCCCTTCTCACCGGCACCCCTTCCGCCAGCACTTGCTTGCGAAGATCGCTTTTGATTCAATGCTGTTGTGGCAATACATATCACTAAAACCAAGCGCCATCCGATGTCCCGCCGGGCTATGAAGGCCCGGCCATCTCCCCACTAGCCCATGCGACCCTTTCAAATCATTTTCAACCCCACCAGCGCCGCTGAGCTGGCCCGCATGCCCAAGGAACTCCAATTGAATATTTTGGGGGATTTCCGCGGCCTGCCCCAACAGATGCTCTCCGCCGAGGTGGAGCAGTTCGGCCAACTCCGGCGCGCCGGCCATGTCCTCAACCGGTTCCGGCTGGGCGATTACCGGGTTTATTTCGAGCGGCACGACTTGGGCGTCGTGGTGCACCGCATCCTCAGCAAAAACACTGTGAAGGATTTCCTTTACCGCTCCGGCTTGAAGGTCCAAGAGGACGAGGCCCTGCAGGAAAACCCGAAGTTCTGGGAAATGATCGAGGCGGCAAAGACCGCAGCCAAAGCGTGTTGATAAACCCCTATTCCCCGCCCAACTCCACGTTCCAGTAGGCCAAGTCCACAAAATGCCGCCAGCTGTCGTGCTGCGGCAGGCTCAGGTTGATCTGCACAAAAGGACGCCACTTGGGACGCTTGGGTTTTCGGACCAGATGCATCCGAGCCTCGGTCGGAGTGCGGTTGGCCTTGATGGTGTTGCACTCAATGCACGAACACACAATGTTCTCCCAAGACGTCGGCCCTCCCCGTTCCCGCGGCACCACATGATCCAGATTCAGATCCTTCCGGTCGAAAACCCCGCCGCAATATTGGCAGGTGTTCTTGTCCCGCTCGAAAATATTGGCCCGGGTAAACTTGACCTCCTTTTTCGGCAGATGCTCAAAAACCATCAGCAAGATCACCCGCGGCACACGAATCCGAAAAGAGACCGTACAGACCGACTCGGGGTGGGGGTCCTGCTGGGAGAAATCAAACCACTGGGTGAAATTATAAGTCCGGAAGGATCCGTCGATGTCGTTGAACACCGCCTGGGCGTGCCCTTGAAACAACAAGGTCAACGCACGTCTGGCTGTGCAGACGTTGACCGCCTGCCAAAGCCGATTCAGAACTAACACGTGTTGATTCAACGCGCCTTTCATATCTGATCCAACGTTGTGACAGCCTAGGCAAACCGGCCAAGCCTGTCAATCGCCTTGGCAACCCCTGGATCCTGCTCCAGCATGGCCGGGACGCAACAGATCCAACTGGACAGGTGCGACGCCTCTTTCCATCTTGGCCCCATGCCCGAAGCCCGCAAACCCCGATCCACCGCCGCAGCCCTCGCAAGCTTGCGCCAACTCCTGCCGGGCGAAATCCTTCTCGACGATTCCGTCCTTCAACAGTATGCCGGCGACAAATGGTTCGCCGCGCACAAACCCGAGGCCGTGGCCTTGCCACTCTCCACCCGCTCGGTAGCGACCCTGCTCGAATTTGCCCAACACCACCGGATCCCCGTCACCCCGCGCGGTGCCGGTCACGGCTACGTCGGCGGTTGTGTTCCAATCCGCGGCGGCATCGCCCTCTCCTTGGAACGCATGAACCGGGTGCTGGAGATCAATCCGGCGGATTTCGTCGCGGTGGTCCAACCCGGCGTCCTGACCCAGCAGTTCCAAGAGGCCGTGGCAAAACTCGGCTTATACTACCCGCCCGACCCGGCCAGCCGAAAGGATTGCTCCTTGGGCGGCAATATCGCCACCAACGCCGGCGGCCCACGCTGCCTCAAATACGGCGTCACCCGCGATTACGTCCTAGGTCTGGAAGTCGTGCTGGCCGGCGGTGCGGTGACCCGCCTGGGCAGTCGCACCCACAAGAACAAAACAGGCTTCGACCTGCACCGCCTCTTCGTCGGCTCGGAGGGAATGCTGGGCGTGATCACCGAGGCCACGCTCAAATTGATCCCACACCCGCCCTACCGCGCCAATCTCGCGGTGGGATTCGGATCCATGCGGAACGCCTTGCGGACCCTGCACGCAATTTTCGAGGCCGGCATCCTGCCCTGCGCACTGGAAGTGGCGGACGCCTTCACCTTGGCCGCCGCCTATCGCAGAACCAAAAGCCAGAGCCTGCGCGGCTGCAAAGCACATCTCATCGTCGAGCTGGACGGACAGAAAAAATCCGTCTGCTCGGAAATCCGCGCCTTGGAGACAATCGTGCTCCGGCAGAAGCCCCTGTTTGTGGAACGCGGCCTCGGGGACGAAAAATGCGAGGCCGTCTGGCAAATCCGGCGCGAGTTTTCCTATTCACTCCGCGACACCGGCCTCACAAAATTAAACGAGGACATCGTTGTGCCGCGAGGTCGCTTGGAGGAGTTCTTCCGCTTTGCCGCACGGTTGCAAAAACGACACGGACTGCCGGTTGCCTGTTTCGGCCACGCCGGCGACGGCAACATACACACCAACGTGATGGTGGATTATACGCAACCCGGGGCGAAAAAGCGCGCCGAAGCGGTGCTGGACGAGCTGTTCACTCAAGTCTTGGCTTGGGGCGGCTGCATCACCGGAGAACACGGCATTGGTCTGGCCAAAAAGCGCTGGTGGCCGCAGGCGGCATCCGAGGAAGTGCATGATTTGCATCTCGCCATCAAGCAAGCGCTCGATCCAAAGAGGATCTTGAATCCAGGTAAATTCTTATAACAGCCTAATCACAGGGCCGGGCTGCTGCTCCTCAAGTATCCGTCCGGCAAACCCAACTATGCGGAGTGAGCAGGGACTGGCAGACTGGGCGGGATGAACTCCAAATCCTTCCGTCTCGCCGAGGTCCAATTACTGCGCACTTCACACACCACGGCCTCCGCCCGACCTTCTCCGGACCGGTCTTACTCCGTCCACCTGCCGGATGGGGCGTCCGTCACCCTTCCGGGGGATTTTGACGCGGACCAGCTTTTCACCCTGCTCACCGTGGTGAGGGGGGCTCTGCGATGATCGTCCCCGGACCGGCCACGCGCATCTTCCTGGCTCCGGGCGCCACGGATCTGCGCTCCCTGAGGCATGGATTCACCGGTTGAATACAATCAAGCGAGTCGGCGGAGTTGGATTCGTATCATTGCGATGTATACCATG